>NZ_JBNXUO010000002.1:0-318160 GCF_050563535.1 Falsiroseomonas sp. CW058
GCTCGGCGCGAGCGACCCGGCCGGCGCGCGGGCGGCGCTGGCGGACACCGCGGCGCCGGGGCTGCCACCGGCGCTGGCGGAGGAACGCGCGCTGACCGAGGCGCGGGCGCTGGCCCGGGGGGGCTCGGTGGCCGAGGCGGCGCTGCGCTATCGCGACGCGGGCGCGGAGGTCGCACCGGAATTCGCCGAGTTCCTGGCCGCGCAACGGGACTGGGCGGGGGCCGCGGCCGTGCTCGGCGCGCATCTCGCCGTCGCGCTGCCGGCGCGGCCGGCCGCGCTGGACGAGGCACAGCAGCGCCTGGTCGGGCGCCATGCCGCGCTGCTGGCGCTGGCGGGGGAGGACGGGGCGCTGGCCGCGTTGCGGCAGGCGGAGTCGCCGCGGATGGCCGGCGGCGCCATGGGCGATGTCTTCGCGCTGCTCACCGCAGGCCGACTCGACGGCGTCGCGGACCTGCCGAGGCTGCGGCAGGAGCTTGAGTTCGCGCGCGTGCTGCCTTCCAGACTGGACGGCTTGCGGGAACCGGCCCCGGTCGCAAGATAAGTCACCGGCCGCCCCCGGGGGGCGGCAGGCGAAGCGTCGCGTCCCTTGCGGGGGGCACAAGCGATTTTTGCGGCCCAAGGGGGCGATTTGCGCTTGCGCCCCAGCCCCCCTTGCCCCATATGCGCGCGCCGTTGACCCCACGAGGTGCCGCGATCTGGCGGCCACCAAGGTCATCTGCTGGCTGGAAGGAGCCCAGGCTATGGAAGCTCTCGTCCAACTGGGGATGGTCTCGGATCTGCCGAGCGACGCCCAGACCGATGAGATCCGCTCGGCGGAGACGAAGGACTACTTCATCCACCGCAACGGCATCCGCTATGCCGGCACGCATCTCATCATCGACCTGTGGGGCGCCACCAACCTCGACGACCCCGACCACATCGACGCGGTGCTGCGCGAAGGCGCGCTGGCGACGGGGGCGACGATCCTGCACGGCCATTTCCACCACTTCTCGCCCAATGGCGGCGTGAGCGGCGTGCTGGTGCTGGCGGAAAGCCACGTCTCCATCCACACCTGGCCGGAGCGGGACTACGCCGCGCTCGACATCTTCGTCTGCGGCGACTGCGATCCCTACAAGGCGCTCGCGGCGCTGAAGAAGGGCTTCCTGCCGGAGCGCGTGCAGCTGGCCGAGCACAAGCGCGGCCTGATCGGCTGACGCACGGCCGCGCGGCCGGGTGACCATCACGGGCGGGCCGCAAGGCCCGCCCGTTTCGCATGCGGGGGACCAGGGATGACCAGCGGGGACTGGGTGAACGAGACGCTCTACGCCGAATGGGGGCAGCGCTTCCTGGTGAAGCGGGAGCTCGCGCGCGTGAAGTCGGAGTTCCAGGACATCCTGGTGTTCGAAAGCCACGGCCATGGCCGCGTCATGATGCTCGACGGCGTCGTGCAGATCACCGAGGCGGACGAGTTCGTCTACCAGGAGATGCTGGCCCATGTGCCGCTGCTGGCGCATGGCGCGGCGCGGCGCGTGCTGATCATCGGGGCGGGGGACGGCGGCGTGCTGAAGCGCGTGCTGCAGCACCGCACGGTGGAGCACGCGACGATGGTGGAGATCGACGGCGAGGTGATCCGCCTTGCGAAGGAACACCTGCCCGGAATCGGCGGCGATGCCTGGACCGACCCGCGGGCGCGGGTGATCGTCGGCGACGGCATCGACCATGTCCGCCAGGCCGAACCCGGCAGCTACGACGTGGTGATCGTGGACAGCACGGACCCGATCGGCGTGGGCGAGGTGCTGTTCACCGACGAGTTCTACGCCAACTGCGCGCGGCTGCTGACCGATCGCGGCCTGGTGGTGAACCAGTGCGGCGTGCCCTTCATGCAGGCGGATGAACTGCGCGAGACCTCTCAGCGCCGCGCGAAGGCCTTCCCGGACGTCTTCGCCTATGTCGCCGCGGTGCCGACCTATGTCGGCGGCTTCATGACGCTCGGCTGGGCCGCGAAGGATGCGGACTGCCGCCGGGTGCCGGTGGAGGAGATCCGCCGCCGCGCCGATGTCGCCGGCGTGCTGGAGACGACGCGCTACTGGACGCCGGAGGTCCACCACGCCGCCTTCGAGCTGCCGCCCTACATCTCCATGCACCTGCCCCGCGGCTGACCTTCAGCCGCGCGGCGCACCCCAGGGGCCGGAGGCGGCCTGCGGCGCGGCGCCCTTCAGCGCGACGGCGGTGCCGGAGGCGCTGACCATCAGCATCCCGTTGTTGCTGCCCAGCACCTCGTAGTCGATGTCGATGCCGATCACGGCATCGGCACCGACGGCGCGCGCCTGTTCGGTCAGCGCCGCCATCGCCGTGTCCCGCGCCGTGGCCAGTTCCCTCTCATAGGTGCCGGACCGGCCGCCGACGATGTCGCGCAGCCCGCCCAGGAAGTCCTTGAACACGTTCACGCCGAGCACGGCATCGCCGAACACGATGCCGAGATAGCGGTCGACCTCGCGGCCTTCGATGCCGCTGGTGGTGCTGAAGATCATGCGCCGTCCCTCCCGGAGATTGCCGCACGCAGCATGGCACGGTTCTCCCCGCCCTGGCTTCCCCGTCGCGGTCGAGGGCCGGTCTAGGGGGCGAATCCCTGCACGAGGCTGCCCGCCACCAGCCGCCATCCATCCACCATCACGAAGAAGGCCAGCTTGAAGGGCAGGGCCACCACCGTCGGCGGCAGCATCATCATGCCGAGCGACATCAGCACGCTTGCCGCAACCAGGTCGATCACCAGGAAGGGGAGGAAGACCAGGAACCCGATCTCGAAGGCGCGGCGCAGCTCACCCACCATGAAGGCGGGCGTCAGCGCCCGCCAGGGCGCCTGCTCCGCCGCCGCCTGCGGCAGGCCGGCAAGGTCGAGGAACAGCGCGAGGTCGGCGTCGCGCACCTGCGCGGCCATGAAGCGCCGGAAGGGCTCGGCCGCGGCGCGCAGGCCCTCGACCTCGCCGATGCGGCCCTCGGCCATCGGCCGGATGCCGGCCTCCCACGAGGCGACGAGCGCGGGTTCCATGACGAACAGCGTCAGGAACAGCGCCAGCCCGATCAGCACCGGGTTCGGCGGGATGGCGGGCGCGCCGAGCGCGCTGCGCAGCAGCGCGAGCACGACGACGATGCGCGCGAAGGCGGTCGCCATCACCAGCAGCGACGGCGCGAGGGAGACGAGGCCGATCAGCGCCGTCAGCTGGATCAGCCGCGCCGTGGTGCCGGCGCCCCCGCCCGCGCCGAGGTCGATGCTCACGCTCTGCCCCAGTGCCGGCACCGGAAGCAGGAGGAGGAGAAGGAGGGCGGCGCGCATCATGCCCCGCGCCCGTCCACCCAGCCCACCACCACGTCCTGCGCCCCGCCGGTGAGCAGCAGCAGCCGGCGCCCGTCGCAGCGCGCCAGCACCAGGCGCCGCCGCGAATCGAGCGCCACCGCTTCCTCCACCGCGAGGCAGCGGCCCGCGCCGCGGCGGGACGCCGCCGCGCGAAGGCCGCGCAGCAGCAGGACCAGCGCGCCGACCACGGCGGCCAGCGCGGCCGCCGCGGTCAGCAGCGTGGCGGGAGAAAGGGCATCGGGCATGGCGACTCCATCCTGGAGCGACGGGAAGGGGGAGCGGCGGTCAGCGACGCGCCATCTCGGCGATCAGCGCGTCGACCTGACGCAGCAGCGCCTCGAGGGCGGGGCGCAGGTCCCGCGCGCTGTCGGGTTCCAGCGCCATCACCGCGGCGCAGAGCGCGGTCGCGTCGCGGTCGAGCCCCGCAAGGTCGACCCGCCTCCCGCCTTCCACCAGCGCGCGCGCGATCGCGACGGTGCCGTCGAGCGATTCGATCGCGGCGCGGACGGCCCGGGCATGGACCGCCTGGGCGGGGTCGGCTTCGGGCCGGGGAGTCCCGGATCCGGCGGAGGGTTCGCGCATGCGGCCTGGATAGTCCGGCACCGATGAAGGCTTCCTTCACGCGCCCGGCCTCAACGCTTCCTTCATCTGCGGTGCTGCATGGTCGGCGCATGGACGCGACCGCACCGGCATGGCGAGGAGGAGGCGAGGCCCGCAGCGGGGACCGGATGCTGGCGCTGGCCGAACGCCGTCTCGGCTGGCTCGACCGGCGGCAGGCGGTGCTGGCGCAGAACATCGCCAATGCCGACACGCCCGGATACCGCCCGCGCGACCTGTCGCCCTTCCGCGCGCGGCTCGACCAGGTGCAGCAGGCCGCGCTGGCGCGCAGCCATGCCGCGCACCTGGCCGGCCGGCCGGGCGCCGCCGCTGGCGCGCGGGAGGAGCGGCGCGTGCCGGAAGCGGCGCCGAACGGCAACGCCGTCTCGCTCGACCGCGAGGCGATGCGGGTGGCGGAGACGGACACGGCGCATGCGTTGGCGATGGCGGTGCATCGCAGCTTCAGCGGGATGTTCCGCATGACGCTCGGCCGCTGAGGCGGCGGGCATGGACGGGGATGGCTGGCATGGACCTTGATCGCGCCTTGCGGATTTCCGCCGCCGGCATGGCGGCGCAGTCGACGCGGCTGCGGGTGGTGGCCGAGAACCTGGCCAACCGCGACAGCACGGGGGAAGCGCCGGGCGCCGATCCCTATCGCCGCCGCACGGTCGCCTTCGCGAACCGGCTGGACCGGGCGATGGGGGTGGAGACGGTCGGCGTCTCCCGCATCGGCACGCAGGCGGGCGAGTTCCCGACCCGCTACGACCCCGGCCACCCGGCCGCCGATGCGCGCGGCTACGTCAAGACGCCCAATGTGGACAGCCTGGTCGAGGTGATGGACATGCGCGAGGCGCAGCGCGGCTACAGCGCCAACCTCTCCGTGCTGGAGACCACGCGCGGGATGCTGACCCGCGCGATCGAGGCGCTGCGGTGACCGCGCTCGGCGGCGTCGCGGCGGCCGCCGCGGCGGCCTATCGCGCCGCATCCGCCGGCGGTGCGCAGGCGGAGGGCGGCTTCGGCGGCCTGGTCCAGCGCGCGATGGAGCAGGGCGTGCAGATCGGCCGCAGCGCGGAGGCGGCCTCCACCGCCGCCATGCTCGGCCAGGGCGGCGTGACGGAGGCGGTGCTGGCGATCAGCCGCGCGGAGCTGGCCCTGCAGACCACCGTGGCGGTGCGGGACCGCGTGGTGGCCGCCTATCAGGACGTGATGCGGATGCCGGTCTGAAGGGCGCGTCGCGCCGCCGGCGGGGAGGGGCCAGGATGGCCGAGGAAGCCCTCGCGCAGGCGCTGCGCGAGACGTTGTGGGTGTCGCTCCAGGTGATGGGCCCGCCGCTTCTCGCGGTGCTCGCCATCGGGCTCGCCGTGTCGCTGCTGCAGGCCCTGACGCAGATTCAGGAGGCGACGCTCGCCTTCCTGCCGAAACTCGTCGTCGGCGGCGCGCTCATGCTGCTGCTCGGCCCCTTTACCGTCGCGGTGATGCGCGGCTGGACGGAGACGCTGTTCGACCGGATGGTCGCCATCGGCGGCGCGCCATGAGGGCGTGCGCCCGCCCCCGCCGGCCTTCGCGGTGACCGCGGCCGACCAGGCGCTGCTGGACGCGCTGCCAGGCCTCGCCTTCCAGGCGATGCTGGTCTTCGCGCGGCTGGGGGCCGCGGTGATGCTGCTGCCGGGGCTGGGGGAGGCGGAGCTGCCCGCGCCTTTGCGACTCGGCCTCGGGCTGGCGCTGGTTGCGCTGCTGTTCCCCGCTGTCGCGCCCGTCCTGCCGGCGGCACCTGACGATACGGCGGCGGCGCTGCAGATGGTGGTGGGGGAGGTCGTGGTGGGCCTCTGGCTCGGCGGCCTGGCGCGGGTGGCGATGCTGGCCTTCGCCATGGCGGGGCAGCTGGTCGCGGTGCTGGTCGGCCTCGCCTCGCTGCTGGTGGCGGACCCGGCCCTGGGGCAGGGCGGCACGGCTCTGTCGCGCGCCTTCGCGCTGCTGGCGGCCGTGCTCGTGCTCGCCACCGGGCTGCACGGGGTGGCGCTGCGCGCGATGGTGGAAAGCTATGCAGTGCTGCCGGCGGGCGACCCCTTCCCGGCAGGCGCGGCGGCCGCGGCCGTTGCGCGGGCCGGGGCGGACAGCGTCGCGCTGGCGCTGCGGCTCGCTGCGCCCTTCGTGGTGGGGGCGGTGGCGCTGAACGTCGCGCTCGGCCTGCTCGCGCGGCTCGCGCCGCAGGTGCAGACCTTCTTCGTGGCGGTGCCGGGGCAGATCCTGGCCGGGCTCGCGCTGCTCGGCCTGCTCGCGCCGCCCATGATCCTCGCCTTCGAGGCCGCGCTGCGCGATACGCTGTCCAACCTTCCGGGGCTGCGCTGAGCCGTGGCGGGAGAGGAGGAAGGCGGCGCCGCCGAGCGTTCGGAAGCCGCGACGCCGCGGCGGATCGAACGCGCGCGCGCCGAGGGGCAGGTCGCCCTCTCGCGCGAGGTGGTGGGATGGGCGGCGCTGGGCGGCGCGACGCTGGCCGCCTTCCTGGTGCTTCCGCTGCTCGGGCGGGACCTGATGCGGGCGATGCGGGGCGTGCTGGAAGGGTCGCATGCGCTGGCCATGGGCGACGCCGCGCTGCACCTGCTGTGGCTGGCGGCGCTGCTGGTTCTGCCGGTGGCCGGCGCCGCGGCGGCGGGGGCGGTCGCGGCGACGCTGGTGCAGACGGGCGGCCTGGTATCCGCGAAGCCGTTGGCGCCGACCCTGGCGAAGATCAGCCCCATGGCGGCGCTCGGGCGGATCTTCGGCGTGGAGGGGCTGGCGGAGTTCCTCCGCAGCCTCGTCAAGCTCGGCCTCGTCGGCGCGGCGCTGTGGCACGCGATGGGCGATGTCGCGGCGTTGCAGGCGGCGCTGCACCAGCCGGCGGCGGCGATGCTGGGCGGCGCGGGGTGGATCGCGCTCCGGCTCATGCTGGCGGCGCTGGTGGCCTTCGCGGCGGTGGCGCTGCTGGACCTGCTGTGGGTGCGGTTCCGCCATCTCCGCATGCTGCGGATGAGCCGGCAGGAGCTGAAGGAGGAGGCGCGCGAATCGGAAGGCGACCCGATGCTGCGCGCCCGCCGCCGGCAGATCCGCGAAAGCCGCGGGCGGCGGCGGATGCTGGCGGCGGTGCCGAAGGCCGCGGTCGTCATCACCAACCCGACGCACTACGCGGTGGCGCTGTCCTACGAAGGGGGCGACGCCGCGCCGCAGCTTGTCGCGAAGGGCGTGGATGCGGTGGCCGCGCGCATCCGCGCGGCGGCCGAGGCGGCGGGCGTGCCGCTGGTGGCGAATCCGCCGCTCGCCCGCGCGCTGCACCGCCTGGAACTCGGCGCGGAGATCCCGGCGGAGCACTACCAGGCGGTCGCGGAGATCATCGCCTTCGTCTGGAGGAGGGTGCCGGGCCGTGTGCGGTGAGTCCAACCTTCCATCGAGGGTTGTGTGCCCCGTCTGCACACATCACATCTGCGAAACGACAAGCATGGGGATGCGCCGGATGGCAGAACAGCGCCGTGGCCTCGAAGCATGGCTGCTCGGCCGCGGCCGCCCGCCGGAGCCGCGCATCGACCCGCTGCTGCGCGGGGTGCTGGAAGCCGCCTCGCCCGGGCTCGCGCTGCTGGATGCGGAGGACCGCATGCTGGTGTGGAACGCGGAGCTGGCGCGCGTGGCGGGCCCGACCATGCCGCTGCGGGAAGGCATGCCGATGTCGCAGCTCGTCGCCGCGGACATCCGCGACGGGGTGGCGGCGGCGCTGGATGCGGGGCGGCAGGTCGAAGCCTCGCTCGCCGCGGCGGGCGCGCCGCGCGTCATGCTCGACCGGCGGCCGCTGCACGAGGACGGGGTCGGCGGCATCCTCCGCGTGACCCCGGTGGCGGCCGCGCGCGACACGGCGGAAGGGGCGGCGGCGGCGCGGCTGCAATCGGTCGGCGCGCTGGCGGGCGGCATCGCGCACGACTTCAACAACCTGCTGACCGCCATCGCCGGCAGCGCGGAAGCGGCGCTGGCGCGCGCCCCGATGGGCGAAGCCTCGGCCGAGCTGCGGCAGGTGATGGAAAGCGCCGGGCGGGGCGCTGCGCTGGTGAAGCAACTGCTGGCCTTCGCGCGGCAGCAGGCGCTGCGGCCGCGGGTGGTGGCGCTGAACGAGGCGGTGGCGGCCATGGGCGGGCTGCTGCGCCGCCTCCTCGGCAGCCGCGTGCGCCTGACTGTCGAGCTGGAGGAGCCGGGGCGGCGCGTGCGGATCGACCCCACGCAGCTGGACCAGGTCATCATGAACCTGGCGCTGAACGCGCGCGACGCGATGCCGGAAGGCGGGTCGCTCCGCATCGCGACGGGGCACGCGATGGTGCTGAGCCCCGAGGCCATCGGGCAGGAGATCCTGCCCCCCGGCCGCTATGCCGTGCTGGAGGTGGCGGACAGCGGCGGCGGCATCGCGCCCGACTTGCTGCCCCGCATCTTCGAGCCCTTCTTCACCACCCGGCGGGAACGCGGCGGCACCGGGCTCGGCCTGTCCACCGTGCACGGCATCGTCCGGCAATCCGGCGGCTTCATCGCGGTGGACAGCCGGCGGGGGGAGGGGACGCGCTTCCGCATCTGGCTGCCCCGGCATGACGGCCCGGCGGACCCGCCCGCGCAGCCCGCCCCGCCCCCCGCCGCGACATCGCCCGAACATGTCCCGGCGCCCATGACCTGCACCGCCCCCGTGCTGCTGGTGGAGGACGAGGCGCCGCTGCTGAAGCTGGCGGAACGCGCCCTGACCCGCGCCGGATTCGAGGTGCTGACGGCGGGCTCGGCCGAGGAGGCGCTGGACCTGCTCGACAGGGGCGCGCCGCGGCCGCTGGCCCTGGTGTCGGATGTGGTGATGCCGGGCGCGGACGGCCTGGAACTGGCCCAGGCGCTGCGCCTGCGCGACCCGGACCTGCCCGTGCTGCTGGTATCGGGCTATGCCGAAGCCGCGCTGGGACGGGACCTGACGGCGGAGCGGATCCGGCTGCTGCCGAAGCCGTACGGGCTGGCGGACCTGGTCGCGGAATTGCGGGCGATCCTGCCCGCCGGGAAGGCTGAAGTTTCCTAAATGTTCTTGTCGGCACCGCTGTTCTGGACCATATTCCGGACAGCGGTTCGCCGGTTGTGGCGCCCCTGAAAGGGGGGGCGCGGCAGGCAGCAGGGCCGGAGTGGGGCGTTCATCTTTGGCGATGACTGCGCCAGTTGTTTCGCCTTATGGTTGAGATCCGGATATCCGGCAGGAAGCGGGAGAAGTTCGCCCCATGGACAAGACGAAGGCGCTGGATGCCGCGCTGAGCCAGATCGAAAGGGCCTTCGGCAAGGGCTCCATCATGCGGATGGGGAACAAGGCCGCGGATGCCGAGATCGAGGTGGTGTCCACCGGCTCGCTCGGGCTCGACCTGGCGCTCGGCATCGGCGGCCTGCCCAAGGGCCGCATCGTGGAGATCTACGGGCCGGAAAGCTCGGGCAAGACCACGCTGGCGCTGCATGCCATCGCGGAAGCGCAGAAGCGCGGCGGCACCTGCGCCTTCATCGATGCCGAGCACGCGCTCGACCCCGGCTATGCCAAGAAGCTCGGCGTGGACGTGGACAACCTGCTGATCAGCCAGCCCGACGCGGGCGAGCAGGCCCTTGAGATCTGCGACACGCTGGTGCGGTCGGGCGCGGTGGACGTGCTGGTGGTGGACAGCGTCGCCGCCCTGGTGCCGCGCGCCGAGCTGGAAGGCGAGATGGGCGACAGCCATGTCGGCCTGCACGCCCGGCTGATGTCGCAGGCGCTGCGGAAGCTGACGGGCAGCGTCAGCCGGTCCAACACGCTGCTGATCTTCCTGAACCAGATCCGGCTCAAGATCGGCGTCATGTTCGGCAACCCGGAGACGACGACGGGCGGCAACGCACTGAAGTTCTACGCCTCGGTCCGGATGGAGATCCGCCGCATCGGCTCCATCAAGGACAGGGAGACCACGACGGGCAACCAGACCCGCGTGAAGGTGGTGAAGAACAAGATGGCGCCGCCGTTCCGTCAGGTGGATTTCGACATCATGTATGGCGAAGGCATCTCGAAGGTGGGCGAGCTGATCGACCTTGGCGTGAAGGCCGGCATCGTCGAGAAGTCGGGCGCCTGGTTCAGCTGCGACAGCCAGCGCATCGGCCAGGGGCGCGAGAACGCGAAGCAGTTCATGCGCGACAACGCCGCCATGGCCGAAAGCGTCGAGAAGCGCATCCGCGCCCAGGCCGCGGGCCTCGCCAACGCGATGCTGGCCGGCGAGGAGGAGAGCGCCGCCGCGGCCGAATAGCGCGGGCGGCGGGAATGGATCGGGGCGGGCAGGGGCCATGCGGCGCCTGCCCGCCCTTTCCGCGTGCGCTGCCCGGATCAGCTGATCCAGGGCGTCCTGCGCCACAGATCGGCGTATTGCTGCTGGGTGGAGCGCATCCGCGCCTCCCAGACCGGCCCCGGCTCCAGCACCGGCTCGATGAACTGCGCGGCGAAGCTCTGCACCGTCGCGGGGTCGGACGCCGCTTCCTGCACCGCGTCCCGCAGCCGGCCGAGGATGCGGTCCGGCGTGCCCTTCGGCACCACCAGCCCGCGTTCCGAATACATCTCGAAGTCGAGCCCGAGGCTGCGGAAGGTCGGCGTCTCCGGCGCGAAGCGGCTGGTGGCGGCACCGCCATGGGCCATGAAGCGCACCCCACGCGGGTCGGGCATCACCTCCCCGATCGAGACGCAGTTGACCTGCACCTGCCCGCCCAGCAGCGCCGCGCGCTGGATCGGCGCGCCGGTGTAGTGGACCAGCGTGAAGCGCGCCCCGGTCAGGGCGGAGATCAGCACCATCATCAGATGGTCGTCCGTGCCGATGCCGGAGGTGGAGACGACGATCTCCTCCGGCGCCGCAAGCGCGCGGTTCACCAGGTCCGGCACATCCGCGATCGGGCTGTCGGCGCGCACCATCACCCCGGTCGGGTCGGTCATGATGTTGCCGAGAAAGGCGAAGCTGTCGAGGGTGTACTGCGCCCGGCGCTCCACCGGGACGGTGACGAAGGACGGCATGTTGGTCAGCCCCAGCACCTGCCCGTCCGGCCTGGCGCGCGAGACGTAGGTCAGCGCCACCTCGCTCGACGCGCCGGGGCGGTTCACCACGGTGATGGGCTGGCCGAGCCGCGTCTCCAGGTGCCGGGCGAAGAGCCGTGCGACGATGTCCGTCCCGCCCCCCGGCGCGAAGCCCACGACAAGCTCCACCGGCCGGTCCGGGCGCCAGGGCGTGGCCAGCGCCGGGCTGGCGAGGGGCGCGGCAAGCACGAGACCGAGCAGGCTGCGGCGGGTCGTCTGCGTCATCGGATGGGTCCTCCTGCGTTGCAGAAGGAATAGCGACGAAGGGGGCCGCGGTTGAACGGCGGCGATGCTGCACCGCGGCGAAACCTGTGAGGCATTTCTCAGGACGGCGCGTAAAATCGTAAAGGGTTTACAGGTGCAGATGGGTGTCGCGGATCTCCGGCGCGGCTTCCAGCGCCGCGCTCGTGCCGGTCCAGACGGTGCGGCCCTTCTCGATCACCGTGTGCCGGTCCGCCAGGCGCAGCACGGCCGACAGGTTCTTGTCGATCAGCAGGATGGCCTGTCCCTCGGCCTTCAGCCCGGCGAGCACGGACCAGATCTCCGCCCGGATCAGCGGGGCGAGGCCCTCCGTCGCCTCGTCCAGGATCAGCAGGCGCGGGTTGGTCATCAGCGCGCGGCCGATCGCGACCATCTGCTGCTCCCCGCCCGACAGCTTCGCCCCCGGATTGGCCCGGCGTTCCCGCAGGCGCGGAAAGACGGCATAGACCGCCTCCAGCGTCCAGCGCGGCGCGCCGGGGCCGCGGTGGGCGGCGGTGGCCAGCAGGTTCTCCTCCACCGTCAGGGTCTGGAAGACCTGTCGCCCCTCCGGCACCAGACCCAGCCCGCGCTGTGCCACCCGGTGCGGCGGCAGGCCGGAGACGACGGCGCCGTCGATGCGGACCTCGCCGCCCCAGATCCGCCCGCCGACCGAGGGCAGCAGGCCCATGATGGCGCGCACCGTCGTGGTCTTGCCCATGCCGTTGCGGCCGAGCAGCGTCACCACCTCCCCCGGCCCGACCTCCAGCGACAGGTCGAACAGCACCTGGCTGCCGCCATAGCCGGCGGCGACGTGGTCCAGCCTCAGCATGGCACCGCCTCGTCCTCGCCGAGATAGGCGCTGCGGACCTCGGCATTGGCGCGGATGGCGGCGGGCGTGCCGGTGGCGATGACGCGGCCATAGACCAGGACGGAGATGCGGTCGGCCAGCGCGAAGACCGCCTGCATGTCATGCTCGACCAGCAGGATGGCGTAGCGGGACCCGAGGCCGCGGAGGATGCCGACCAGCCGCTCCGTCTCCTCCGGCCCGGCGCCGGCCAGCGGTTCGTCGAGCAGCAGCAGGCGGGGCTGCGTGGCCAGGGCGATCGCCAGTTCCAGCTGCCGCTTCTCCCCATGGCTCATCGCGCCGGCCGGCACGCCGGCGCGGGCGGCGAGCCCCACGGCATCGAGCGCCTGCATCGCCGGCCCGTTCAGCCGCGCCTCCGACGCCGCCGGGCGGAAGAACCGGAAGGAGGACCCCGCGCCCGCCTGCACCGCCAGCGCCGCATTCTCGAGCGCGGTGAAGGCCGGGATGACGGAGGTGATCTGGAAGGACCGCGCGAGGCCGAGCCGCGCGCGGCGGTGCAGCGGCAGGCGGGTGATGTCGCGCCCGTCGAAGGTGATGCTGCCGCCATCCACCGGCAGCACGCCGCTGACCTCGTTGATCAGCGTCGTCTTGCCCGCGCCGTTCGGGCCGATCACCGCATGGATCTCGCCGGTCGCGACATCGAGAGAGACGTCGTCCGTCACCGCCAGCCCGCCGAAATGCTTGCGGAGGTTCCGCAGGGACAGCAGCGGCGCCTTCATCGCCGCAGCGCCTTCGCGACCTGCGCGGGCAGGCCGGACAGGCCGCCGGGCAGGTAGAGCACGGCCAGGATCAGCAGCACGCCGAAGACGATGCGCCAGTGTTCCCACCGGTGGCTCAGCCACTCCTCCAGCAGCACGAAGCCGAGCGCGCCGACGACCGCGCCATGCAGCCCCGCGAGCCCGCCGAGGATGACCATGAACAGCAACTCCCCCGACCTCTGCCAGGAGATGTAGGCCGGGGCGACGAATTCCGTCGCATTGGCGAAGAGGAACCCCGCCGCCCCGCCGATGGCGCCCGCGATGACATAGGCGGCCAGTTGGTAAGGATAGGGGTTGAAGCCCAGCGCCCGGACGCGCAGCGGGTTGCCCTTCGCCGCGCGCAGCACGCGGCCGAAGCGGGACGCCAGCAGCACGCGGCAGACCAGCCAGGTGGCCGCGAGCGCGCCGAGGCAGACGAAATGGAAGACCAGCCGGTCCTCCAGCAGCCGCCCGCCCGCCACCTGCGTCCGGGCATAGAGCGTGTAGCCGTCATCCCCGCCATAGCCGGCGAGCGAACTGGCGGTGAAGAAGGCCATCTGCCCGAAGGCCAGCGTGATCATGATGAAGTGGACGCCGCTGGTGCGGATGGCGACCGCGCCGGTGGCCAGCGCGAAGGCCGCCGCCGCCGCCATCGCCGCGGGCAGCACCACCGCCGCCTCCACCACCCGCGCATCGTCCAGGATCACCACCGCATAGGCCCCGAAGCCCAGCATCGCCGCATGGCCCATCGAGACCAACCCCGCGCCCCCCACCAGGAACGAGAGCGAGACGGCGGCCATCGCCAGGATCATGGTCCGCGCCAGCAGCGTCAGCATGTAGCCCTCGCCGAAGCCGACGAAAGGCGCGACGCCGAGCGCGCCGAGCAGCAGCAGCGCCGGAAGCTCCGCCCGGATCGTCCGCATCAGCCCGCCCGCACCGGGAACAGCCCCGCGGGGCGGAAGGCCAGGATCGCCGCCATGGCGATGTAGACCAGCATCGAGGCGATGGCCGCGCCGACCTGCCGCGCTTCCGACGGCGAGAGGAACAGCCGCATCAGGTCCGGCACCAGCGACCGCCCCAGCGTCTCCACCAGCCCGACCAGCAGCGCCGCCAGGAAGGCGCCGCGGATGGACCCGATGCCGCCGATGACGATGACCACGAAGGCGAGGATCAGCAGGTTGTCGCCCATCCCCGGCTCGACCGACAGGATCGGCGCCGCCAGCACCCCGGCGAAGCCCGCCAGCATCGCGCCGAAGCCGAACACCACCATGAACAGCCGCCGGATGTCGACGCCGAGCGCGGCGACCATCGGCGCATTGGTCGCGCCCGCGCGGACCAGCATCCCCACCTTCGTCCGCTCCACCAGCCACCACAGAAGGCCGGCCGTCGCCAGCCCGCCCGCGATGATGGCGATGCGGTAGGTGGGGTAGAGCAGCCCCTCCATCAGGCGGATGCCGCCGGTCAGCGCACCCGGCATCGGCACCTGCAGCGGCGCCGCCCCGAACAGCCACTTCACGCCCTGGTTCAGCACCAGGATGACGCCGAAGGTGGCCAGCACCTGCTGGAGGTGGTCGCGGTCGTAGAGGTGACGGAAGACCAGGAATTCCAGCACAAGCCCCACCGCCAGCGCCACGGGGAGGGCAAGGACCAGCGCCATCCAGAAGCTGCCCGTCTGCGCCGCGAAGAAGGCGGCCAGGTAGGCGCCCAGCATGTACTGCACGCCATGCGCCAGGTTGATGAAGTCCATCACGCCGAAGACCAGCGTGAGGCCCGCCGCGATCAGGAACAGCAGGATGCCGAGCTGGAGGCCGTTCAGCGCCTGGATCAGGAGAAGCTGCGTGGTCATGGGCGCGTGCCTCGCCACCCGCCCCCGCGGATGCGGGGGCGGGCGTTCAGGACCTTCGGGACGGGCAGGGGGCCGGCGCCTCAGCCGGCCGGCATCCGGCATTCCGCCGCGAAGGGATCGGTCGCGTTCTCGAACACCTTGCGGAGGTGCTCGGTCTGGGACTTGCCATCGGGCCGGCGGCCGACGCGGGCGAGCCAGAAGTCCTGCACGGGGAAGTGGTTCGCGCCGAAGCGGAAGGGCCCGCGCACGCTGCGGAACTCCGCCGCGCGGATGGCCGTGCGCAGCGCCGCCTTGTCGGCCAGGTTGCCCCCCACGCGCCGCACCGCGCTGTCGAGAAGGAAGGCGCTGTCATAGGCATGGGCCGCGTAGCTGGCGGGGACGTAGCCGAACTGCCCCTCGAAGTCGCGCACGAAGCGGGCATTCTGCTCGTTCGGAAGGGTGGGGGTCCAGGTCGTGCCAGTGAAGAGGCCGAGCGCCGATTCGCCCTGCGCGGGCAGCACCGCCTCGTCCACCGTGAAGGCGGACAGCACGGGGATGTTCAGCCCCGCCTGGCGGTATTGCCGGACGAACTGCACGCCGAGCCCGCCGGGCATGAAGGTGTAGATCCCTTCTGGCCGCCGCGCCGCGATCTGCGCCAGCTCGGCCGAGAAGTCGGTGGTGGTGAGGGGGACGTAGATCTCGTCCAGCACCTCGCCGCGGAAGGTGGACTTGAAGCCGGCCGCGGCGTCGCGCCCGGCCTGGTAGTTCGGCGTGATGATGACGGCGCGGCGGATCACGCGGTTCTGCCCGCCGACCTCCACCCCATCATTCGCCGCGGCACCGAGCACGGCGTGGTTCTGGTCGTTGACGTAGGAGGTGGCGAAGAAGAAGGGGCTGCAGCCGCGCCCCGCGATCGGCGACGGGCCGGCATTGGTCGAGATGAGGAAGGTCTGCGTCTCCGTCACCGGGCGGATGATGGCGGCGAGGATGTTGGAGAAGACGACGCCCACGATGAAGTCGCAGCGGTCGCGTTCCAGCGCCGCGCGCACCTTGGTCACGGCGGCGTCCGGGCGCAGCTCGTCGTCGATGACCAGCACCTCGGCCGCGCGGCCGCCCAGCCGGTTCTCGAGGTGGCGCATGCCGAGCTGGAAGCCATCGCGCAGATGGGTACCGAGCGCGGCCTGCGGCCCGGTCAGCACGGCGACGAGCCCGATCCGCACCGGTGCGCCCTGCGCGCGGAGCACGGGGGGCATCGCCAGCGCGCCGGTGCCGAGCGCGGCGCCGCCGAGCAGGGCGCGGCGGCCGAATCCGTTCAGAATCTGCGTCATTCCCGTGTTCCTCTCCGTCTCCCGAAGAAACTTTACACTTAAAACATCAGGGCGGCGCAAGTGCCGCCGCACGGGCAACGATCGCGCTCGCCGGGTCGGCGAAGGGCGCGATCACCGTGAAGTGGTCGGCGCCGGGTGCGGACTCGAAGGTGCCGCCCCAGGCGGCGGCGAAGTCGCGGCTCTGGCGCAGGAACTCGCCGCTTTCCGCCCCGCCCACCAGGCAGTGCAGCGGACGGCGGGGGGAGGGCAGGAAGCGCGGCGAAAGGGCGCGGGCCTCCGCTGGTGTCAGGCGCAGGGCCGCGCCGATGGTGGTGCCCAGAAGGGGCTCGATCTCGAACACGCCGGAGACCGGCAGCGCGGCGGCCACCAGGTCCGCAGGCAGGGCAGGGTCGAGGCCGCGCCAGTCGGTCCCGAGCAGCATCGCCGCCAGGTGGCCGCCCGCGGAATGGCCCACCGCGAGGATTCGGCGCCTGTGGCGGCGGAACAGGAAGGCGGCGGCGTCGCGCAGCTGCCCGACGATCCCGCCCAGCGTCGCCGCCGGGCACAGGTCGTAGGACGGCACCGCCACCGCGAAGCCCCGCCCGTTCAGCCCGCGCGCGCAGTGGCTCGCGAAGCTGCGGTCCAGCGCCTGCCAGTAGCCGCCATGGATGA
This sequence comes from Falsiroseomonas sp. CW058, assembly GCF_050563535.1. Lineage (NCBI taxonomy): Bacteria > Pseudomonadati > Pseudomonadota > Alphaproteobacteria > Acetobacterales > Roseomonadaceae > Falsiroseomonas > Falsiroseomonas sp. CW058. Next base: position 16,680 of record NZ_JBNXUO010000002.1, read on the forward strand.
ACATCGCCAGCGGCGCGTCCCCCGCCGCCGCCGGGTGGAACAGGTCCAGCGCCTCGCGCTCCCCCTCGCCATAGGACAGGGCGAGTTCCGCCCGCGGGCAGGCCTCGCGCCAGGCGGCGGCGTCGCGCTGCCAGGCGGCCAGGTGGCGCGGGTGGTCCGGCACGCGCGCGCGGTTGTCGTACTCGGCCTGAAGGTCCATGGGCACCCCGACTGACGCGCTATTGCGCCCAGCCCCGGCCGGCGGCGGCAAGCCCCCCATTCCGCAACCCGGCCCCGGTCGGGCAAAGTCGCGGCATGAAGGTGTATCTCGCCGGCCCCGACGTCTTCCTGCCCGATGCCCTGGCGATGGCCGAACGCAAGCGGGCGATCTGCGCCGCGCATGGCCTGACCGGCATCTTCCCGGTGGACGTCCATCCCGATCACCCGGCCGGCGGGGAGGTGCCGCCCTGGCTGTGGATCTACCGCCGGAACGAGGCGCATATGCGCGACGCGGACGGCATCATCGCCAACCTCACGCCCTTCCGCGGGCCGTCGGCCGATGCGGGGACTGTCTACGAGCTCGGCTTCATGCGGGCGCTCGGCAGGGCGGTGGCGGGGTATTCCAACGTGGCGGCGGATTTCGTGCCGCGGACGCTCGGCTTCCTCGGCCCCGCGCTGCGCCGAGACGCCGCGGGGCGCTGGCGGGATGCCGAGGACATGGCGGTGGAGGATTTCGGCCTCGCCGACAACCTGATGATCGACGGCGGCATCCACGAGGCCGGCGGCCTGCTGGTGCGGCGCGACGTGCCGGCGGCCGCGCGCTGGTCGGACCTCGCGGCCTTTACCGACTGCGTGCGGGCGCTGGCGGGCCGCCGGGCGTCACCCCCGTGACGGAAGGTTGGTGAAGCGGGCATTGCCGAGCCCGGTGCCGATCGTCAGCACCGCCCAGCGTGCCACGTCGCGCTGGAAGGGCGCTTCCGACAGGCCCTGCGCCACCGCGTCGTTGTGCAGCAGCACCTCCATCCCCGCCTCGCCCTCCTCGGCGAGGGCGGCGGCCAGGGCGGTCGGCAGGTGGAAGTCCTCGGCCTGCCAGTCGCCGGGCAGGTTCTCGGCCCCGCGGCGGATGCGGCCATCAGGCGCGATCACGCCCGGGGCGCAGACCGCGGCCACCGGCGCAAGGTGGAAGCCGGCGGCCCTCGCCTCGCGCGCGCGCCCGGCCAGCAGCGCGGCGAGGCGCGCCACCGCCTGGTCGCGATGCACGCGGGTGCGTCCATGGCGCCACCGTTCCGGCTTCCACGCCCCGGCGGCCGCCATGTCGCCCCGCACGCCGAGCCGGGGCAGCACCACCCCGGCGCGGAAGGAGGTCCCGCCGAGATCGGCCGCCAGCACCGCATCGGCCTCGGCCAGCAGCCGCGCCGGCAGCAGCCGTGCGCCGCCGATCAGCCCGGCCTCGTCCGGGTCGTGGCGGATGGGGGCGACGGTCACGCCCACGCCCTCGGTCTTCAGCAGCACGCCGGCGCGACCGAGCGCGATCTCGCCAATCCTGGTCGAGCGGAAGCCACCGCCGACGACGACGCGCTGCGTGCCCCGCCATTCCGGCAGGGCGAGGAAGCGGCGGATGACACCGGCGAGGTTGCGCGCGAAATCCTCGATCGCGCCCTGCACCAGCCCCGCCGCTTCCGGCGCGCCGCCGGCCAGCGCGGCGTCCAGCGCCTCGCGCGGGACTTCCTCCTGCGGGGCGTCGCCGAAGGGGTCCTGGCCGCCGCCCCGCACCAGCCGCCGGCGCCATTCGGCCAGGATGGCATCGAAGGCGCGGTGGCTGGCGCGGTCGCCGAGCTGGCCGTCGCCGACCGGCAGGTCCGTGCTGTAGGCGTCGATCCGGATGCCGCGCAGCTCGGGCGCGCCGTGGCGGGGCAGGGGGGGAAGGTCGTCGGGCATGGTGCGGCGAATGCGCCGCCGCAGCCAAGGTTCCCGGCGCTACCCCGCCCAGCCCGGCTTCCGCTTCTCGCGGAAGGCGGACAGCCCCTCCCTCGCTTCCGCGCTGGCGCGCTGCGCCCAGCTTTCATGCGCCAGCGCCATCATCGCCCGCCCGTCGAGGGTGACGCCGTTCGCCTCCAGCAGCGACCGCTTGGCCACCGCCGTCGCATTCGGCGCCGAGAGCAGGGTTTCCGCCAGGATGTGGTCCAGCCGCGCCTCGATCGCCTCCGCCGGCACCACCTCGTGCACCAGGCCGATGCGCAGCGCCTCGGCGGCGTCGAACCGCTCGCCGGTCAGCGCATAGCGCCGCGCCTGGCGCAGGCCGAGCGCGTTGACCATGTGGGTGGAGATGGGGGAGGGCGCGACGCCGACCCGCACCTCGGTGATGCCGAAGCTCGCCTCGGGCGTCGCCAGCGCGACATCGACGCAGCACACCATGCCGACGCCGCCGCCGAAGCAGGCGCCGCGGATCAGCGCGAAGGTCGGGCGCGGGAATTCGTTCAGCAGCTTCATCGCCCGCGTGGTGCCCATCGAGGCCGCATAGGCCTGTTCGGGCGGCGCGCCGGTCATGCTCGCCTGCCAGTCGAGGTCTGCGCCGGCCTGGAAGTGGCGCCCCGCGCCGCGGATCACCAGCGCGCGCAGGGTCCCGTCCCCGGCCAGGCCCTCCAGCCCCTCGGTGAGCGCCGCCAGCATCGCACCGTCATAGGCGTTGCCGCGCGCGGGGCGGTTCAGCGTGACATGGGCGATGCCGCGGGCGTCGCGCGTCAGCAGGATCGGTGGCTCGGTCATGGGTCCTCCGGCGGGTGATCGGCGCAGCATGGACCCGCCGATGCGCGATTGACAGCGGGCCCCCCGGGCCGGACGCTGCGGCGGCCCGGACCGGGCGCCCCCGCAGCGAGGTTCGCGATGAGCACACGTCCCACCATCTGCGGCACGCGCCACGCGGTCAGCGCGGGTCACTACCTCGCGGCCTCGGCGGGCCATGCCATCCTGGAAGCCGGCGGCAATGCGGTGGATGCGGGCGTCGCGGCGGGCCTCGCGCTGGGCGTGCTGCAGCCGGACCTGGTCAGCGTCGCGGGGGTCGCGCCCATCCTGATCCGCACGGCGGAAGGCCGGGTGGAGAGCATCGCCGGCCTCGGCCACTGGCCGCGCGCCACGCCGCCCGATGTCTTCATGCGCGAGCATGGCGGGCAGATGCCGTCCGGCGTGCGGCGCATGGTGGTGCCGGCCGCGCCCGATGCGTGGATCACCGCGCTGGAACGACACGGCACGATGGGCTTCGGCGATGTCGCGCGCTTCGCCATCCGCTACGCCGCGGAGGGCTACGCCGTCTATCCGCTGCTGCGCGAGAGCATCGCGGCGCATGAGGCGGAGTACCGCCGCTGGCCGCAGAACGCCGCGATCTTCCTGCCCGGCGGCCGCGTGCCGGATCTCGGCGCGCGCTTCGTGCAGGAGGACCTGGCGCGCAGCCTGTCCTACATGGTGGAGGAGGAGCGGCGGGCCGCCGGGCGCGGCCGCGCGGCGGGACTGGAGGCGGCGCGCGCTGCCTTCTACCGCGGCGACCTGGCGCGGGAGATCGTGCGCCACATCGGGGCCGAGGGCGGCTTCATGGCGGCCGAGGACCTGGCGGAGTACCGTTCCCGCATCGAGCCGGTGGTGACGCGACGCTGGCGCGGGCATGAGGTGATCGCCTGCGGTCCCTGGTGCCAGGGCCCCGCGCTGGTCGAGGCGCTGCTGATCGCGGAGCGGCTCGGGCTCGACGGCCTCGGGCACAACTCGCCGGCGTATCTGCACCGCATCACGGAGGCGCTGAAGGCCGCGCTGGCGGACCGCGAATACCACTTCACCGACCCCGCCTTCGGACAGGTGCCGATCGACGATCTGCTGTCCGATGCGCATGTCGCGGCGCGCGCCGCGGATGTCGATCCGCGGCGCGCCCATCCGGGGATGCCGGAGCCCATCCTCGGCCGCGGCACCGCCCTGCCACCGGCAAGCGCGGCGGCGCTGCCGAAGGTGGAGGCCGACACCTCCTATGTCGCGGTGGTGGATCGCTGGGGGAATGCGTTCAGCGCCACGCCCTCCGACGGGTCTTGGAACATCCCGGTGATCCCGGGTACTGGCCTTGTCGTCTCCGGCCGCGGGTCGCAGAGCCGGCCCGACCCCGCGCATCCCGCCGGCGTCGCGCCGGGCAAGCGGCCGCGGCTGACGCCGAACCCGGCGATGGTGGTAACGCGCGACGGCGGGGTGATGCCCTTCGGCACGCCGGGCGGCGACGTGCAGATCCAGGCGATGCTGCAGGTGATGCTGAATATCCTGCATTTCGGCATGGAGGTGCAGGAGGCGATCGAGGCGCCGCGGGTGGCCAGCTATTCCTTCCCGTCCTCCTTCGCGCCCTACGAGTATTTCCCCGGCCGCCTCGCCGTCGAAGGCCGCATCCCGCAGGCGACGCGCGACGCGCTGGCGGCGCTGGGCCATGGGGTGAAGGACTGGCCGGACTGGACCTGGCTCGCCGGCAGCGTCGAGGTGGTGCTGTCCGACCCGGCGGCGGGGCTGATCCGCGCCGGCGCCGACCCGCGCCGCCCGGCCTACGCGATCGCGGGCTGATGCGCCGCCGGGCGCTGCTCGCCGCGCCGCTGATGGCCGCCCCCGCCGCCGCGCAGGGTGCGGCGGTGGACCTGCTGCTGGTGCTGGCCGTCGATGCCTCCGGCAGCATCGACGCCGACGAATTCGCCCTCCAGCGCGAGGGCATCGCGGAGGCTCTGTCGCATCCCGCCGTGCTGGCGGCCATCCGGTCGAAGCCGCGGGGGGCGATCGGGGTGGCGATGGTGGAATGGGGCTCGCCGGGCGGCGCGGCGACGGTGGTGGACTGGATGCGCGTGGCCGATGCGGCGGGGGCCGCGGCGGCGGCGGGCGCGATGCGCGATGCGCCGCGGTCCCGCCAGTCCTTCAACGCCATCGGCGACGCCATCCTGCATGCGGCGCAGCTGATCGCCGCCGCGCCCTGGGCGGCCGGGGAGCGGACGATCGACGTCTCGGGCGACGGGCCCGACATGCGCTCCCGCCTGCCGGCGCCGGAGGCGCGGGACCTGGCGGTGGCGCAGGGCATCACCATCAACGGGCTGGCGATCGAGGCGGGGTCCGCCTGGCGCGACGGCGTGCTGGCCGCGGCCTATGAGCGCGGCGTGATCGGCGGGCCGGGCGCCTTCGTCCTGCGCGCCGAGGACCGGCGCGACTTCGCGCGCGCCATGCGCGCCAAGCTGATCCGCGAGATCGCGGGGGACGTCCGGGGGACCACGGGCTGATGCGCGACGCGGACCTGACGCGGCTGATGGAACAGGGCGTGCGCGCCTGGTCCGGCGTGGCGCTGCCGAATGCCGCAGCGGCGCAGGCGCTGGCCGACATGCCGCACCTGGTCCGCGAGCTGGCGGCGATCCGCGGCCTGCTGCGCTTCGAGGACGAGCCCTCCGGCTTCGAGGCCGCGCTGGCCGAGGAGGCCGAGCCCGCCCCGGCCGCCCGCCCCGGCGCCCCGCCGCCCCGCGCCGCCGCGGCCGGCGCGCTGCACGAGCTTGGCCTGGTGGAGGCGGCGGAGGCGGTGGCGCGGGGCGAGGTGACCGCGACGGAGCTGGTGCGGGCCGCGCTGGACCGCATCGGGCGTGCGGGGGCGTTGAACGCGGTGGTGCGGCTGGAGGCGGAGCGCGGGCTGCGCGCCGCAGCCGCCGCCGATGCGGCCCTGCGCGCCGGTGCCCCGCCCGGCCCCCTGCACGGCGTGCCGCTGATGCACAAGGACATGTTCTACCGCGCCGGCGAGGTCAGCGGCTGCGGCAGTGCCATCCGCCGCGACTTCCGCCCCGACACCACGGCCACCGTGCTGGAGCGGCTGGACGCGGCCGGGGCGATCGACCTCGGCACGCTCAACATGGCGGAATTCGCGCAGAACCCGACCGGGCACAACCGCCATCACGGCGACTGCCACAACCCGTGGAGCCTGCCGCATTGCACCGGCGGCTCCTCCTCCGGCTCCGGCGCGGCGGTGGCGGGGCGGCTGGTCTGGGGTGCGCTCGGCTCCGACACCGGGGGCTCGATCCGGCTGCCGGCGGCGATGTGCGGCGTGACGGGGCTGAAGCCGACACAGACGCGCGTGTCCCGTGCCGGGGTGATGCCGCTGTCCTTCTCCTGCGACAATGTGGGCCCTCTGGTCCGCAGCGCGCGCGATGCGGCGCGGCTGTTCGGCGCCATCGCCGGCCACGACCCGCGCGACCCGACCAGCGCACGCCGGCCCGTGCCGGACGCCGAGGCCGCGCTGGACGGCAACATCCGCGGGGTTGCCGTGACGGTGGTGGAGGAGTTCCTGGACAGCGCCGCGGAGGAGGTGGTGGCGCCCTTCGAAGCCGCGCTGGCCGTGCTGGCCGCGCGCGGTGCGCGCATCCGCCGCGTCTCGGTCCCGGCGATGCGGGCGGTGCACGCCTGCAACGCCCTCCTCGCGCGGGCCGAGGCCGCGGCGATCCATGCCGAATGGATGCGCCACCGCGCGGGCGACTACGCCGCCCATCTCAGCGGGCGGCTGCATCCGGGCTTCGCCGTGCCCGCGCATCTCTACATCGAGGCGCTGTCGCTGCGCGGGCCGCTGCTGCGGCGCTTCTGCGCCGACGCCTTCGAAGGCGCGGGCGCGCTGGTGGCGACGCCCACGCTGCGCGGCCCGGTGCCGACCCTGGCCGAGACGGATGTGGACGCGGACCCGGTGGCGAACTGGGGGCGCTTCATGGGCTGTTCGGTCAACACGCGGCCCTTCAACTATCTCGGCCTGCCCGTCGTCTCGCTGCCCTGCGGCTTCGACCGCGCGGGCCTGCCGGTGGGGCTGCAACTCGCCGGGCGGCCCTTCGGCGAAGCGGCGGTGCTGCGCGCGGCGGATGCCTTCCAGCGCGACACGGATTGGCACCGGCGGCTGCCGCCTGCCTGAAAGGCGGGCAGATGCCCGCCGGCGCGGCGGTTCCACGGCGCCCCGACCCCTTTCTAGCCCGGCGGCTTTGCGGCTAGGTCGTTGCAGGGACAGGGGGCGGCGGCAACGACCGTGGACCAGCGGATCGACGCATTCGACGAGATGCACGGAGCGGACGGGGTGCGCCCCACCTATGCCGTGATCGAGGCCTGGCTGAAGGCGCACGGGCTTTCGGCGCTGGCGGCCAAGCGGACCGAGGCGGAGGCGCTGTTCCGCCGCGTCGGCATCACCTTCGCCGTCTATGGCGAAGGCGGCGACCCGGAACGGCTGATTCCCTTCGACCCCATCCCGCGCATCCTGGCGCGGTCCGAATGGGACCGGCTGGCGCGCGGGCTGACGCAGCGCGCGAAGGCGCTCAACATGTTCATGGCCGATGTCTATGGCCGGCAGGACATCCTGAAGGCGGGCCGCATCCCCGCCGCGCTCGTGCTGGGGAACGAGGCCTACCAGCCGCTGATGGCCGGCTTCGTGCCGCCCGCCGAGGTCTACACCCACATCTCCGGCATCGACCTGGTCCGCACCGGCGCGGAGGAGTTCTGCGTGCTGGAGGACAATTGCCGCACGCCGTCCGGCGTGTCCTACATGCTGGAGAACCGCGAGGCGATGCTGCGGCTGTTCCCGGGCCTCTGCTCGGACCACCGCCTCGCCCCCGTCGGCCACTATCCGGAGGAACTGCTGGAGACGCTGAAGGAAGCGGCGCCGCCCAACTGCCGCGGCAATCCCTGCGTCGCCATCCTGACGCCCGGCCATTTCAACAGCGCCTATTACGAGCACTGCTTCCTGGCCGACGAGATGGGCGTGGAGGTGGTAGAGGGCGCCGACCTGCTCGTGCAGGACGACGTGGTGCTCATGCGCACCACCGCCGGGCCGAGGCGGGTGGACGTGCTGTACCGCCGGGTGGACGACGACTACCTCGACCCCCGGGTCTTCCGGCCGGACAGCATGCTGGGCGTGCCCGGCATCTTCGCCGCCTATCGCGCCGGCAACGTCACCCTGGCCAATGCGCCGGGCACCGGGATCGCCGACGACAAGGCGGTCTATCCCTACGTGCCGGAGATGATCCGCTTCTACCTGGCCGAGGAACCGGTCCTGTCCAACGTGCCGACCTTCCTGTGCGAGCGGGATGAGGACCGGGCGCATGTGCTGGCCAACCTCGACAGCCTGGTGGTGAAGCTGGCGCGCGGGTCGGGCGGCTACGGCATGCTCGTCGGGCCGCACAGCACGGCGGCGCAGCGGGAGGAGTTCGCGCGCCGCATCGCGGCGAGGCCCGCCGACTACATCGCGCAGCCCACCCTCGCTCTGTCCACCGTGCCGACGCTGGCGAGCGACGCGATGGCGCCGCGCCATGTGGACCTGCGCCCCTATGTGCTGATGGGACGCGAGGTCCGGATCGTGCCCGGCGGGCTGACGCGGGTGGCGCTGCGGGAGGGATCGCTGGTGGTGAACTCGTCTCAAGGCGGCGGCACCAAGGACACCTGGGTGGTGGACGACCCGCCGGCGCGGCAGGCCGCGCGGCCGTCGCAGTCGCAGGGCTGAGGCGCATGCTCTCCCGCACCGCCGACAGCCTGTTCTGGATGGGCCGCTACACCGAACGCGCGGGCAACCTGGCGCGCGGCATGCAGGTGGCGCTGCGCATGGCCGGCCTGGCCGGCAGCCTCGGCGGCGGGCAGGACGAATGGCGCCAGCTCCTCGTCGCCACGGGGAGCGAGCCGGGCTTCCGCGCCACGGGCCAGCCGCCGACGGCGGAGAAGGTGATCCAATGGCTGGCGCTGGACGACGGCAACCCCTCCTCCATCGCCAACTGCATCGAGGCCGCGCGCCGCAACGGCCGCGCCGTGCGCACCGCGCTGACGGTGGACATGTGGGAGGCGCTGAACGACACCTGGCGCGAGATGCGAAGCCGCGCCGCGGGCGCGACGGAGGAGGACCGCCTGCCGGGCTTCCTCGACTGGGTGCGTGCGCGCACGCTGCTGTTCAACGGCGCGGCGGCGGACACGATGCTGCGCGACGACGGCTGGCTGTTCGTGCATCTCGGCGTGATGCTGGAACGCGCGGACAACACCGCGCGGCTGCTGGATGCGAAGCACCGCGCCTTGTCGGGAGAGGGGGCGGAAGGCGCCGTCGCCTACGCCGAATGGCAGGCGCTGCTGCGGTCCGTCTCGGCGCTGCGGGCCTATCAGTGGGTGTATCATGCGCGGCTGCAGGCGCCGCTGGTGGCGGAACTGCTGGTGTTCCGCCCGGAACTGCCGCGCAGCCTGCTGTCCTGCCACGCCCGCGTGGCGCGGGCGCTGGACCGCATCGCGGAGCGGAGCGGCGGGCGGCGGGGCGAGCCGCAGCGCATCGCGGGCGAGATCCACGCCGCCCTGCGGAGCGGCGGGATCGAGGCGGTGATGGCGGAAGGCCTGCACGCCTGGCTGACGGCGCAGATCGACCGCAACGTCGAGCTGGGCGACGCGATCCAGCGGCTCTACCTGAACGGGTAGCGCCGCCCGTGGCGGCCGGTTCACCGCTCCGGCGATTCCGCCTTCGCGGACCGGGCGCTATTCCAGCACCTCGGCCGGCGCCTCGTAGTCCGTCTCGTACAGATGCACGGACTGCGCCTTGCCCGGCTTCCAGTCGGGGTCGTCCCAGGCGGCCATCTTGCCGGGGTTCAGCAGGCCCTTCGGGTCGGCTTCGCGCTTGAAGGCCAGCTGCGCCTCGTCCACGCGCTTCATGCCGCCATCCTCCAGCAGGAAGGTGTGCGGGTTGAAGATGGGCGCGCCGGCTTCCTCGTGCAGACGGATGATCTCGGCCAGGCGTTCCTCGTCCGTGAAACGCACCACCTGCAGCCCGAAGGCGCAGACGGTGCCGCCGAAGCGGACGAATTCCAGGTGCAGCAGCACCTCCTCGCCGAACATCCGCTCCAGCCTCGCGATGAGGTCGAGGTGGTTCGGCGCGGGGAACAGCGTCTGGAGATAGGTGATGGACTTGTCGGTCTTGAGGACCTGCAGCGTCGTGTGGTTCCAGGAATGCTCGTAGAGCGGCACCTCCGCCTCGTCCGACGGCTCGCGCAGGATCTCGGCGCCGCCATGGCTGGCGACGAGGGAGGGGAGCAGTTCCAGGAAGGGCGGCGCGACCATCAGCAGCGCCACGGAATGCCCGGCCGGCACCCTGGCGCCCCAGGCCTTGAAGTGCTGCTGCGGGATCGGCGCCGGCACCACGCAGGCCAGCTTCTTCGCGACCCCGTCCATCCGGCAGAAGCTGTCGGCGAAGCGGGCGGCGGCCGTCAGCGTCGGGAAGGCCACCACCACATCGACCCAGTCCCAGGCGGGGGCGAGCGGCATCTCCAGCTCGGTGATCACGCCGTTGGTGCCATAGGCGTGGTTCGCCTTCTGGATGTCCGGGCCGCGCAGTTCCAGCACGCGCGGCTCGGCCTCCATCGTCATGACCTTGAGGCCGAGGATGTTCCCTGGCTCACGCAGGATGCCCCAGCTGGTGCTGCCGATGCCGGAGGAGCCGCCGGCGATGAAGCCGCCGAGCGTGGCGGTGCGGCGGGTGGAGGGGTGGAAGCGCAGTTCCCCGCCCACCTCCCGCTTCAGCCGGGCGTCGAGGTCGATGAGCTTGCAGCCCGCTTCCGCCCGCATGACGCCGGGCTTCGCCCAGAGCAGGCGGTCGAAGGCCGTCATCTCCAGCACGATGCCGCCGCGCAGAGGCATCGCCTGGCCGTAGTTGCCGGTGCCCGCGCCGCGCGGCGTGACCGGCACGCCATGGGCATGGGCGGCGGCGAGCAGCGCGCGCAGTTCCGCCTCGTCGCGCGGCGTCACCACGGCTTCGCCGGTCACCTTGTTCAACTGGCGCTTCAGCACCGGCGAATACCAGAAGAAGTCCCGCGACTTCTGCCGCACCAGCGCGGGATCGGTGGTCCAGGCGAGGCCGGGCATGGCCTCCATCACCTTGGCGACGGTCATGCGGCGGCATCCTCGATGGTGAAGTCGCGCATCTTGCCGGGGTTCAGCAGGCCGAGCGGATCGGCCATCCGCTTGAAGCCGAGCTGGTCGCCGGGGACGCGGCGGTAGTTGCTGCCTTCCTCGATGGTCAGGACATGCGGGTTGGCGATGGCGATGCCCTGCGCCTCGAATGCGGCGATGATCTCGTAGAGCCGTTCGGGCGTGGTCCAGCGGACCACGGGAAGGGCGGTCATGGTGGTGCGGCCGCCGAAGCGGACGCATTCCGTGTGCATCCAGACCTCGTCGCCGAAGGGGATGCGCACGGCCTCCACGGCCTTCAACGTGTCCTCGAAGGGGAAGCGGCATTGCAGGTAGGTGACGCCGCGGTCGCGCTTCAGCACCTGCAGCGTCGTATGGTTCCAGCAGTATTCGTAGAAGGGCGTCGCGTCGCCGTCGCGTTCCGCGGCCACCGTGTCCTGCTCGGCCACCACCATCCCGCCATGCTCCCGCGCCAGGTCGCGCAGCGCGCGGAGGGCGGACGGCGCGACCATGGCCAGCACCAGCGCGTGCCCGGCCGGCACGGCTTCCGCGATGCCCTTGAAAAAGGGCGGCAGCTGGCTGTCGAAGACGGCGCACATCTTCTTCGGGATGCCGTCGGCGAAGGCGAGGGCGAGCGCGAAGCGGGATGCCGGGACGAAATCTGGGAAGGCGATCGCCACGTCGCGCCAGTCCTGCGCCGGCGTCAGCGGCAGGCGGATGCGCGTCATCACCCCCGTCGTGCCATAGGTGCGGTTGACCGGCGCCGCCTCGTCCCCTTCCAGGTCGAGGATGCGCGGCGGGTCCTGCATGGTGGCGATGCGCGCGCCCAGCAGGTTGCCGCGTTCGCGCAGCGTGCCATGCGCGATCCCGCCCACCCCCGCGCCGCCGCCGGCGACGAATCCGCCGATCGTCGCCGTGCGCTTGGTGGAGGGCCAGAGCTTCAGTTCCCACCCCCGGTCGCGGCACCAGAGGTCGAGGTCGATCATCTTCGCCCCGCACTCCACCTCCACCACGCCATCGGCGATGGACAGCGGCGCGGCCATCGCCGTCATGTCGAGCAGGACGCCGCCCTGGAGCGGCACGCATTGCCCGTAATTGCCCGTCCCGCCGCCGCGCACCGTCACCGGCACGCGCGCCGCACGACAGGCGCCGAGGATGCGCAGCACCTCCGCCTCGTCCTTCGGGCGGGCGATCAGCTCGGCCGACTTCCCGTCGAGCTGCTTCTTCAGGATCGGGCTGTACCAATAGAAGTCGCGGCTTTTCAGCCGCAGCAGCGCGCGGTCGGCGCTGGTCTCGATGCCGTCGAGGGCGGCGGCGAGTGCCGCGATGTCAGACATGGGCGTCGGGTCCGTTGGCGAGCCAGCCTTCCACATCGAAGGCGGCGACCTGCTGCCACAGCGCGCTCATCCGCGCCGCCGCATGGTCCAGCAGCTGCCGCCCGATCGCGGCGGTGGCGGCGGAGGCATCGCCGACCGCGCCGGCCGGCTGGAGGTCCTGCGCCTGCCAGGCGAGCGGCGCGCCCGCCTGCGGGTGCAGCGCGGGCGCGGCATTGGCCGCGCCCTGCCAGCGGCTCACGAAGTTCCGCGCCCGGTCCATCCGCACGAGGTCGGGGGTCAGCGCCAGCATCACGCTCGTCTCGTCCCGCCCGGCATGGATGCCGTACGTGCCCTCCACCGCGTCGCGCAGCGCATCCGGCTTGCCCATGCGGGCCCACATGGCGTTGACCACCAGCATGTCGTGCTCGATCCGCAACCGCCGCGCCGCGATGTCCAGCACCGCGACATTCCCGCCATGGCTGTTGCAGAAAACCAGCCGCCGCACCCCGGCGCGGGCCACGCTGGCGCCGATGTCGGTGACCAGCGCCAGCAGCGTCTCGGCCGAGGTCGTCAGCGTGCCGGGGAAGCGAAGATGCTCGACCGAGAGCGCGACGCATTGCGTCGGCAGCACCAGCACCGGGCAGTCGGCCGGCAGCACCCCGAGCGTCTCGGCGACGACGCCGTTGCCGATGGTGGTGTCCACCGCGACGGGCAGGTGCGGGCCGTGCTGCTCGATGCTCGCCACCGGCAGGACCGCCACCGTGTTCGCCGGCAGGTCCCGGAAGGCGGGCCAGGGCAGGTCCTGCCAGTAGCGGGTGGGAAGCGCCATGCCGGGCCTCGTGCGTCAGGCCAGGCGCAGGTCGCCGGCCGGGGGGAGGAAGGAGGGGTCGTAGATATCCGACGCCGCCATCGGATGCGAGATGCCGAAGGCCCCCCGCACCATGTCGATGGACCGTTGCAGCCGGGCGGTGTCCACCTGGCCGAAGCCGTTGCGGCGCACATGCGGGGTGAAGGTCAGGCGTTCGAGCGACATGCGAAGCCGCTCCGTCTCCAGCGGCACGTCGGTCAGCGGCTCCCGCCGGCGCATGTTGACGATGGCCGCCTGCGGGTCGGCCAGGCTGTCGTACTGCGCGCGGACCAGGCCGCGGATCAGGCCGGTGACGGCGCGGGGCTGCGTGCGGGCGAAGCGGCGGGTGGTGATCAGCGAGGTGGCGTAGAAATCCGCGCCCACGTCGCTGAACAGGAGCGAGACGATGTCCGCTTCCGGCACGCCGAGGCCGCGCAGCGAGAAGATGCCGGAGGTGATGAAGCCGGTGATGGCGTTGGCCCGGCCCTGCGCCAGCATCGGCTCCCTCAGCTGCGGCGTGACGGACTGCCACCGCACCCCTGCGGGGTCGATCCCGGCGGCGCGGGCGAAGGCGGGGAAAAGCTGGCGGCCGGCATCGCTTTCCGGCGCCGCGATGGTCTTGCCGGCCAGGTCGGCGGGGGTGCGGATGCCCTCCCGCCGCAGCGTCATCACCGCCAGCGCGGTGGCGTCGTAGATGATGAAGGGGGTGAACAGGTCCACCTCGGGCCGTTCCAGGCGCATACGGATGGTGGGGTTCAGGTCCGCGACGCCGACGTCATAGGCGCCGGAGCTGATCTTCACCGGCACGTCGCCCGAGCCGAAGCCGCGGTCCATCGTGACGTTGAGCCCTGCCTCACGGAAATAGCCGCGGTCGAGCGCGAGCAGGAACGCCGCCTGCGGCCCCTGGAAGGACCAGTCGAGCGAGAAGCGGATATCGACCAGCGCCTGCGCATGCACAGCCGGTGCGGCAAGGCCGGCCGCGGGCGCGGCGAGGAGGGCGAGGGCGTCACGGCGGCGCATGGGCGGTCTCCGGCGATGGGGCGTGCCGGGGGGCTAGCAAGCGCCGGACCAGCGGGGCACGCGGCCCCGGCGGGACAGGCGCCGCCGCGCCTGCCCGCTTCCGTGGCATCCTGCCCCATCCGCGGGCGGGGCGCCGCCCCGCCGCGCGGTCTGCTGCCTCCGCGGGCCGGGCGCTACAGCCCGGCCTGGGTCACGAATTTCGTGTTCAGGTAGGCCTCGATCGCCTCCGACCCGCCTTCCGAGCCGTAGCCGCTGTCCTTCACGCCGCCGAAGGGCACTTCCGGCAGGGCGAGGCCGAGATGGTTGATGGTCATCATCCCCGTCTCCACCTTCGCCGCCACCGCATTCGCGGTCTTGGCGCTGCGCGTGAAGGCATAGGCCGCGAGGCCGTAGGGAAGGCGGTTGGCCTCCTCCACCACCTCGTCGAAGTCCTTGAAGGGCGCGATCATGGCGAGGGGGCCGAAGGGTTCCTCGTTCATCATCCGGGCGTCCTTCCCGACGCCGGTCAGCACGGTGGGCTGGTAGTAGTAGCCCTTGTTGCCGATCCGCTCGCCGCCGGCATGGACCTCGGCACCCTTCTGGCGGGCATCGGCCACCAGCCCCTCGATCCAGGGGATGCGGCGATCATGCGCCAGCGGGCCCATCTGCGTGCCCTCCGCCATGCCGTCGCCGACCTTCAGCGCCTTGCTGATGGCCACGAACTTCTCGACGAAGGGCGCGTACAGCTTCTCCTGCACGAGGAACCGCGTGGGGGAGACGCAGACCTGCCCGGCATTGCGGAACTTGGCGCCCGCCAGGGTCTTCGCCGCGAGGTCGAGATCCGCATCGTCGAAGACGATCGCCGGCGCATGGCCGCCGAGCTCCATCGTCACCCGCTTCATGTGCTGCCCGGCAAGCGCCGCGAGCTGCTTGCCCACCGGCGTGCTGCCCGTGAAGGTCACCTTGCGGATGACCGGGTGGGGGATGAGGTATTCGCTGATCTCGGCCGGGATGCCGAAGACGAGGTTCACCACGCCCGCCGGGATGCCGGCATCCACGAAGGCGCGGATCAGCGCGGCGGGGGAGGCGGGCGTCTCCTCCGGCGCCTTGACGATGATGGAGCAGCCGGTGGCGACCGCGGCGGACAGCTTGCGGACCACCTGGTTGATCGGGAAGTTCCAGGGCGTGAAGGCGGCGACGGGGCCGACCGGCTCCTTCACCACCAGCTGGTAGATGCCCTCGGCCCGGGCGGGGACGACGCGTCCATAGGCGCGGCGCGACTCCTCGGCGAACCAGTCGATGATGTCAGCGGCGGCCAGCGCCTCCACCTTCGCTTCCGCCAGCGGCTTGCCCTGTTCCAGCGTCAGCAGCCGCGCCGTCTCGTCCGCGCGGGCGCGGAAGATGTCGGCGGCCTTGCGCATCAGCTTCGAGCGGTCATAGGCCGAGACCTTCCGCCAGGTGGCGAAGCCCCGGGCCGCGGCTTCCAGCGCCTCGTCCAGGTCGGCCTTCGAGGCGTGGGCGACCTGGCCGATCACCTCCTCGGTCGCGGGGTTGAGCACGGGCAGGCTGCGGCCGCCTTCGGCGGCGCGCCACTGGCCGGCGATGTGGAGCTGGACGTCCGGATACATGCGCTTCTCCCGCAATGCCTTCAGGTGCGGGGAAACTGGCACAGGCGGACCCCGGCGGGAACCGGGGCCGCGCCAGGCGGGGTCAGCCGGCGCGCATCCGCCCGAACAGCTCGGCGAAGCGGCCGACCACCGCCTGTTCGGAACAGCTGCGCCCGATGTAGTCGATCCCGCCCTGCCGCACCCGGCTCCAGACCGCCTCGTCCTGGTACAGCCAGGCGACGGCGCCGGCGAAGGCTTCCGGCTCGTTCGCCATGGCGATGTCCTCGCCATGGGTGAGGCCCATGCCCTCGGCGGCGATGGAGCTCGCCACGCAGGGCACGCCGCGGGCCATGCTCTCCAGCACCTTGCCCTTCACCCCGGCGCCGTAGCGCAGCGGCGCGACGGTCAGCCGCCGCTGGTCGAGGTAGCCGCCGAGATCGGCCACGAAACCGTCCAGCACCACGTCGGGTGCGGCCAGTTCATGGAAGCTCGGCGGCATGTGGCTGCCGACGACGTGGAACATCACGCCGGGCAGCAGGCGGCGGAGATGCGGCATCATCTCCCGCACGAAGACCTCCACCGCGTCGACATTGGGCGGGTGGCGATAGCCGCCGAGGAAGGCGATGCCGTGGCGGTCCGCGAAGCCGCGCGGGCCGGGGCGGGCCGGGACGATCCAGGGGATCACGTTCAGGCGCCCGTCCGGCACGATGCCGGAAAGGTAGCCGCCCTCATGGGTGGAATGGACGATCACCTGGTCCGCCATGCCGAGCGCCGTCAGCTCCCGCGCCTTCATCTCGGCGGCCTTCGCCGCGGTCTCGGCGGAGCCGGTGACAGCGGCCTCGCGTTCCAGCCGCATGTGGTGCAGGTCGGCCACCGAATAGATGATCTGCGCCTTCGGCATCGCGGCGCGGACCACGCCGGCATACTTGAAGGCGTTGACGTAGCGGTGGAGGTAGACGGCGTCGAACTCCGCCCCGCGCTTGCGGATCACCTCCTCGACCGACCAGAACCAGGGTGCGTGCAGGCATTCCACGCCGATGCGCTGCAGCGCCTCCGTCACCTCGCCGAGATGCGCCATGTTGTCGGACGGCACGAAGGTGATCTTGGCGCCGAGCTTCTGCATCGCCCGCATATGCGCCACCGCCGCGACCGACCCGGCATCCTCGAGCGGCGTCGGCGTCGTCTCGTCGATGAACAGCACGCGCAGCGCGACGCCGCGCTCCTTCTCCAGCTCCGGCTCGCGGCCGTTGAGGCGGTGGGCGGACAGCACGTCGCGCCAGCGGTCGAAGAACTTGCGGCCGTTGACCAGCTGGTAGCGCTTCGCGCCGGTGCCCTTCACGTCGGTGCCCGAGGTGATGCCCTCATGGTGAACCAGGGCGGAAAGCGGCTGGTAGAACACCTTGCGGCCCGCCTTGCGGATGCGGAAGGCGAGGTCCGTGTCCTCGTAATAGGCCGGGGCGTAATGCGTGTCGAAGCCGCCCAGCTCGTCGAACAGCGCCTTCGGCACCATGATGGAGGCGCCGGAGACGTAGTCGACCTCCCGCAGGTAGCTGATGCGCGGGTCGTCGGGCTGGGAGCCGCGGCCGTAGTTCCACCCGTCGCCGAGCCGCCAGATGATGCCCCCCGCTTCCTGCACCGACCCGTCGGGGAAGACGAGCTTGGAGCCGACGAGGCCCGCTTCCGGCTGGTCGTCGAAGGTGTCGCGCAGTGCGTCGAGCCAGCGTTCCTTCACCTCGGTGTCGTTGTTGAGGAACAGCAGGAAGCGCCCGCGCGCGGCCGCCGCGCCGGCGTTGCAGGAGGCGATGAAGCCGCCGTTCCTCGCCGCGCGGATGTAGCGCACCCCCGAGGCGACGGTGGGGGTGAAGATCGTCTCGTCCGGCGAGCAGTCGTCCACCACGATCACCTCGAAGGAGGTGCGGGGCAGCGCCTTCAGGATGGAGGCGAGGCACTGGTAGGTGTAGGCGAACTTCCCGTAGACCGGGATGACGATGCTGACCTCCGGCTTGTCGAAGGCGGGGAAGGACAGGCGCGGGTAGCGCCGCTGCATGTCCGCCAGCAACTCGCCGATCCGGTCGGAATAGGAGAAGGCGAGGTCGAGCGCGGCTTCCCCGCGGTCCTGCCCCGCCTGTTCCGCCAGGTCGAGGTAGCGCGGCAGCAGGCCGCCGAGGGCGCCCATCACCGGCCCCATCAGTTCCTTCATCGCGGCGGCGGAGGTCGCCTGGGCGGCGCGTTCCTCCACCTTCGGCAGCAGCGCGACGAAGTCGTCCCACGCGATTGGCGGGCGACCGCCGTCGAAGACCAGGGGAGAATTGCCCATGTCCTCCGACTGGCCGGCGATGCGAAGGTGCAGGACGTGGCGCGCGCCGGTCAGCAGGTGCTGCGGCAGCGGCAGGGAGAAGCCGCAGACCGCGCCCGGGCGGCCGCCCACCTCGATGTCCGGGCGGTAGATGTCGGCCCGCAGCCGGACGATCAACTGTTCCCCGTCCCACAACTCGACCGAGACGGGTTCATGCGGCGCGGAGGGGTCGATCGCCCAGCCCCAGACGCTGCTCTCGGTCCAGCCTTCGACCAGCCCGTGCGGGCGCGGGGCAGGGGTGGGCGGCGGTGGTTCCTCCGGCGCCGCCCGGAGAGCAGGGGAGGGCTCCGCCGCGTCGGATGCGAGGGGAGGGGCGGCGGCCTCCACCACCGGGTCGGGCCGGGCGGGGCGGCGGCTGCGGAGGGGGAGCAGGTCGCTCATGCGACGGGGGCGATCTGGAAGGACCACAGCGCGACGCCGAGGCGACGCCGATCCGCGCTCATCTCCAGCGCATGCGGCGACCGGGCCGTGCGGATGTTCAGTGTCAGGATGGCGGTTCGCAGCATGAAGAGTTCCCGCGGGAGGTAGAGCGAGACAGGCTGCCGGCCTGCCGCCAGCTCAGCATAACCCACGCGGTAGTGATTGAAGAAGAATTCCACCTCCTGCTGGGGCAGGATGCCGGGCACGGTGAAGGGCATCAGCTCAAGCGTGCAGGCGGCATCTCGCGCGGGCTGGGCCACAGCGAGGAGCAACACGGCTTCCGGCCCGTCCGACCAGGTATAGC
Organism: Falsiroseomonas sp. CW058; assembly: GCF_050563535.1. Classification (NCBI taxonomy): domain Bacteria; kingdom Pseudomonadati; phylum Pseudomonadota; class Alphaproteobacteria; order Acetobacterales; family Roseomonadaceae; genus Falsiroseomonas; species Falsiroseomonas sp. CW058. The sequence continues at coordinate 35,446 of NZ_JBNXUO010000002.1, forward strand.
CGGCCTGCTCCGGCACCGACCATCCACCGGCGAGGAAGGGCAGCCCCGACGCCTCCGGCCCGAATTCGAGCGTGGCTCCCATCCGGTAGAGCGGGCCTGTCCTCGGCTTCATGCATATCATCCTGACGCGTATCGGGCGCCATCATGCGCCCAGGCTCTCCCTACCGGAAGTTGTATTGCGATATCGCAACATGCATCAGCTGGTTCGCCCTGGGTGGGTGGCCCCCTTTGGCGGTCGTGGCACCGCCTGTATCATGGCGGTGTCCCTCCCGAAGGGTATGCAGGGCGGACAGGAAAGGCATGGAGTCATGGTGACGGGCGCGCAGGTCGCGGAAAGCCGAAGGTGCCCCGGCACGCCGCCCCGGACCGCCGGGGAAGGCCGATGAGGTTCCACCTGCATGTGGGCATGCCCAAGACCGGGACGACCAGCCTGCAGCAGCGCCTGCATTCCAGTGCGTCCGACCTGGCGGCGCGCGGGGTGCTCTACCCGCCCGGCTGGCGGAACGAGGAAGGCATCGCGCATCACATGCTGGGCGCGCGGCTGCTGGCGGAGGGGCTGGCCGAGGCGGACGGGCTGGCGGCCGAGGTGGTGCAGGCGGTGACCGGGACCGGCGCCGGGCATGTCGTGCTCTCCACCGAGTCGCTAACCAACCTCATCAGTTCCGACCGTGTCCGCATCCTGGACCGGTTCACGCATGCGTTGTCGGCTGCGGGCCAGGTCGACATGGTGATCTGCCTGCGCCGCATCGACGAGTTCTTCGAGTCGATGTACCTCCATTCGGTGAAGGTGGGGGAGACCCGCGAGAGCTTCGACGAATACCTGGCGCGCCGGGACCGTTGGGCCGAGAGTTTCTTCGGCGCGCTCTGCGCCCTGGAACAGCTCCGCAGCTGCCGCATCCGTCCGGTGGTCTACCGGCGCGGCAGCGACGTGGTGGGGGGCGTGCTGGCCGCGCTCGAAGTGCCGCCGGACGCGGTGGCGCCGGAGGAGACGGCGCGGGCAGCCAACCAGAAGCTGTCGCTGAAGGTGCAGGCCTGCCTGCTGCACCTGCCTGACATCGCCGCCGAACTGGGCAAGCCGCTGCGGCGAGAGGCGCTGATCCGCGCGGCGGAACGCGGCCGGCTGGTGCTGCCGGACGACACGCTCCGCTACTCCATCATGCCGCGCGTCGCCGCGCGCTGGATCCATGAAAGCGCGCTGCACCAGGCGCTGCGCTTCGGCAATGACGCCTACTACCAGGCCTTCCGGCGCGAGGCGCCGTCCGGCCCCGCGCCCGCACGGCTGGACCGCGCGATGCTGACGCCGGAGGATCTGGGCATCATCGCCGCCCTCGGCGCGGCTTAGGCTTCTTCCTCAGCTGTTCGGCCCGCGTTCCATCGCATAGGGCTGCCAGCGCCTGAGGCCGGAGTCCGGCAGCACCGTCGGGTTCACGCAGGACATCGGCCAGCGGCCCGACAGGACCAGCGCCAGTTCCTGCCCCGCGCGGCGCTTCCGCGCCTCGTCGAAGCGGGCGGAAGCGGAGGCGTTGTGGGGCGAGAGGATGACGTGGGGCATGCCGATCAGCGGGCTGTCCTTCGGCAGGGGCTCCACCTCGAACACGTCGAGCCCGGCGCCGGCGATCCGGCGGGACTGCAGCGCGGCGACCAGCGCGGCCTCGTCCACCGTCGGGCCGCGGCCGGTGTTGATGAAGATGGCCGTCTTCTTCATGCGCTCGAAATGCCGCGTGGTGAGCATCCGCCGCGTCTCCGCGGTGTCGGGCGCATGCATGGAGACGAAGTCCGACTCGGCCAGCACCTGGTCCAGGCTGGCCGGCACCACGCCGAGGGCGGACATCGTCAGCTCGTCGATATAGGGGTCGTAGGCGAGCATCCGCAGCCCGAAGGCCTTCGCCCGCAGCGCGGTCAGGCGCGCGACGCGGCCGAAGGCGACGAAGCCGAGCGTGCTGCCCATCAGCCGCGGCACCTGCAGCAGCTGCGGCCGGCCCTCCCCCCAGCGGCCCTCCCGCACCATGCGGTCCTGTTCGATCGCGCGGCGATGGGTGGCCAGCAGCAGCATCATCGCATGGTCCGCCACCTCCTCGATGAAGGTGTCGGGGCAGTTGGTGACGGGGATGCCCTTCGCGGTCGCGGCCGCGACATCCACGTAGTCCACGCCGACGGTGGCGCAGGCGATGAGCTTCGCCCTGTCCAGCGCGCCGATCATCCGCGCCGTGAACTTCATGCCCTTCGCATAGACGGCGTCGGCCCCGGGCGCCGCGGCGATGAAGGCGTCCTCGGTCGCGGCGCATTCGACGATCTCGGCGCCGAGCCGCTCCAGCGCCTCCAGCTCCAGCGCGTAACCGCCGCCAGCGGTTGTGAAGGACGCCCCCGCCGGCGTCAGGATCCGTGGCTTGGTCACGCTGCGCTCCGCTCCCTCGCTTGTCCTGCGCCGACGTTGCTCTAGGCTTCGCGGGACGGCAAGGGGAGGGCGGCGCGATGGCGCGTCTCGACGGCAGGGTGGCCTGGGTGACGGGCGCGGGCAGCGGCATCGGGGAGAGCGCCGCGTTGAAGCTGGCGGAGGAGGGGGCGGCCGTCGTGCTCACCGGCCGCCGGGCCGCGCCGCTCGAGGATGTCGCGGCACGCATCCGCGCGGCCGGCGGCACGGCCGAGGTGCAGCCGGCCGACCTGATGGAGAAGGACGCGGTGCGGGCGGTCGGCGCCTTCATCGAGGCACGCTTCGGGCGCTGCGACATCCTGGTGAACAATGCCGGGCTGAACATCACCCCGCGGCGCTGGTCGGTGCTGAGCATGGAGGGCGCGGACGAGCTGATCCGCGGCAACCTGGCCAGCGCCTTCTACTGCGTCACCGTCGTGCTGCCGATGATGCGCGCGCGGCGCGACGGCGTGCTGATCCACACCGCGAGCATGGCGGGGCGCAACGTCTCGCCCCTGTCCGGGCCAGGCTACACCGCGGCGAAGCACGGCGTGGTCGCGATGAGCCACACGATCAACATGGAGGAATGCGTCAACGGCATCCGCAGCTGCGCGGTGCTGCCGGGCGAGGTGGCGACGCCGATCCTCGACCGGCGCCCGAACCCGGTGGGGCCGGAGGAACGCGCGCGCATGGTGCAGGCGGAGGATGTCGGCGACCTCATCCGCTATGTCGCCACCCTGCCGCCCCATGTGGTGCTGAACGAGGTCTGGATCACGCCGACGCACAACCGCAGCTACGTCGCGGCGCTCGGCCAGAAGCTCTAGCGGCGTCCTGCCGCCCCGCCCGCCGAAGCGGGCGGGGACCGGCCGCGCGGGCTATTCCTTCACAGCGCCGGTCAGGCTCGACACGTAGTAGTCCACGAAGAAGCTGTAGAAGATCGCGACCGGCAGCGACCCGAGGAGCGAGCCCGCCATCAGCGCGCCCCACTGGTAGACGTCGCCCGTCACCAGCTCCGTCAGGATGGCCACGGGGACCGTCTTGTTCTCGCTGCTCTGGATGAAGGCGAGCGCGTAGATGAACTCGTTCCAGGACAGGGTGAAGCTGAAGATGCCGGCGCTGATCAGGCCCGGGACCGCCAGCGGCAGCGTGATGCGGCGCAGGATCTGCAGCCGCGTCGCACCGTCGATCAGCGCGCATTCCTCCAGCTCGTAGGGGATCGACTTGAAGTAGCCGATCAGCAGCCAGGTGCAGAAGGGGATGAGGAAGGTCGGGTAGGTCAGGATCAGCGCGAAGGGCGTGTCGAACAGGCCGAGCCGGTAGACCATGGTCGCGAGAGGGATGAACAGGATCGACGGCGGCACGAGATAGGCGAGGTAGATCGCCAGCCCGACATACTGGCTGCCGCGGAAGCGCAGGCGCTGGATCGCGTAGGCCGCGAGCGTGCTTGCCACGAGCGACAGGATGGTGGAGGCGACCGCCACCAGCATCGTCGTCCACAGCCACTTCGGATAGGCCGTGCGGAACAGCAGGTGGTACAGGTGGTCGAGCGTGGGCGACGTGATCCAGAACGGGTTGTGGGTGCGGTAGTCGTACAGCTCCGCATTCGGTTTGAAGGCCGTCAGCGTCATCCAGTAGAAGGGGAACAGCAGGATCAGCACGAAGCAGGCGAGCGGGACGTAGAGCGTCACCACCCGCCGGGTCCGGCTGTCCCAGCTCAGCATCTCCGGCGGCGCGGCAGCCGTGTTGGCGGCGGGGGTGGCCGTGGCGCTGTCAGTCATTGGATTCTCCCTGCTGCCACTTGCGCCGGGCTAGGCCGAAATAGCTGAACAGCGTCGCGAAGACGAGGAAGGGGATCATCGAGACGGCGATCGCCGCGCCCTCGCCCAGCTGCCCTCCCGGGATGCCGCGCTGGAAGGCGAGGGTGGCCAGCAGGTGGGTGGAATTCACCGGCCCGCCGCGGGTGATCGCGTAGACCAGCTGGAAGTCGGTGAAGGTGAAGATGATGCTGAAGGTCATCACGATCGCCAGGATCGGCAGCAGCATCGGGAAGGTGATGTGGCGGAAGCGCTGCCAGGGGCTCGCGCCGTCCAGCAGCGCGGCCTCGTAGAGCGAGGGCGAGATGGTCTGCAGCCCCGCCAGCAGCGAGATCGCGACGAAGGGAATGCCGCGCCAGATGTTCGCCGCGATCAGCGACCAGCGCGCGGGCCAGGCGCTGTTGATGAAGTCGATCGGCGTCTCGCGCAGGCCCAGCACCTCCACCGCCAGGTAGGACAGGATGGAGAATTGCGGGTCGTAGATCCACCAGAAGGCGATGGCGGACAGCACGGTGGGCACGATCCAGGGCAGCAGGATGATCGCGCGCAGCAGCGACTTCATCGGCAGGTGCTGGTTCAGCAGCAGCGCCAGCCAGAGGCCGAGGGCGAATTTCCCCACCGTCGCGACCGCGGTGTAGAAGACGCTGTAGAAGACCGCGTTCCAGAAGATCGGGTCCTCGAACAGGAACTCGAAATTCTCGATGCCGACCCAGACCCCCGGCCGCCCGATCGTCTGGTCCGTGAAGGCCAGCCAGATGCCGAGGCCGAGCGGGTAGGTCAGGAAGGTCATCAGCAGCCCGACCGCGGGCAGCAGGCAGGCGACGACGAGGACCGCCTTGTTGTCGAACAGCCGCGCCAGCGCGCCAGGCTGCTGGCGGACCTTGGTCCAGGCGGGCGCGGCGGTGGCGGACATGGCGTCTCCCCAGGGCGGGAAAGGGCCGGCCCCGTGGCGGGGCCGGCCCTGGCGTGCTCAGCGTGCGCGGAAGTAGCGGCGCGCGCGGCGTTCGGCCTCGGCCGCCGCCGCCTGCGGCGTGGCCTGGCCGGACGCGACGGAGGCGCACATCTGCACCATGACGTAGTCCGCCGTCGCGGCGACCGACCCCTCGGTGATCGGGCCCTTGTAGCCGTTCCAGAAGTTGTTGTTCATCGTGTCGCGGAACACGGCGATCTTCGGGGCGGCCGTCCAGGTCGCGCTCGCGGCATAGGCGTTCAGCGGCTGCGACCAGTAGCCGACATTGGCGCGCAGCCAGGGGTCGTACTGCTCCGCCTCCATCAGGTAGGTCAGCAGCGCCTTGGCGGCGTTCGGGAAGCGGCTGTGGCGGAACACCATGGCGTTCAGCGTCAGCCCCGCATTCGGCGCCGCGTCCATCAGCCCCTTCGGCATCGGCGTCATCTGCGTGTCGTCGGCGATGGGCTTCAGCGCCGGGTCGTTCAGCATCGAGAAGTAGAGCGACACGCCGTTCTGCGTCAGGAAACATTCATTCGCGGCATAGGCGCGGTTGTTGCTGATGTCGCCCCAGGCGAGCGTGCCCGGCACGAAGGTCGGGTACAGTTCGCGCAGGTAGTTCAGCGCATTCACCGTCTCGCGCGAGTTGATGGCCACCGCGCCCTGTTCGTCCACCAGGTAGCCGCCATGCGACCAGACCAGCCAGTTGGCGAAGGCGTTGCCGTCGCCCACCGCGTTGCCCAGGGCGAAGCCTGCTGGCTTGTTGATGCGCCGCAGCGCCTGGCACAGCCGCAGGAAACCCGCATGGTCGTCCGGCACGCTGTCGAAGCCGGCTTCCCGCAGCGCCGAGGTGCGCCAGATGGCGGGGCCGCCGGAGGCGCCGAAGGGCAGGCTGATCCAGCGGTTCTGCCGCATGCCGTAGGCACGCGCGAGCGGCCGCCAGCCGCCGTATTTGGTGCCGAGATAGGTCGCGACATCGGTCATGTCGTGGATCTTCTCGGCGAACAGGTGCGGGCCGGCGTCGAAGCCGACGATGATGTCCGGCCCCGCATTGGTGTTCGCCGTCACGGCGGTCTGCTGGGTGATGTCCTCCCAGCCGACGAAGTCGACGCGCACCTCGATCCCGTTCTGCTGCGCGAAGCGCTGGCAGTTGGCGCGCCACACCTCCTCGTCCGGCTGGACGAACCGCACGGGGCGCAGCATCCGCAGGGTGGCGCCGCGCTCGATCGGCAGGGTGGGCGCCTGCGCGGGCTGCGTCTGGATCTGCGCCGCGGCGCCGCCGGCGGCCAGCACGCCGCCGCCGAGCGCGAGCGCCGTGCGGCGCGTGATCACATGGGCCATCTTGTCGTCGTCCTCCTGCTTGTCGTTCGTCACACCGGCAGTCGCCGCCCGTCGGGTCCGAACAGGTGGACCAGCGACAGGTCGGGCATGACGTGCAGCGTGTCGCCGTGGCGGCCCTGCACGCGTTCGCGGAAGGCACCGATCAGCGAGGTCTCGCCGATCCGCATCGACACCTGCGTCTCCGACCCCGTCGGCTCGACCAGCACGATGCTGGCGGGGATGCCGTCCGGCGCCAGGGTCAGGTGTTCCGGCCGGATGCCGTAGGTGGCGGCCGATGCCGGCGCGCGTGGCGGCAACGGCAGCAGCGCGCCGCCTTCGGTGCGGAAGCCGCCCGCCTCCACCCGCCCCGGCAGCAGGTTCATCGCCGGGCTGCCGATGAAGCCGGCCACGAACAGGTTCGCCGGCCTGTCGTAGAGCTCGAGCGGCGCGCCCGCCTGCTCGATCCGCCCGCCGTTCATCACCACGATCTGATCGGCCATCGTCATCGCCTCGATCTGGTCATGGGTGACGTAGATCGTGGTGGTGGCCAGGCGCTGCTGCAATTCGCGGATCTCGCTGCGCATCTGCACCCGCAGCTTCGCGTCGAGGTTCGACAGCGGCTCGTCGAACAGGAAGACCTGCGGGTGGCGCACGATCGCGCGGCCCATCGCCACCCGCTGCCTCTGCCCGCCCGAGAGCTGGCGCGGATAGCGGTCGAGCAGCGCGCCGAGGCCGAGGATCTTCGCCGCGCGCTGCACCTCCTCCTCCATGACCGAGGCCGGCGCCTTCGCGAGCATCATGGAGAAGGCCATGTTCTCCCGCACGGTCATGTGCGGGTACAGCGCGTAGTTCTGGAACACCATCGCGATGTCGCGATCCTTGGGCGGCACGTTGTTCACCACCCGCCCGCCGATCGAGATCTCGCCGCCCGTGATGTTCTCGAGCCCCGCGATCATCCGCAGCAGCGTGGACTTGCCGCAACCCGACGGCCCGACCAGCACGACGAACTGCCCGTCCGTGATGTCGACATCGACGCCGTGGAGGATCGGCGTGCTGCCGAAGGACTTCCGGACCTGCCGAACCGTGACCGCCGCCATACGTCGCCCCCCGGCCGCCCCACTGCCGGAGGCTCGCCCGTAGGAAGGCTACACATGGCTTCGCCCGCCGCGCAACCTCGCCCCCTCCGGGCGGTGCTGGACGCGCGCGGGCCACGGCGCTAGGCGGGGCGGCCACACGCAACGGGACATCATGCCGGACTCCCATCGTCGGCTCGCCCTCATCCTCGGCGCGCTCACCGCGCTCGGGCCGCTGGGGGTCGACATGTACCTGCCGGCCTTCCCCGCGCTGGCGGCGGATCTCGGCGCCTCGGCGGCGGCCGTGCAGCGCACGCTCGCGGCCTTCCTGTTCGGCATGGCGGCGGGGCAGCTCGTGTTCGGGCCGATGTCGGACCGGCTCGGCCGACGGGTGCCGATGTTCGCGGGGCTCGCGCTGTTCGGCCTCGCCTCCGTCGGCTGCGCGCTGGCCGGCAGCGCGGAGGCGCTGGCCTGGCTGCGGCTCGCGCAGGCGCTCGGCGGCTGCGCGGGGGTGGTGGTGGCGCGCGCGGTGGTGCGCGACCTCTGCGACGACCGCGGAGCGGTGCGCATGATGGCGATGCTGATGCTGGTGATGGGCGCGGCGCCCATCCTGGCGCCGCTGCTCGGCGGCTGGGTGCTGGCGGCGGTGGGTTGGCGCGGCATCTTCTGGATCCTGGCGGGCTACGCCCTGGCGGCCCTCGTGCTGGTCGCGCTGTTCCTGCCCGAGAGCCTGCCGCCCGAGCGCCGGCGGCGGGACGGGCCGGCGGCGGTGCTGGCCGTCTATCTTTCCATCCTGCGCGACCGGCGCTTCCTGGCCCACGCACTGGCCGGTGCGCTGCCGATGACGGGGCTGTTCGCCTATCTGGTCGGCTCGCCGCTGGTGCTGATGGAGGGGCACGGGCTGGGGCCGGTCGCCTATGGCATCGCCTTCGGCTCCAACGCCTTCGGGTTGATCCTAACGGGGCAGGTGGTCGCGCGGCTGGTGCGGCGGGGGTCGCCGGCGCGGCTGCTGGTGCTGGCGCTGTGGGCCTGCGCGGCCTGTGGGATCGGGGTGCCGCTGGCGGTCGCGACGGGGGCGCTGGCACCGCTTCTCGTGGCGCTGTTCCTCTACATGACGACGATGGGGGCGGTGCTGCCGCTGGCCACCGCGCTCGCCATGGCGCCGCTCGGCCGGGTGGCGGGCAGCGGCTCTGCGGTGATCGGGACCTTGCAGTTCGGCGGCGGGGCCGCGGTGGGCGTGGCGCTCGGCGCCATCGGCGGGGGCGTCTGGCCGATGGCGGCGCTGATCGGCGCGGCGGGCTGCGCGGGGCTTGCCGCGCACCTGCTGCTGCGCCGCGGGGCGCGGCCCGCGGCGGGGTAGGGGGCGGCGTCGCGCGCTACCGCCTGGCCAGCGCCTCGGCCGCCGCGACCACCTTCGCCGCGTCCGGCTTCAGCGCATCCTCGAGCGGCGGGGCGAAGGGCACCGGCACACGCGGCTGGCCGAGCCGCGCCGCCGCACGCACCGCGCCGGGGCCGAGCCGTTCCACCACGCGCGCCAGCACCTCCGCCCCGAAGCCGCCGGTCGTCACCGCCTCATGCACGACCAGCAGCCGCCCCGTGCGGGCGACGCTGGCGCAGACCGCGGCCTCGTCCCAGGGCCAGAGCGTGCGGAGGTCCAGCACATCGGCGCGGATGCCGCGGGCGGCCAGCGTGCCCGCCGCCTCCATCACGGCGGGCGTGATCGCCGACCAGGTGACGACCGTCAGGTCGTCGCCCTCGTGCAGGCGGCGCGCCTGGCCGAAGGGGATCGGCGCGATCTCGTCCGCGACCTCCCCGGTCAGCGGGAACAGGTTCTTCGGGTCGAAGAACAGCACCGGGTCGTCGCTGCGGATGGCGGAAACCAGCAGGCCCGCCGCATCCGCCGGCGTGGACGGCACCGCGACGACGACGCCGGGCAGGTGGGTGAACCAGCTCTCCAGCGTCTGCGAATGCTGGGCGGCGGAGTTGCGCCACATGCCGTGCGGCATGCGCACCACCACGGCGGGCCGCGCCTGGCCGCCGAACATGTAGCGGATCTTGGCGACCTGGTTCACCAGCTCGTCCATCGCGCACATCACGAAGTCGAAGATCCGCATCTCGATGATCGGGCGCGTGCCGACCAGCGCGGCGCCGAGGCCCGCGCCCATGATCGTGCTTTCCGAGATCGGGGTGGATACCACGCGCCCCGCGCCGAACTCGTCGAGGAAGCCGCGGTACTGGCCGAACAGCCCGCCGCGGGCGACATCCTCCCCCAGCACCCAGACGCGCGGGTCGCGCCGCATCTCCTGCAGTGCGGCGAGGCGGCAGGCTTCGAGGAGCGAGACCTGCGCCATCTCAGCGGACCCCCTGGACGGCGCCGGCGTCCTGCACGTCCTCCCATGCCACTGCGGGGTCGGGCCAGGGCGCGGCGAGCGCCGCGGCGCGCGCCTGCGACATCTCGGCCCGGGCATCGCCCTCGACCGTGTCGAGCGTCCTCGCCGCCACGCCTTCACCGAGCAGCCGGGCGCGCAGACGGCCGATGGGCTCGGCGCCGCGGGCGGCCTCCACCTCGGCGGGGTCGCGCCATGCGGCGGGGTCGGTGCTGGTATGGCCGGTGATGCGGTAGGTGGTGGCGTGCAGCAGCCGCGGCCCGGCGCCGGCGCGCAGCTCCGCCACCAGCTGCGACGCCGCCTCGTCCACCGCGACTGCGTCGTTGCCGTCCACCGACAGGCAGGGCACGCCGAGCGCCTCGGCCCGCGCTGCGATGCCGGGGCCGGCGGTGACGGATGCCGCCTCCGTGAAGGCGGCGACGCCGTTGTCCTCGCAGACGAACAGCACCGGCAGGCGGTACAGCGCCGCCCAGTTGAGCCCTTCCAGGAAGGGCCCGCGGTTGATCGCGCCATCGCCGAAGAAGCAGCAGACGATCGCGTCGGAGCCCAGGATCCGCAGCCCCTGCGCCGCGCCGACCGCGATCGGGATGCCGCCTGCGACGACGCCGTTGGCGCCGAGCATGCCGACCGAGAAATCCGCGACATGCATCGACCCGCCCTTGCCGCGGCAATGCCCGCCCGCGCGGCCGAACAGCTCCTCCATCATCCCCGCGACCCCCGCGCCCTTGGCGAGCGCATGGCCGTGGCCGCGATGGTTCGAGGTGATGCGGTCGTCGCGGCGCAGGTTGCGGCACACCCCCGCAGCCACGCCTTCCTGCCCGATCGAGACATGCAGCGGGCCCGGAATCTCTCCCGCCCGGTGGGCCGCCAGCGCCGTCTCCTCGAAGGCGCGGATGCGGCACATGGTGCCGTAGAGCGCGAGCAGCCTGGCGCGGTTGTCGCCGCCGGTCGTCATTCGGACGTTCCCCGTTCCCCACCCCCCTTGTCGGGGGGCTTGCGGAGCATGAGCGAGCGGGCGAAGGAATCAAGACCGGGAGGGGACCGATGCCGCTGGTGGTGGACAGCGTGACGCATCTGACGCCTGATGCGCGCGGGAAGGTGGCGCTCTGCGCCAGCCATGGCGGCACCTACGCGGCCTGGCATGCGGCGCGGCACGGCCTGGCCGCGATGATCCTGCACGATGCCGGCATCGGGCGGGAGCGCGCGGGGATCGGCGGGCTGGACTGGCTGGAGGCCCGCGGCATCCCCGGCGCCTGCGTCGGGCATGAGAGCGCGCGCATCGGCGATGCGGCGGACATGCTGCGCCGCGGGGTGCTGACCTTCGCCAACGCCGCTGCCGCGCGCTGCGGCGTGGAGCCCGGCATGACGGCGGCGCGGGCGCTCGGGCTGCTCGAGGCCGCCGCGCGGCCGGCCGCCGATGTCGCCGACGGGATGCACGAGGCAGGGCGCGAGGTCGCCGGCCGCGGGGGCGTGCGGGTCTTCGCGCTGGATTCCAACGGGATGGTCGGGCCGGAACATGCCGGGCAGGTCGTCGTCACCGGGTCGCATGGCGGGCTGCTGGGCGGCCGGCCGGGAACGGCGGTGAAGGCGCAGGTGGCGGCCGCGCTCTACAACGACGCAGGGGTGGGCATCGACCGCGCCGGCCTGTCCCGCCTGCCGGCGCTGGATGCGCGCGGTATCCCGGCGGGCTGCGTCTCCTGCTTCTCGGCGCGCATCGGGGACGGCCTCTCCACCTGGGAGGACGGGTTCCTGTCCGCCGTGAACGCCACCGCCGCGGTGCGCGGCGGACGGATCGGCCAATCGGCGCGCGACTTCGTCGCGGCCATGCTGGAGCACGCCTGAATGAGCGCGAACGCCACCCGCCGCATGAGCGGCGGCCAGGCCATGGCCGAGATGCTGAAGCTGCACGAGGCCGGGCCGATCTTCGGCATGGGCGGCTTCCAGCTGCTGCCCTTCTACGAGGCGTGCCGGGCGCTCGGCCTGCGGCACCACCTGATCAACGACGAACGCTGCGGCGCATTCGCGGCGGACGGTTATGCGCGCGTGACGAACCGGCCGGGGCTGGCGGACGGCACGCTCGGCCCCGGGGCCACCAACCTCGCCACCGGGCTGGCGGAGGCCTTCAACGCAGGCATGCCGATGGTCGCCGTCATCGGCGACGCCAACCGGCAGCACGCCTGGAAGAACATGACGCAGGAGGCACGGCAGTTCGACGTGCTGCGCCCGCTGGTGAAGGAGGCGATCCGCGTCGAGGTCACCGGCCGCATCCCCGAACACCTGCGCCGCGCCTTCGCGGTTGCCACCTCCGGCCGGCCGGGGCCCGTGCTGATCGCGGTGCCGGAGGATGTCGCGCATGGCGAGCATGACTTCGACGCCGCCGATTTCTGGGTGGACCCCGGCACGCTGCGCGCCCAGGCCCGGCGCTTCCGTCCCGACGCGCAGGACCTGGCGAAGGCGGCCGCGCTGCTGGCGCGAGCGGAACGCCCGCTGATCCTGGCCGGCGGCGGCGTCCATATCAGCGAGGCGCAGGACGCGCTGACCCGCTTCGCCGAGGCGCAGGGCATCCCGGTGGCGCACACCATGTCCGGCAAGGGTGCCATCGCCTGCACCCATGCCCTGTCGGCCGGCGTCTTCGGCCGCTATTCGCGCATCGCCAACGACCTGGTGGCGATGAGCGACTGCCTGCTGGTGGTGGGCTGCAAGCTCGGCGAGATCGCGACGAGGCGCTTCACCCTGATGCCGCAGGGCGTGCCGCTGATCCATGTGGACATCTGGCCCGAGGAGATCGGCCGCACCACCCGGCAGGACGTGGCGCTGGCGGGCGATGCCCGCTGCACGATCGAGGACCTCGCCGCCGCGCTGGAGGACCGGGGCGCGCGCGCCGCGTCCCGCGCGGGCTGGTGCGCCGAAGTGCCGAAGCGCATGGCGGCCTGGCGGGACGGCGCGCGCGAAAGGCTGGAGAGCGTCGAGAGCCCGATCAATGTCGGCCGCCTGATGGGGGAGCTGAACAAGGTCCTGCCCGCCGATGCCGTGCTGGTCGCCGATGGCGGCTTCGCCGCGCATTGGGGCGCGCTGTTCTACGACACCAAGCGGCCGGGCCGCGGCTTCGTGGCCGATCGCGGCTTCGCCTCCATCGGCTATGGCGTGCCGGGCGGCATCGGCGCGCAGCTCGGCGTCGGGCCAGGGCGGCGGGTGGTGTCGCTGACCGGCGATGGCGGCTTCAACATGTCGATGGGCGACCTGGAGACGGCGCGGCGCGTCGGTGCGCCGATCGTCGCCTGCATCTTCAACAACGCCGCCAGCGGCTACGTGAAGGCGTTGCAGCACGCGGTCTTCGGGCCGGGCAACTACCAGTCCTCGGACCTGGTGGAGATGGATTACGCCGCCATCGCCAACGCCATGGGCTGCCAGGGCATCCGCGTGACCGACCCGGAGCGGCTGGCCGGCGCGCTGCGCGCAGGGCTGGAGAACACCGACACGCCGACGGTGCTCGACATCGTCGTGACGCGCGACCCCGCGCGGATGCTGCCCGCGGCCGACAACCGGACGCTGAAGGTGCAGAAGGGGGACAGGCCCGTCTGATGTCCGCCACCGCCTCCAACCTCGGCCGCCTGCTGACCCACACGGCGCGGCGCATCCCGGACGCGCCGGCGCTGGTCTGGCGGGAGCGGACGTGGAGCTTCGCGGAGCTGGACGGCCGCGTGGACCGGCTGGCCGCCGCGCTGCGCGGCCTCGGCATCCGCAAGGGGGATCGCGTGCTGGTGCATTCCCGCAACTCCAACCGCATGTTCGAGAGCATGTGGGCCTGCTTCAAGGCGGGGGCGGTCTGGGTGCCGACGAATTTCCGCCTGACGCCGCCCGAGGTCGCCCATCTCGGCGCCTCCTCGCGGGCTGTCGCGATGCTGCGCGACGAGGGCTTCGGCGCCCATGCGGAAGCAGTCCGCGCCGCAAGCCCGCATCTGCGCCATGTCGTCGCGATGGGAGACGACGCCGCGTCGGGCGAGCTGCGCTACGAGGCGCTGCTGGCGGCCAACGCGCCGACCCTGCCCGACCAGGAGGAGGATGTCGGCCCGGGCGATCCCTGCTGGTTCTTCTACACCTCCGGCACCACCGGCCGGCCGAAGGCGGCGGTGCTGACGCATGGGCAGATGGCCTTCGTCGTCACCAACCACCTGGCGGACCTGATGCCGGGCACGACGGAGCGCGACGCCTCCCTCGTCGTCGCGCCGCTGTCGCACGGCGCGGGCATCCACCAGCTGGCGCAGGTGGCGCGGGGCGCGGCGACGGTGCTGACGGCAGGCGAGAGGCTGGACCCCGCCGAGGCCTGGGCGCTGGTGGAGAAGCACCGCGTCACCAACATGTTCACCGTGCCCACCATCCTGACCGCGCTGGTGCGCCACCCGGCGGTGGACCGGCACGACCATTCCAGCCTGCGCCACGTCGTCTACGCCGGCGCGCCGATGTACGCGGCGGACCAGGCGGAGGCGCTGGCGAAGCTCGGCCCCTGCCTGGTGCAGTATTTCGGGCTGGGCGAGGTGACCGGCAACATCACCGTGCTGCGCCCCGACATGCACCTGCCCGAGAATGCCGGCAGCTGCGGCGTGGCGCGCACGGGGATGGAGATCGCGATCCTGGACGCGCAGGGCACCCGCCTGCCGCCCGATGCGGTGGGCGAGATCTGCGTGCGGGGCCCCGCCGTCTTCGCCGGCTACTTCGAGAACGAGGAGGCGAACCGCGCGGCCTTCGCGCATGGCTGGTTCCACACCGGCGACCTCGGGCGGCTCGACGCGCGGGGATTCCTGTGGATCACCGGCCGGGCGTCCGACATGTACATCTCGGGCGGGTCCAACGTATACCCGCGCGAGGCGGAGGAGGCGATCCTGACGCATCCGGCGGTCGCCGAATGCGCCGTGGTCGGCCTGCCGCATCCGAGATGGGGCGAGGCCGGGGTGGCCTGCGTGGTGCCGCGCGAAGGGGCTACGGTGACGGAGGATGCGGTGCTGGCGCATCTGCGCGACCGCATCGCCCGCTACAAGCAGCCGCTGCGCGTGGTGGTCTGGGACGCGCTGCCGAAATCCGGCTACGGCAAGGTGCCGAAGGCGCTGGTGAAGGCACGGCTGGCGGAGCAGGGGGTCTCGTTCTAGCGCGTGATCGCCGCAGGCTGGAACGGCCGGAGGCGTGAATCACGCGGCAATACAACAGCCTAGACCATGAGCGGCGCTTCAATCAGCGCGGATCATGGTCTAGGGTCCGGCGCGAAGGAGAATGCCGCGATGACCATGACCCTGTTCGAGAATGCCCGCATCCTGGACGGCACCGCCGATGGCGCGGTGGACGGCCATGTCCTGGTCGAGGGCGGGACGATCAGGGAGGTTTCGGACAAGCGCATCACGGCCGAGGCGGCGCGCCGCGTGGACCTGAAGGGCCGCACGCTGATGCCGGGCCTGATCGACGCGCATGTGCATGTCATCGCGTCCGAGGTGAATCTCTCGCGCCATGCGCTGCTGCCGGATGCGCTGGTGGCGTTCCGGGCGGCGAAGATCATGCACGGGATGCTGATGCGCGGCTTCACCACCATCCGCGACCTCGGCGGCGCCACCCAGGGCCTGCGCGCGGCGCGGGACGAGGGGCATTTCGAGGCGCCGCGCATGGTGCTCTGCGGCAAGGCCATCTCCGCCACCGGCGGCCACAGCGACGGCCGCGGCCGCTACGACAGCCGCGAGATGTCGTATCTCGAAGCGCGGCTCGGCTGCCTCGGCCGCATCGCGGACGGGGTGGACGCGGTGCGCCGCGCCTGCCGCGAGGAGATCAAGGCCGGCGCCGACTACATCAAGATCATGGCCAATGGCGGCGTCGCCTCCCCCACCGATCCCATCGCCTTCCTCGGCTATTCGAAGGACGAGATCCGGGCCGCGGTGGAGGAGGCGGAGATGGCGCAGACCTATGTCGCCGCCCATCTCTACACCGACCAGGCGATCGCCCGCGCGGTGGAATGCGGGGTGCGCAGCCTGGAGCACTGCAACCTCATCGAGGAATCCACCGCCCGCGCCGCCGCCGCCGCCGGCGCCATCGCCTGCCCGACGCTGGTGACCTACGAGGCGCTGCGGAACGAGGGCGCGTCCCTCGGCCTCGGGCCCGAGAGCGTGGACAAGATCGACACCGTGCGGCTCGCCGGGCTGTCGAGCCTGGAGAAGATGCGCAATGCCGGGCTGACCATGGCCTTCGGCACCGACCTGCTCGGCGACATGCACCGCCACCAGTCCGAGGAATTCGTCATCCGCGGCCGCGTGCTGCCGGCCATCGAGGTCATCCGAAGCACGACGATGCATGCGGCGAAGCTGCTGCGGATGGAGGGGAAGATCGGCGTGGTGGCGCCCGGCGCCTTCGCGGACCTGGTCGTGGTGGAGGGGGACCCGCTGCGGGACCTGTCGCTGCTGACGAACCAGGGCGCGCATCTGCCCGCCATCATGCAGGCGGGCCGCTTCGTGAAGAACGCGCTGAACTGAAGCCCGGCGGGGCAGGGGGGTAGGGGTGCGGCCTACTCCCCCGCGTGCCGCGACACCCGCGCGCGTTCGCCGAGGAGCCCGCGCGGCCGCAGCACCAGGATGGCCGCGATCATCACGCCGATCAGCACCACCTGCAGCGCCGCGCCGCGCGCCTGTTCGGCCGCGGGCAGCACCTCCCGGATCAGGCCGCCGCTCACGCTCCAGATCGCCCAGACCAGCACGGCGCCAAGGACGGCGCCTGCATTGTTGCCGGACCCGCCGACGATGAGCATCGCCCAGACCTGGAAGGTGAGGATCGGCAGGAAGTCCTCCGGCGCGATGTAGCCGACGAAATGCGCGTAGAGCGCACCGCCGAGGCCCATCAGCATGCAGCCGAGCACGAAGCTCTGCAGCCGGAACGCGGCCGCCCGCTTCCCCAGGCTCGCGGCCGCCGCCTCATCCTCCCGGATGGCGCGGAGCACGCGGCCCCAGGGGCTGGCCACCAGTCTTTCCAGCCCGATCCAGGCCGCGGCCAGCACCGCGGCGACCAGCGCCAGGTAGGCGAGGTTCCAGGCCAGCCCGGTGCCGAGTGCCTCCGCGAAGGGCTTCGGGATGGACTGGATGCCGAAGGGCCCGCCCGTCAGCCCCTGCGCGTTCAGCGCGACGAGCTGGATCACCACCGCGATGCCGAAGGTGGTGATGGCCAGGTAGTCCTCACGCAGGCGTAGCGCGGCCACGCCCACCACGAAGGCCGCGGCGCCCGATGCCGCCATCGCGCCGACCCAGCCGGCCAGGATCGGCAACCCGAACCCGCCGAGCCGCCCCGGCTCCGGCGGGCCGGTCAGCAGGGCGGAGGCGTAGGCGCCGATCGCGACGAACCCTGCGACGCCCACGTTGAACAGGCCGGTGAACCCCCATTGCAAGTTCAGCCCGAGCGCCATCACCGCGAAGACGCCGGCGAAGACGAGGAAGAAGGCGAGGTAGTTCAGCGCCGGCAGCGTCTCCATCACGGCTTCTCCCCGAACAGCCCGGTCGGGCGCAGCAGCAGGATGGCGATCAGCACGAGGAAGGCGGTGGCGGCGCGGTACTCGGCGCCGAACAGCGGGACCGAGAAGCTTTCCGCGAGCCCGACGATGAAGCCGCCCAGCACCGCCCCCCAGACGCTGCCGATGCCCCCCAGGATGGCCGCGGCGAACAGCGGCAGCAGCAGGTCGAAGCCCAGCATCGGGCGCACCTGCCCGACGATGCCCGCCATCACCCCCGCCACCGCGGCGAGCGCGGCGCCGATCACCCAGGTGGCGCGGATCACGCCTTCCACATCCACGCCCGCGACGCGGGCGAGCGCGGGGTTCATCGCCGTGGCGCGCATCGCGCGGCCAAGGGTGGTCCGCGTCAGCAGCAGGTGCAGGCCCAGCACCACCGCGCCCGCCATGCCGATGACCAGCATCTGGTCGGGCGTGATCCGCAGCCCGCCCAGCACGTCCCGCGGGACCAGCCGCACCGCGATCTGGATCTCCCGCGTGTAGTATTCGGGCAGCGTGCCGTAGAGGAACTGCACCAGGTTGCGCAGCGCCAGCGCCGCGCCGAAGCTTGCGATCACCAGGGTGATGGCGTTGCCCCGCCGCAGGCGTCGGAACAGTGCCCAGTCCACCAGCAGCGCCAGCCCCGCCGTCAGCGCCGCCGCCAGCACCATCGCCGCGACCAGCTGCCAGCCGAAGGAGAAGGGGCCGAGCGGCTCCATCACGCCGCCGCCCGTCACCGCCAGCACGAAGGCCAGCGCCGTGACCGCCAGGTAGGCGCCCCAGGTCATGAACTCGCCCTGGCCAAAATTGGCGAAGCGCAGGATCGAGTAGGTCAGCGTCAGCCCGACCGCGCCGAGCGCGATGACGGAGCCGACGATCAGCCCGTCGGCGAGGAGTTGCAGCATCTCAATGCGCCTCCGCCGCCGCGCCGAGATAGAGGCCCGCCATCCGCGGGTCGCCGGCCAGTTCGGCGGCGGGGCCTTCCAGCCTCTCCCGCCCCTCCACCAGCACCACCGCGCGGTCGGCCAGCGCCAGGGCGGCCTTCACGTTCTGCTCGACCAGCAGGATGGTGACGCCGGTGTCGCGCACCGCCCGCAGGCGGTCGAACACCACGCCCACCAGCTTCGGCGACAGCCCGGCCGAGGGCTCGTCCAGCATCAGCACGGCGGGCGAGGCGACCAGCGCGCGGGCGACGGCCAGCATCTGCCGCTGCCCGCCGGAAAGCCGCCCCGCCGCCAGCCCGCGCTGCCGGTCGAGGTCGGGGAACAGGGCGAACATCCCCGCGATGTCGCGCCGCCGCGACTTCGCGACCAGCGCCGCGGCGAGTTGCAGGTTCTCCAGCACCGAGAGGTTGGTGAAGACGTTCTCGGTCTGCGGCACGAAGCCCAGCCCCTCATGCACCATGCGGTGCGCGGGCATGCCGGTGATGTCGCGCCCGTCCAGCAGGACGCGCCCCGACCAGACCGGCACCAGCCCCGCCGCCGCCTTCACCAGCGTGGACTTCCCCGCGCCGTTGGGGCCGAGCAGCGCCACGATCTCGCCCGGGGCGACGCGCAGCGAGGCGCCGCGCAGGATGGGCAGGCCGGGCTCGTAGCCGCCCTCCACCGCCTCGACCGCAAGCGCCGGCGTCATCCGAGATACGCCTCCACCACGCGCGGGTCGCGCCGCACCTCCTCCGGGCTGCCCTCCAGCAGCAGCCTGCCCTGCGCCAGCACCAGCACGGGGCGGCAGAGCGTCATCACCAGGTCCATGTTGTGCTCGATGACAAGGAAGGTGGTGCCGCGCGCGTTCAGCTCCGCGATCTTCTCCATGATGAGGGCGAGCAGGGGGGGCGAGACGCCGGCGCCGGGCTCGTCCAGCAGGATCAGCCGGGGTTCGGCCACCAGCACGCGGGCGAGTTCCAGCAGCTTGCGCTGCCCGCCCGACAGCACGCCGGCCGGCTGGGCGGACAGCTTCGCGAGCCCGACGAAATCCAGCCAGAGCATCGCCCGGTCGCGGTTGCGCCGTTCCTCGGCCGCCACGGCGGCGGGGCGCAGCCAGTTGGTCCAGAAGCGTTCGCCCGCCTGGCCGGGCGGGGCCAGCATCACGTTCTCCAGCACCGTCATGGCGGGGAAGGGGCGCGGGATCTGGAAGGTGCGCGCCAGGCCGCGGGCGAAGACCTGGTCCGGCCGCAGCCCGTCGATGCGCGCGCCGTCCAGCGTCAGCGTGCCGCCGCCGGGCGCGAGGCTGCCGGCGATGAGGTTGAACAGCGTGGTCTTGCCCGCGCCGTTCGGCCCGATCAGCCCGGTGATGCTGCCGCGCGCCAGGGTGAAGGACACGCCATCCACCACCGGCGGCCCGCCGAAGGCCCTGGTCAGCCGCTCCGCGACGAGGAGGCCCTGCCGCCCCGCGGTTGTCTGTTCCTGTCGCTGCGCGACGGGCATGCGCGGCCTCTCCCGGTCCTGTCGGCATCAAGCGGCGCCGCCGCGCGCGGTCAAGCCCCGGCTTGCGCCCCGGCGCGAGGGGGATGACATAGCACCCTTCGGGAGGCTGGCGATGGACGACGGATTCGACCTCTGGGACCTCCGCGTGGAGGTGGTGGCGCCCGAGGGCGCGAAGCTGTGGTGCGGCGCCGTGCCCGGCGACCATTTCGAGCTGCGCGGCGAGATGCTGCACCTGCCGCCGGGGCAGGGCTTCTCGGTCTACTCGCTGGCCGCGCTGCTGCCGCTGCTGCCCGCGAAGCAGCGGCCGACGCATCCGATGGACTGGATGAGCACGGATGCCGAGGTCGCTTGCCCGGACCCGAACTGCCCCGGCCGCTTCCGCATCACCCGCACGCAACTCCGCCGCTTCAGCCACGCCGCCACCACCGCGGTGCCCGCGCCATGACCGTGGAGGGTTTCGGGCTTGCCCCGGGCTACGCCATCTCCCGCCTGATCCGCGGCGGCTGGCAGTTAGCCGGCGGACATGGGGAGGTGGAGCGCGGCCGCGCCATCGCCGACATGCGCGCCTTCCTCGATGCCGGCGTCACCACCTTCGACTGCGCGGACATCTACACCGGGGTCGAGGAGATGATCGGCGCCTTCCGCGCCACGCTCGGCCCCGCGGACCGCGCGCGGCTGAAGGTGCACACGAAATACGTCCCGGACCTTTCGGCCCTTCCCACCCTGTCCGCCGCCGAGGTGGAGCGCACGATCGACCGTTCGCTCGCGCGGCTGCGGGCGGATGCGCTGGACCTGGTGCAGTTCCACTGGTGGGACTACGCCCTGGGCGATTTCGTCGCGGCGGCCGGGCACCTGGCCAGGCTGCGGGAGAAGGGCAAGATCCGCCAGGTCGGCGGCACCAACTTCGATACGCCTCATGCGGAAGCGATGCTGGCCGCCGGGGTGCCGCTGGTGTCGATGCAGGTGCAGTATTCGCTGCTGGACCGCCGCGCGGCCGGGCCGCTTTCGGCGCTGGCGGCAAGGTCCGGGATGCGGTTCCTCTGCTACGGCACGGTGGCGGGGGGATTCCTGTCCGCGCGCTGGCTCGGCCAGCCGGACCCGGCGCAGCCGCTGGCCAACCGTTCGCTGACCAAGTACCGCCTCATCATCGAGGAATTCGGCGGCTGGGACGCCTTCCAGGCGCTGCTGCGCCTGCTGGACGGCATCGCGCGGCGGCACGGCGTCTCGATCACCGCCGTCGCCACGCGCTGGGTGCTGGACCAGCCGCATGTGGCGGGGGCCATCGTCGGCGCCCGCTACGCCGAGCACCTGGCCGACAACCTGGCGGTGTTCCGGTTTGCGCTGGATGCCGCCGACCGCGCCGCCATCGATGCCGTGCTGGCGGCGCATCCGGGCCCGGGCGGAGATTTCTACGCGCTGGAACGCGACCGAGCCGGCCCGCATGGCCGCATCATGAAGTACGAGCTGAACCGTGACTGAGGCCGAGGCCTGCGCGGCCGAGGTCGTCGCGCTGCACGCGCTGTTCGAATCCTGGCTCGGCGCCGGGCAGGGCGACGCCGCGCGCTTCGAGGCCGCCTTCGACCCCGGCTTCGCGATGGTGATGCCGGACGGCCGGAAGCTGGACCGCGCCGGCGTGCTGGACATGCTGGCGCGCGGCCGCGGCCTGCGCGGCGCGGGCTTCCGCATCGCGGTCGAAGACCTGGCGGTGCTGCACGCCGCCCCGCCCCTGCTGCTGATGCACTATGTCGAGCGGCAATGGCTGACGGGCGGGGTCGAGACCGCACGCCGCGCGGCCGCGCTGTTCCGCCTGGCGCCTGGCGGCCCGCGCTGGGTCTTCGTGCAGGAAACCTGGGTGACCCCGCCGCCGGCCTGAGGCCGGTTTACAAGCCGCGCGGGCGCGGCGACATTGCCGAAAATCCATCACGTCCGGGAGCCGGAGAGACCTCCATGAGCATCGTCCGCCGCGCGGCGCTCGCCGCGACCCTCGCCGCCTCCGCCCTGGCCGCCGCGCCCGCCATGGCGCAGGCGCCGTCCTGCACCCACAATGTCGGCATGGTGGTTTCCCTGACCGGGCCCGCCGGGCGCTTCGGCCAGGCGGCCGCGAAATCCGTTGAGCTCGCCTTCAACGAGCTGAACGCCGCCGCCGGGGCGCAGGGGATCGCCGGCTGCCGGCTCGGCTTCGAACTGCGCGACGCGCAGTCCCAGGGCAGCGTGGCCGTGGACCAGGCGCGGCAGCTGGTGGACCTGCGGCGCACGCCGGCGATCATCGGCGGCATCATCAGCAGCGTGTCCATCCCCATCGTCACCAGCGTGACGGGGCCGGCGGGGGTGGTGCAGATCTCGCCCGCCTCCTCCTCGCCCACGCTGACGCGCATGGCGGCGGAAGGGCAGACGCGCGGGTGGTTCTTCCGCACCATCACCTCGGACGCGCTGCAGGGCACGGCGGCGGCGCGCTACGCCATGGACCAGGGGCTGCGGCGGCTGGCCATCATCCACGTCAACAACGACTTCGGCGTGAACATGGTGAACGAGTTCCGCCGCGCCTACACGGCGCTCGGCGGGCAGATCACCACCGTCACGCCCTACAACCAGGGCCAGGCGAGCTACGCGCCGGAGGTGACGCGCGCCCTGGCGGGCGACCCGCCGGCGCTGTACCTCGTCAGCTATCCGGGTGACGGAACCACCATCGCGCGCACCTGGATCCAGCAGGGCGGGGCGCAGACCTTCCTGCTGAACGACGGCATGAACAGCGCCGACTTCATCCGCGATGTCGGCCCGCGCTTCCTGAACAACGCCTTCGGCACCTCCTCCGGCACCGTCTCCACGCCCTCGACCGAGTTCTTCGCCCGCGCCTATCCCGCCATGTCCGGCGGCTTCGGCGCCGGCGCGCCGGCGGCCGACCGCGCCTTCGACGCGGCGGCGATCCTCGGCCTCGCGGTCGCGCGCGCCGGCCGCTTCGAACCCGCGGCGATCCGCGACGCGATCCGGGACGTGACGGCGCCCGGCGGCACCGAGGTCCATGCGGGACCTGAAGGCTTCGCCCGCGGACTGGAACTGATCCGCGCCGGCCAGCGCATCCGCTACATCGGGGTGATCGGCCCGGTCGAGTTCGACCAGAACGGCGACATCACCGGCCCCTTCCGCAAGTGGCGGATCCAGAACGGGGAGATCACGACCGTCGGCCAGATGACGACGGAGGAAGTGCAGGCCGTGCAGCGCCAGATCGCGCCGCGCTGATGCCGCACCGCCCGCGCCCGCCGCGCATCCTGCTCGCACCGGGGCTGGAGGCCAGCCGCATCGTAACCGGCCTGTGGCAGGTGGCCGACCAGGAACGCGAGGGGCGGGGGCTCGACCACGCCGCCGCTGCCGCCGCGCTGGCCGACTACGCCGAGGCCGGCTTCGACAGCTTCGACATGGCCGACCACTATGGCGGGGCGGAGGACATCGCCGGCCTGTTCCGCCGCAACGGCGGCCAGGCCGGCCTGTTCACGAAATGGGTGCCCACCCCCGGCCCGATGACGCGCGACATCGTGCGCGAAGGCGTGGGCCGCAGCATCGCGCGGCTCGGCGCCGTGCCGGACCTGATGCAGTTCCACTGGTGGAGCTTCCACCACCCCGCCTGGCTCGATGCCCTGCGGGAGATGGCGGCGATGCGCGCGGAGGGCGCGCTGCGGCACATCGGTGTCACCAATTTCGACACCGACCACCTGCGCGTCGCGCTGAAGCAGGGGCTTCCGGTTGTCACCAACCAGCTCTCCTTCTCCCTGCTCGACCGCCGCGCGGCGGGGCGGATGAGCGAACTTTGCCTGGCCCATGGCGTGAGGCTGCTCGCCTACGGGACGCTGGGCGGCGGCTTCCTGTCCGAACGCTGGCTCGGGCGGGACGAACCGGCCGAGGCCGACATCTCCGACTGGTCGAAGATGAAGTACCGCCGCTTCATCGGCGCGATGGGCGGCTGGGCGGCCTTCCAGGGCCTGCTGCGGGAGGTGGCGGGGATCGCGCGCCGGCACGGCGTCTCGGTCGCCAATGTCGCGACGCGCTGGGTGCTGGAACACCCGGCGGTGGGCGCCGTGATCGTCGGCGTGCGGCTGACCGAGGCCGAGCACCGCGCCGACAACCTGCGCCTGTTCGGCTTCGCGCTGGACGCGGAGGACCGCGCGCGGCTGGACCACGCCTTCGCGGGTGCGCAGCCCATCCCCGGCGACTGCGGCGACGAATACCGCAGGCCGCCCTACCTGACCGCCGCGGGCGACCTGAGCCACCATCTCGGCAACCTGCCGAGGACCTATGCCGCGACGGAGTTCCGCCCCGGCCGGCTGCGCGTGGATTCCGGCAGCGTCTGGGAACGCGAATGCGGCTACAGCCGCGCGCTGCGCGTGGGCGACCGCATCCTGGTCAGCGGCACCACCGCCACCCACACCGATGGCAGCGTCGTCTGCCCCGGCGACGCGCATGGCCAGGCGGTCTACATCCTGGACAAGATCGCCGCCGCGATCGAGGCGCTGGGCGGCACTATGGAGGATGTGGTGCAGACCCGCATCTGGCTGCGCGACGCGAATGACTGGGAAGCGGTCGGCCGCGTCCATGGCCGCGTCTTCGCCGAGGCCCGCCCCGCCAACACCCTGGTCGAGGTGGCGCGCCTGGTCGGGCCCTATCTGGTGGAGATCGAGGCGGAGGCCGTGGTCGCGTGATCGACCCCGAGGCCCGCTTCCCCCACGCGCCGCTGCCCTTCCGCCCGAAGCTCACCTGGCCCGGCGGTGCGCGGCTCGCGGTCTGGGTCTGCCCGAACATCGAGCATTACGAGTTCCTGCCCGCCCGCCGCGGCCCGCGCGATCCCTGGCCGCGCACGCCGCATCCCGACATCCTTTCCTATTCCTTGAAGGACTACGGCAACCGCGCCGCGGTGTGGCGGATGATGGAGGTGATGGACGCGCACGGCATCCGCGGCAGCGTCTCCTTCTCCATGGCGGTGGGGGAGATGTTCCCCGAGGTGCTGGACGCCATGCTGGCGCGGGACTGGGACGTGTTCAGCCACGGCATCTACAACACGCGCTACCACTGGGACCTGACGGAGGAGGAGGAGCGCGCCGAGATCGGGGCGAGCGTCGCCGCCTGGAAGCGGATGACGGGTCGGCGGCTGCGCGGCTGGTTCTCGCCCGCCGCCTCCAACACCTTCAACACGCCCGACCTCGTCGCGGAGGCGGGCATCGACTACATCTGCGACTTCTACCACGACGATCAGCCCGTGCCGGTGCGCGTGCGGCGCGGCCGGCTGGTGTCGCTGCCCTACCAGATGGACCTGAACGACGGCGTGATGATCGCCGCCGGGGCGAATGAGGGCGAGGAGTTCCGCCGCACCGCGATCGACATGTTCGACACGCTGTACGCGGAAGGGCAGGCGCAGCCGCGGGTGATGTGCGTGGCGCTGCACCCGTACATCATGGGCCGCCCGCACCGCATCCGCCACCTGGACGAGGTCCTGGCCCATATGCGTCGGCATGAGGGCGTGTGGTTCGCGACGGGGGCGGAGATGTGCGACTGGTACCTCGCCCACCACCACGACGCGGCCCTGCGATGACCGCGCTTCCGCCCGGCCCGGACCACCGGCTCCATCCCTGGGCGCCGCAGCCCGCGCGGCCTGATTTCCGCTGGCCGGGCGGGAAGCGCGTCGCGGCCTACATCCTGCTGCACCTGGAACACACGGAAATCGACCCGCCCGCGGGCACGCATCGCGACCCGCGCTTCCGGGGCGCCTTCTACAGCGGCCATCCGGACTGGACCGCCTATTCCTACCGCGAATACGGCAACCGCATCGGCATCTGGCGCATCCTGGACCTGCTGGACCGGCTGAAGCTGCCAGCGAGCGTCGCGGTGAACCTGATGGCGGCGCAGCGCCACCCCGAGATCGTCGCCGCCTGCCGTGACCGGGGGTTCGAGCCGGTGGCGCATGGCATCTCCGCCAGCCGCATGGTGACGTCCCGCATGGAGGAGGCGGAGCAGCGCGCGCACATCCTGCGGGCGCGCGACGGCCTCGGCGCGATCTGGCCGGGGGCGACCGGCTGGCTCGGCCAGGACCATGGCGCGACGGAGGCGACCACGCGGCTGCTGGCGGAAGCGGGCTTCGCCTGGTCGATGGACTGGGCGAATGACGACGAGCCATATCGCCACGCCTCCGGCCTGCTGGCCCTGCCGCCGCCCGGCGAATGGGACGACGTGCAGACGCTGTGGCTGCGCCGCGTGCCGGTCACGCGCTGGCCGGCCCTGGTGCGGGACGCGCTGGACCGCCTGCTGGCCGAGCCGCGCGGCGGCCGCGTGCTCGGCCTCGGCGTGCATCCCTGGATGCTCGGCGCCCCGCACCGCATCCGCTACCTGGCGGAGAGCCTCGGGGACCTGGCGTCGCGCGCGGGGCTGCATGTCGCGACCTGCGGGGCGCTGGCCGCGCATGCGCGGGCGGCGCTGGGCGGGGGGGCTTCCTCCGCGCCGCCCTTCGCAGGGGCGTGACGAGGCGGCCCCGGCCGCGCTTTCCGCTCGCCTCCCGCCCGTCCTGCGCTATCGTCGGGCAGGGGCCGCCGGCCCGCCGGCCTCCCCCCAGCAGGACAGGGAGACGCCGCGCATGACCGATGCCCATCCCCCCCGGTGCGTTGCCTTGACCGGCCCCTATGGCAGCGGCAAGTCCGCCCTGTTCGAGGCGATGCTCGCCGCCGCGGGGCAGCCGGCGCGCCGCACCGGCAACGGCCGGGCGCATGTGCCGGGGACCGAGATCCGCATCGGGCAGGGCGCCTTCCTGGGCGATCCCTGGACCATCCTGGACTGTCCCGGCTCGATCGAGCTGCTGCACGCCTCGGCCTGCGCGCTGGCGGTGGCGGACATCGCGGTCCTCGTCGTCGATCCTGCGCCGGAACGCGCGGCGATGGCTGCGCCCTTCCTGCGGCTGCTGGAGGAAAGCGGCACGCCGACCATCCTGCTGGTCCACAAGGTGGACGTCCTCGGCGGCCGGGTGCGGGACATCGTTGCCGCGCTGCAGGACCACTCCGCCCGGCGCCTGCTGCTGCGCCAGGTGCCCTGGCGCGAGGATGGGCGCGTCGTCGGCTATGTCGACCTGGTCAGCGAACGCGCCTGGCGCTACCGCGACGGCGCACCCTCCGAGGAGGTGCCGGTGCCCGACGCCATGCGCTCGCGCGAGGCGGAGGCCCGCGCAGCCCTGGCCGAGGCGCTGGCCGACCACGACGATGCGCTGCTGGAGGCCATCGTCGAGGACCGCGCCCCCGACCCCGCCGCGCTCTACCGCCCCCTGCACGCCGAGGAAGCGGCCGGCCATGCGGTGGCCGTGCTGCTCGGGGCGGCGGAACATGCGGCGGGGGTGCGGCGGCTGTGGAAGGCGCTGCGCCATGACGCCCCGGACGTGGCGGAAACCGCCGCGCGGCTCGGCATCCCCGCCGGGGCGGAGCCGGTGGCGCAGGTCTTCCGCACCGTGCAGGCCGGCCATGCCGGGCGGCTTTCGCAGGTGCGGCTGTGGCGCGGCGCGGTGCGGGACGGCGGGAGCCTCGGCGGGCAGCGCATCGGCGGGCTCTGGCGCTTTCCGGGCGGGGAGGCGACGAAGGCGACGGAAGCCGTGGCCGGCGACGTGGTCGCGCTCGGCCGGCTGGAGGGGGTGGTCACGGGCGACACGCTGGGCGGGCCGCGGCTGCCCTTCCCCGCGCCGCCCGCCGCCACCTACGCGTTGGCCATCGCGCCCGAGGACCGCAAGGACGAGGTGCGGCTGGGCACCGCCCTGGCGCGGCTGGTGGAGGAGGACCCCTCCCTGGCGGTGGAGCATGTGGCGGAAACCGGGGAGACGGTGCTGAAGGGCCAGGGGGAGCAGCACCTGCGCGCCGCGCTGGAACGGCTGGGCCAGGGCATGCGGATCGCCGCGCGCCGCCCGGGCGTGCCCTTCCGCGAGACCATCCGCCAGAAGGTCCGCCAGCACGCGCGGCTGAAGCGCCAGACCGGCGGGCACGGGCAGTTCGCCGACGTGACGCTGGAAGTGGCGCCCCGCCCGCGCGGCGCCGGCTTCGCCTTCGTGGACCAGATCGTCGGCGGCGCCATCCCGCGCAAGTTCATCCCCGCCTGCGGCGAGGCGGCGGAGGAGGCGGCGCGCAAGGGCCCGCTCGGCAATCCCGTGGTGGATATCGAGGTGACGCTGGTGGATGGCGGCTTCCACACCGTGGACAGTTCCGACATGGCCTTCGCCACCGCCACCCGCATGGCCCTGCAGGAGGCGCTGGCCAAGGCCGAGCCGGTGCTGCTGGAGCCGGTGGAGCATGTTGCCGTCATCGTCCCCGCCGCCTTCACCCCGGCGGCGCAGCGGCTGCTGACGAATCGGCGCGGCCAGATCCTGGGATATGCCGAGCAGCCCGGCCGGCCCGGATGGGACGAGGTGGAGGCGATGGTCCCGGCCGCCGAGCTGCACGACCTGATCCTGGAACTGCGCGGCCAGACCCAGGGCCTCGGCACCTACCGCCACCGCTTCGACCACCTGGCGGAAAGCCGGGGACGGTGAGCCTGTGCCGTCGCCGAATTGTCACGGGACGGGGCGCGTGCTGGGTATAGATGTGCCCGGCATGTTCCGAAGGAGGTTCCGCAGTGCGGTTCGAGGTGGTGGAGATCGGCCCTTCGGCCAACAAGGTCGTGCTGCATGGCCGGCTGGATTCGGCGACGGTGGGCGGGGTGGAAACCCCCTTCACCGCCGCGGTCGCAGCGGCGGGGCGAAGCGCCGTGCTGGACATGCAGGGGCTCGACTTCCTCTCCTCGCTCGGGATCCGGCTGCTGCTGTCGGTGGCGCGGGTCGTCACGCGGCGCGGCGGCCGGGTGGCGCTGTTCGGGGCGCAGCCGATGGTGGCGGAGGTGCTGGGCGCCATGTCGCTCGACGCCGTGCTGCCGCTGTTCGGCACGGAGGAGGAGGCGCTGGCGCACCTTGCCTGAGCCCGGCGCCGGACTGAGGCTTGCGGTCGCACCCGACCTTGCGGCGCTGGAGGCGGCGCAGGAGCGGGTCGCGGATTGGCTGGACGGGCAGGGGGTGGGCCTGGCGACCGCCCGGCGCGTGCGACTGGTCATCGAGGAACTGCTCGTCAACCTGGTCATGCATGGCCGCTACCCCGCCGGGCCGGAGCCCGCGCTGGTGGAGCTGTGCCTTGCGGACGGCGGCGTCACGCTTGCCATCGAGGATCCCGCCGAGCCCTTCGACCCGCGGGAGGAACCAAGCCCCGCCGCCCCGCCATCCCTCGACGACGACCGGCTTGGCGGGCTTGGCCTGCCGCTGGTGCGGCGGATGGCGGAGATCCTGCATTATGGCAGAACGCCGAATGGTTGGAACCGGACGGAACTGCACTTCAGGGTTGTGTCTGCGGGGGGATGAAACTCTCGACAACACGCTTGGGTTGTCTGACCTGTCGTCATCGAAGCTTCACGGGACTGCAATCCAGAGGTCGTGCAGCGCGCCTAGAACCCCGGCGTCACGGGCCGCGACCGAGTCCCTCGGGCCGCCGTCCCAGATCGGAGAGAGACGCAGTGAACAGGCGTACCATTCTTCTCGGCACCGGTGCCGCCCTCGTGCTTCCCGCCCTTCCGGCGGCCGCGCAGCAGGCCACCGTCACCGGGGCGGGCGCGACCTTCCCGCGGCCCGTCTATGAACGCTGGGGCCAGGCGGCGCGGGAGCCGCTCGGCGTCACGCTGAACTACCAGTCGATCGGCTCCGGCGGCGGCATCAACCAGATCACCAACCGCACGGTGGATTTCGGCGCCACCGACGCCCCCCTGTCCGAGGCGCAGCTGCGGGAGAGGAACCTGCTGCAGTTCCCCACCGTGATGGGGTCCGTCGTGCTCATCGTGAACCTGCCGGGGGTGGCCGACAACGCCCTGAAGCTGACGCCGGAGGTCGTGGTCGACCTCTATCTCGGCCGCATCACCCGCTGGAACGACGCGCGCATCGCCGAGCTGAACCGCGACCTGCGCATCCCCAACCTGCCGGTCAGCCCGGTCTACCGCGCCGACAGCTCCGGCACGACCTTCGTCTTCACCACCTACCTTGCGCGCATGTCGGATGCCTGGAAGTCCGGGCCCGGCGCGGGCACCAGCGTGCAATGGCCGGTCGGCCAGGGCCAGCGCGGGAACGAGGGCGTGTCGAACAGCGTCCGCAACACGCCGGGCGCCATCGGCTACACCGAGAACGCCTACGCCACGGTCAACCGCCTGGTCACGACGCAGCTCCGCAACAAGGCCGGCAACTTCGTCCGGCCGGAGATGCCGAACTTCATCGCCGCGGCCGAGCAGGCGAACTGGAACGTGCCGGGCTTCGCGGCGGACCTGATCGACCTCGGCGGCGCAAACACCTGGCCGATCGTCTCCCCCACCTTCATCCTGCTGCCGGTCAACCCCGCGGCGGACAAGGTGGCGGCGAGCCGCAACGCGATGCGCTTCTTCGACTGGGCGTTCCGCAACGGCGCGGATGCGGCGCGGCGGCTGGAATACATCCCGCTTCCCGCCGCCGTGCACGACGCCGTGCGCGCTGCCTGGCCGCAGGTGAAGGCGCCGGACGGCCAGTCGCTCTGGCCGGTCGGCTGAGAACCCGCGGCGGGGCCTGGCACCGCGCCCGGCCCCGCCGCCTCGCACGCAACCGGGGAGAGCAGGCGTTGCAGAGTTCCGTGGCGGGGGCGGCCCCCGTGGCGCAGGCAACGGTCCGGCGCCGCAGCGCCGGCAGCCTGGGCGACAAGGTATTCGAGCAGCTCTGCCGCGGGGCGGGGCTGCTGGTGCTGCTCATCCTCGGCGCCATCATCGTCACGCTGTTCGTCGGCGGGCTGCCGGTGTTCCGGGAATTCGGCGTGCCCTTTCTGTGGAGCACCGCCTGGAACCCGGTGGAGGGGCGCGAGGAGTACGGGGCGCTCGTCGCGGTCTTCGGCACCGTCGCGACCGCCGTGCTGGCCATCGCGCTTGCCGTGCCGGTGGCCTTCGGCATCGCCTTCTTCCTCACCGAACTCGCGCCCGGCTGGCTGAAGCGGCCGGTCGGCACCGCGATCGAGCTGCTGGCGGCGATCCCCTCCATCATCTACGGCATGTGGGGCCTGTTCGTGCTGGTTCCCTTCGTGCAGCTGCACATCCAGCTGGCCTTCGGCGAGGCGCTGGCCGCGCTGCCGCTTGTCGGCTGGCTGTTCGAGAGCAGCAACTACGCCGGCACCTCGGTCTTCGCCGCCTCGCTCGTGCTGGCGATCATGATCCTGCCCTTCATCGCCGCCACCATGCGCGACGTGTTCGAGCAGGTGCCGCCGGTCTACAAGGAAAGCGCCTATGGGCTCGGCGCGACGCGGTGGGAGGTGATGCGCGGGGTGGTGCTGCCCTACACCCGCAGCTCCGTCGTGGGCGGCATCATGCTCGGCCTCGGCCGCGCGCTGGGCGAGACGATGGCGGTGACCTTCGTGATCGGCAACGCGAACCGCCTGCCGGGCTCGCTGTTCGATCCCTCGACCACCATCGCCTCCGTCGTCGCGCTGGAATTCCCGGAAAGCCTCATGGGCAGCCTGAAGCAATCGGCGCTGCTCGCGCTCGGCTTCCTGCTGTTCGTCATCTCCTTCGTGGTGCTGGCGGCGAGCCGCTGGATGCTGCGGTCGCGGCTGAAGGGCTGAAGCGATGGGCACGACCCTCCAGGCCGGGGCGGCCGCCTTCCAACCGAAGGATCCCGCGGTGGCGCGCGCCCTGGCGCGCCGGCGCCGCGCGGTGGATGCCGCGGTGCGCTGGTTCTGCATCGGCGCGACCGCGGTCGGCCTGTTCTTCCTCGCCTCCATCCTGGCGACCCTCGCCTGGCGCGGGCTGGAGGCGATGGATGGCGCGATCTTCACCCGCGCCTTCGAACCCACGACCTATGGCGACGACACGCTGCCGCGCGGCGGGCTGCTGCACGCCATCGTCGGCACGCTGGTCCAGGTCTCGATCGCGACCGCGCTCGGCACGCCGATCGGGCTGCTGGTCGGCACCTACCTTGCCGAATACGCCCGGTCCTCGCCGCTCGGCAACGCGGTGCGCTTCGTGTCGGACGTGCTGCTCTCGGCGCCCTCGATCCTGGTCGGGCTGTTCATCTACCAGCTCGTCGTGCTGCCGATGGGCGGCTTCTCGGGCCTGGCCGGGGCGCTGGCGCTGGCGATCATCGTCATCCCCGTGGTGGTCCGCACCACCGAGGACATGCTCCAGCTCATCCCGAACACGCTGCGGGAGGCGGTGATCGGGCTCGGCGCGCCGAAGTGGAAGATGATCGTGCTGGTCTGCTACAAGGCGGCGGCGTCGGGCATCGTCACCGGCGTGCTGCTCGCCGTCGCCCGCATCGCGGGCGAGACGGCGCCCCTGCTGCTGACCTCCTTCGGGAACAATGTGGTCACGGCCGACCTGTCGCAGGCGATGGCCAGCCTGCCCATCGCGATCTACCAGCAGGCCAATTCCGGCTTCCCGGACCTGATCGCCATCGCCTGGTCCGGCGCGCTCCTGACCACGCTCGGGGTGCTGGCCATCAACGTCGCCGCGCGGTTCCTGCTGCGCCGGAAGAACTGAGAGCGAGAAGGTCCGTCCCATGGGCTCCACGACCGAACCCGCCGCCGCGGATGCCGCCTCCTTCGGGGGGATGCAGGCGCGGTCCGACGCGGCGATCAACGCGGCATCCCGCATCTCCGTCCGCAACCTCGATTTCTACTACGGCGCCAACAAGGCCTTGAAGGGCATCAACCTCGAACTGCCGGACCGCCAGGTCACCGGCATGATCGGGCCGTCAGGCTGCGGCAAGTCCACGCTGCTGCGGGTGCTGAACCGGATGTACAGCCTCTATCCCGGCCAGCGGGCGGAGGGCGAGGTGCTGATGGACGGGCGCAACATGATCGCGCCCGAGGTGGACCTGAACGAGCTGCGCGCGAAGGTGGGGATGGTGTTCCAGAAGCCGACCCCCTTCCCGATGACCATCCACGAGAACATCGCCTTCGGCGTGCGCCTGCACGAGAAGCTGTCGAAGTCGCAGATGGACGACCGGGTGGAATGGGCGCTGTCCCGCGCGGCCATCTGGGGCGAGGTGAAGGACCGCCTGCAGTCCAGCGCGCTCGGCCTCTCCGGCGGGCAGCAGCAGCGGCTCTGCATCGCGCGCACCATCGCGGTGCGGCCCGAGGTGATCCTGTTCGACGAGCCGACCAGCGCGCTCGATCCCATCAGCACGCTGCGGATCGAGGAGCTGATCGACGAGCTGAAGCGCGACTTCACCATCTGCATCGTCACGCACAACATGCAGCAGGCCGCGCGCTGCGCCGACCAGGTCGCCTTCTTCTACCTGGGCGAGCTGGTGGAGGTGGCGCCCGCCGCGCGCATGTTCACCGCCCCGCGGGAGAGGCGGACGCAGGAATACATCACCGGCCGCTTCGGCTGAGCAGGGGGAACGCAAGGATGCCGATGGACCGGCCCGACCACATCGTCCGCTCCTACGACGAGCAGCTGCGCCGCCTGCGCGACATGGTCGCGCGCATGGGCGGCATCGCCGAACGCCAGGTGCATGATGCGACGCAGGCGCTGGTGCGGCGCGACGCCGCGCTTGCCGCCGAGGTCGTGGCGCGCGACGTCCAGCTCGACCAGCTGGAGCGCGAGATCGAGGCCTTCTGCATCCGCATCCTCGCCACCCGCCAACCTATGGCGTCCGACCTGCGCTTCATCGTGGCGGCCATGAAGGTCAGCCACGACCTGGAACGCATCGGCGACTATGCGCGCAACGGCGCGAAGCGCAGCGTGGTGCTGGCGCAGCAGCCCGCGCTCGGCAGCCTCAACGGCTTCCAGCGCATGTCGGTGCTGGTGCAGGAGAACCTGAAGCTCGCGATCGATGCTCTGGTGAACGACGACGCCGACGCGGCGCAGCGGGTGTGGGCGTCGGACGAGCCGATCGACAACGTCTACAACGGCATCTTCCGCGAGATGCTGACCCACATGATGGAGGACCCGCGCAACATCACGGCCGCCATCCACCTGCTGTTCATCGCCAAGAACCTGGAACGCATCGGCGACCACGCGACCAACATCGCCGAGACGGTCCACTACGCCGTCCGCGGCGACAGCCTGCCGGAGGACCGGCCCAAGGCCGACGCCTCCGCCTATGCCGTCGTCCGGCCGCCGGAATGAGGGGAGAGGTCCGATGCCGGACGCCACGGGCAACCTCGCCAGGCCGATCATCCTCGTCGTGGAGGACGAGGCGCCGCTGCTGACGCTGCTGCGCTACAACCTGGAGAAGCAGGGCTTCCGCGTGGAGGAGGCCGCCGACGGGCAGGAGGCGCTGCTGCGCGTCGCCGAGTCCCGGCCGGACCTAATCCTGCTGGACTGGATGTTGCCGGCGCTGTCCGGGCTCGAGGTCTGCCGCCAGATCCGCCGCAAGCCCGCCACGCGCGACCTGCCGATCATCATGGTGACCGCCCGCACCGAGGACCAGGACGCGGTGCGCGCGCTCGACACCGGCGCGGACGACTACATCGCCAAGCCCTTCGCAATGGAAGCCCTGCTCGCGCGCATCCGCGCGCTGCTGCGCCGGTCGGGCAGCGTCCCCGTGAAGGGACGCATCGCCTGGCGCGACATCACCATGGACCAGGACGCCCACCGGGTGACCCGCAACGGCCGCGCGCTTCATCTCGGCCCGACCGAGTACCGCCTGCTGGAATTCTTCCTCCAGCACCCCGGCCGCGTCTTCACGCGCGAACAGCTGCTGGATGCGGTCTGGGGGCGCGACATCCATGTCGAGCCGCGGACGGTGGATGTCCACATCCGCCGGCTCCGCAAGGCCGTGAACGGGGAGGGGGAGGAGGACGTGATCCGCACCGTCCGCTCCGCCGGCTACTCCCTCGACACCGAGGGCTGAGGCGCAGCGTGCCGCGAGGGATAGGCGCGCGGCACCGGGCGGCTATGCTCGGCCCGTGCCGCCCCGCATCCCGCTTGCCGCGACCCCCACCCCCTACCAGTCCGCGCCGCGGCTCGCCGCCGCGCTCGGGCTGAAGCGGCTGCATGTGAAGCGGGAGGACCTGGCCGGCCCCGCGCTCGGCGGCAACAAGATCCGCTCCATCGAGCTGATCCTGGCGGAGGCCCGCGCGGCCGGCGCCGACACGGTGCTGACAACCGCCGCCAGCCAGTCGAATTTCTGCCGGGCCCTGGCGGGCTGCGCGGCGCGGGTGGGCCTGCGCTGCCGGCTGCTGCTGCGCGCCGCGGGCGGGAGGGAGGAGACAGGCAACCTGCTGCTGATGCGGCTGTTCGGGGCGGAGCTGTCCTGGACGGACGCGACCGACCCGTGGGACCCCGCCATCGCGCTGCGGCTCGAGGCGGAGGCGGAGGCGGTGCGCGCGGCGGGCGGTGTGCCGCATCTCGTGCAGCTGCCAGGGCGCACCGCGCCGCTCGCCGCCGCCGCCTGGGCGCTGGCGGCCGAGGAGCTGGCCGCGGATTTCGAGGCCGCGGGCAGCGCGCCGGACGTGCTGGCCCTGGCCTGCGGGTCGGGGCTGACGCTGGCGGGCCTCGCGCTCGGCTTCGCGCAGTTCGGGATGCCGGTGCGCCTCCTCGGCGTCTCGGTGCAGCAGCCGGCCGCCCGGCTCCGGCCCTGGGTGGAAGGCGTCGTCGCGCGCGCGGGGGCGCTGCTGGGCTGGGATGCCGCCGGCGCGATGGATGCGGTGACGATCACGGACGACCAGGCGGCGCCCGGCTATGCGCGGCCGAGCGAGGCGGGGATGCGCGCCCTCGCCCTCGCCGCCACCAGCGAATCGCTGGTGCTCGACCCGGCCTATACCGGCAAGGCCATGGCCGGGCTGGCGGCGGCCGTGGGGGGGCTGCTGCCGCGCGGCGGGTCGGCGGCCTTCCTGCATTCCGGCGGGACGCCGACGCTGTTCCAGCAGGCCGGCGCGGTTGCGGCGTCACTGGGCGCCGCCGGGGCCGGTCACCTGCCGGGCGGGCCCTCCACGCGGTAGAGCGCGCGGAGCGACAGGCGGCGGATCGCGTTGCGCGCCAGCGCCTCGATCTCCCGCCGGTCGGTGGTCTCGGGGTCCACGGTCAGCCAGGCGGCCGCAAGGCGGCGCCAGAAGACGCCGAGGTCCAGCAGGCGGTCGCGATAGGCTTCCTGTTCGCGGACCAGGCGCGTCGGCGCCTCCGGCGGCAGGGGGCGGCGCATCGCGGCCTCGGCCGCCGCCGCCAGCGCCTCGGCCGTCAGCCGCGGGCGCGAGATCTCCGGCAGCAGCGCGCCCAGCGCGCGGGTCAGCAGGTCGGTCGCCCAGCGGCGGTCGCTGCCCAGCACGTCGCGCGTGCGGCGGACCATGCGTTCCATCGCGGCGTAGTCGGGCTGGGAGTCGCGGGCGGCGAGGGTGCGGGCATGGGCGTCCGCCAGCTTCTGCAGGCGGCGGGCGAGCGGCGCCATCGTGCCCATGGGGAAGCCGCCTTCGGTGACGCAGCGCGCGACCGCGGCCTCGAACATCGCAGGGCCGGGCGGGACGCGGCGCATCGCCTCGGCCAGGGCCACCCCCTCCTCGCCCGCCGCGCCGGCCAGGCGTTCGACCAGCGCGGCGGTCGCGGCCTGGAGGTGGTGTTCCTCCGGCGGCTCCGGGTCCTCCTCCAGCAGCGGGCCCGGGATAGGGTCGCCCGGCGCGATGCGCTCCGTGCAGCGGAGCGCGGCCGGCACCAGCCGCAGCAGGCGGAAGTCCCGCGTGCCCGGCGCGATGTCGAGCAGCCGGTGCGCCGCTTCCATGTCCGTGACCAGGCGCAGGTGCCGGAAGCTCCGCACCACTGCGACGGTGCCGCCCGCGTCACGCTCGAAGGCGAGGCCCGGCTGGCGCAGCACGGGCGAGGCGAAGTCCAGCCGGGGGGGCGGCCAGGCCTCGCCCTCGGCCACGCCCGGAAACCGCACCGGGTCGAAGCTCCGGGCGTCGGGCAGGGTGGGCGGGGGGCTCGCGGCGAGGTCGGGCACGGCGGCACACTGGCCGGGAAGGGATTAACGCCGGGTGCCGACCGGTCCGCATTGACGCTCGGGGCGCGGCGGGCGACCAATGCCCCGAGAATCCCGTGGGAGTCCCCTCATGCGCCGTCGCGCCGCCCTCGCCGCCCTGCCGCTCTCGCTGCTCGCCGCCTGCTCCGCCACCGACCCGCTCGGCGCGGACCTTTCCCGGCAGCCCGTCCGCGTCGTCTTCTTCGAGGATGACAGCATCGCGCTGCGTGAACAGGCGCTGGCCGTCGTGCAGGATGCGGCGCAGGTCGCCGCGCGCTACCCCGGCCAGGTCGTGCGGGTGATGGGCTTCGTCGCCCCCGACCCCACCCATGCGCCGAGCGTCGCCCTGTCCCGCGCGCGGGCGGAGCATGTCGCCGCCGAGCTCGCGCGCTTCGGCGTGCCGCGCGGCCGCATCCAGATCCAGGGCCGCGGCGCGGTCCCCTTCCAGTCCGCCGAGGTGGAGAGCCGCCGCGTCGAGATCCATATCGGCCCGGCCTGAGCCGCGACGCCGCCCCGCCAGGGGGCGACGCGCACCGGAACGGCCGCGCATCGCCGGCTGACGCCACGGCCCCGGCATGGCATGGGACGCCATGCCCGATGATGGTCGATTCCCGATCGAGACGCTTCAGCCCGATCCCGTCGATGTCCTGAGCCGCGTCTTCGGCCACCCCGGCTTTCGCGGGCGGCAGGAGGAGGTGGTGCGGCACGTCGCCGCGGGCGGGTCGGGCCTCGTGCTGATGCCGACGGGCGGCGGCAAGTCGCTCTGCTTCCAGGTGCCCGCGCTGTGCCGCGACGGCACGGGCATCGTCGTCTCGCCGCTCATCGCGCTGATGGAGGACCAGGTGGCGGCGCTGCGGCAGCAGGGCATCGCCGCCGCCGCGCTGCATTCGGACCTCCCGGAGGGCGAGGCCCGCAAGGTGCTGGCCGACCTCCATGCGGGCGAGCTGAAGCTGCTCTACGTCTCGCCCGAGCGGCTGACGCTGGAGGGGATGCTGTCGCGCCTCGAAGGGCTGCCCATCGCGCTGTTCGCGGTGGACGAGGCGCATTGCGTCAGCCAGTGGGGCCACCACTTCCGGCCGGAATACCGCGGGCTCGGCGTGCTGTCCGAACGCTTCGCCCGCACGCCCCGCCTGGCGCTGACCGCCACCGCCGATCCGCGCACGGTGGAGGACATCCGCCGCCAGCTCGGCCTCGACGAGGACCCGGTGTTCCGCGGCGGCTTCGACCGCCCGAACATCCGCATCGAGGCGAGCCCGCGCGACCAGGAACGCGGCCAGCTGCGCGCCTTCCTCAAGGAACATGCGGGCGTGGGCGGCGCCGGCATCGTCTATTGCGGCACCCGCGTCAAGACCGAGCAGACCGCCGAATGGCTGCGCGCGGACGGCCACGATGCGCTGTGCTTCCATGCCGGCATGGATGCCGGCGCCAAGCGCGACGCGCATCGCCGCTTCGCGCGCGGCGATGCGGTGGTGATGTGCGCGACCATCGCCTTCGGCATGGGCATCGACCGCCCGGATGTGCGCTGGGTGGTCCATCTCGACCTGCCGCGCAGCCCGGAGAGCTGGTACCAGGAGATCGGCCGCGCGGGGCGCGACGGCCTGCCGGCGCGCGCCCTGCTGCTGTACGGTGCGGGCGACATCGCGCTGGCCCGCCACCGGATCGAGGAGAGCCCCGCCGACCCCGCCCAGAAGCGGATCGAGCGCCAGCGGCTCGACGCCATGGTCGCGATCGCGGAGGCCGCGACCTGCCGCCGCCAGCTGCTGCTGCGCTGCTTCGGGGAGGATGCGTCGGAGGATCGCTGCGGCAACT
Source organism: Falsiroseomonas sp. CW058 (assembly GCF_050563535.1). Lineage (NCBI taxonomy): Bacteria > Pseudomonadati > Pseudomonadota > Alphaproteobacteria > Acetobacterales > Roseomonadaceae > Falsiroseomonas > Falsiroseomonas sp. CW058. The sequence continues at coordinate 74,125 of NZ_JBNXUO010000002.1, forward strand.
GCGATGTCTGCCAGGACCCGCCGCGCCTGTTCGACGGCACCGTCGCCGCGCAGAAGCTGCTTTCGGCCGTCTACCGCACCGGGCAGCGCTTCGGCGTTGGGCATGTGGTGGACGTGCTGCGCGGGCGGCTGACGGACAAGGTGGCGCAGTTCGCGCATGACCGGCTGCCCACCTTCGGCGTCGGCAAGGACATGGCGGATGCGCTCTGCCGGTCCGTGGCCCGGCAGCTCGTGGCGCGCGGCGCGCTCGACGTCGCGGTGGAGAACCATGGCGAGCTGGTGCTGACCGACGGCGCGCGCCCGATCCTGAAGGGCGAGGAGAAGGTGATGCTGCGGGAGGAGGTGGCGCGGGTCGGGCATGCCCCGCGCGGCGCGCGGACCGGCGCGGCCGCGACCCCCGGCGACCCGCTGTTCGAACGCCTGCGCGAATGGCGGAAGGCCGAGGCCCAGGCCCAGTCCGTGCCGGCCTATGTCATCTTCCAGGACCGCACCCTGGCCGAGATCGCGGCCAGCCGGCCCCGCAGCCTGGACCAGCTGGGCACCATCCCCGGCGTCGGGCGGACCAAGCTGGACCGCTACGGGGCGGCGGTGCTGAAGGTGCTGTCGGACTGAGAATCAGTTGCAATTGAAGCCGGCCTCGCGCTAGCTTGCCCCGACGGGAAGGGGATGGCGCCGGTGGATTGGGTCTGCCTCTGCAACGGCATCACGGATGACGAGGTGCGGCGCGCCATCTGTTGCGGCGCCCGTCGCCCGAAGGATGTCTACGCGGCCGCCGGCCACCGTGCGCAGTGCGGCAAGTGCACTCGCGACATCCTCGCCCTGATCCGCTCCACGCCCCCGGTCGGGGCCGAGATGCGGGCCTGAGATCCGCGCCCGTGCTGGCGCGGCTGAAGGGCTGGGCGCGGGCGGTGAAGCGGGATGCCATCCTGCTCTGGCTCGCCGCACGGCATCCGGCGGTGCCCTGGGCGGCCAAGCTGCTGGCCGCGGGCATCGCGGCCTATGCCTTCTCTCCCATCGACCTCATCCCCGACGTGATCCCGGTGATCGGCTTCCTGGACGAGGTGATCCTGCTGCCCGGACTGGTGTGGCTGACGCTGCGCCTGATCCCGCCGCCGCTCCGGGCCGAGTTGCGGGCGCAGGCGGAGGGCCTTGCCGCGAGGCCGGTCAGCCGCGCCGGGGCGGTCGCGGTCGTGCTGGCCTGGGTGGCGGCCGCGGCGCTGATCGGCTGGATACTGCTCGGCCGCGCCGTGTAGCGCGGGGGCGGAGGCGCGCTCAGATCTCCCACTGGAAGCCGTCCACCACGATGTGCTGGCCGGTGATGAAGCTCGGCTGTTCGCAGGCCAGGAAGCCCACCACGCGGGCCACGTCGGCCGGCTTGCCGACGCGGCCCAGCGCGATCTTGCGCGCCAGTTCCGCGCCGCGCGACCGGGTCAGGGAATTGCCGATCTCGGTCTCGATCACGCCGGGGCAGACGGCGTTCACCGCGATCTCCGGCCCCAGTTCCTTCGCCAGCGCCCGCGTCATGCCGAGGATGCCGGCCTTGGCGCTGGCATAGGCGAACTTGCTGACGGCGCTGGTCACGCCGCCGGTATGCGCATTGAGCGACGACATGGACACGATGCGCCCGCCGCCGCCATGGACCGCCACCGTGCGGCGCATCAGCGGCACGAAGGCCTGGATGTAGTTGAAGCAGCTTTTCAGGTTGATCGCGATGGTGCGGTCGAACTCCTCCTCCGGGCAGTCGAGGATGCCGCGCGGGTTCGACCTGCCGGCGTTGTTCACCAGCACGTCGCAGCGCCCCCAGCGCGCGTCGATCTCGGCCGCGATGGCGTGGGCGCGCGCATGGTCGGCGACATCGGCCTCGAAGGTCAGCGCCCGCGCGCCCATCCCCTCCAGCTCTGCCGCCGTGCGCGCCATCTCGGGCGCCAGCAGGTCCACCAGCACCAGGTCGCAGCCGCGTTCCGCCAGAGCATGCGCGCAGGCGCGCCCGATGCCGCGCGCCCCGCCCGTCACCACCGCCACCTTGCGCGTCATTCCCGCACGTCCCCCGTTGGATGGCATGCAGCTTCGGCACGCGCGCGCGGCTTGCCAAGCCCATGGGCGGCGCCCCGTTGCCATTGGGGCGCGAATGGGCACATTGGGCAGCGGTATTGCCCCCGCGCCACCGGGGCCGATGAAGGAGCGGCAGTCAATGCGAACCCAGGTCGGCATCATCGGCGCGGGTCCGTCCGGCCTGCTGCTGTCGCACCTGCTGCACCTGGCGGGGATCGACAGCGTCGTCATCGAGAACCGGTCCCGCCGCTACGTCGAGGAACGGGTCCGCGCGGGCCTTCTGGAACAGGGCAGCGTCGACACGCTGGCCGAGGCCGGGGTGGCCGACCGCCTGCGGCGCGAGGGGCTGGCCCATCACGGGATCGAACTGCGCTACGACGGCACCGGCCACCGCATCCCGCTGACCGAGCTGACGGGCCGCACCGTCACCATCTATGGCCAGCAGGAGGTTGTGAAGGACCTGATCGCGGCGCGGCTGGCCGCCGGCACGGTGCGCGGCAACCCGCCGGTGATCTTCGACGCCGCCGACGTCGCGGTGCATGACGTGACCTCCGGCAGCCCGCGCGTCACCTTCACCCGGGACGGCGTGGCGCAGTCGCTCGACTGCGACTTCATCGGCGGGTGCGACGGCTTCCACGGTATCTGCCGCCCCGCCATCCCGGACCTGGCGGTCTTCGAACGGGTCTATCCCTTCGCCTGGCTCGGCATCCTGTCGCGTTCCCGCCCGGTGTCGGAGGAGCTGATCTATGCCCGCCACCGCGACGGCTTCGCGCTGGCCACCATGCGCTCGAACAGCATCAGTCGGCTCTACCTGCAATGCGCGCCGGACGAGGATCCGGCGCTCTGGCCTGATGCCCGCATCTGGGACGAGCTGCACCGTCGGCTCGGCTGCGGGAGCGAGCTGGAGGAGGGTGAGATCTTCCAGAAGGGCGTGACGCCGATGCGCAGCTTCGTCTGCGAGACGATGCGCCACGGCCGCCTGTTCCTGGCCGGTGACGCGGCGCATATCGTGCCGCCGACCGGCGCAAAGGGCATGAACCTGGCGATCGCCGACATCCGCGTCCTCGCCCGCGGGCTGGAACGCTTCTACCGCCGGCAGGACACCGGGCTGCTGGACCGCTACGCCGAGATCTGCCTGCGCCGGATCTGGAAGGGGCAGCGCTTCAGCTGGTGGATGACGTCCATGCTGCACCGCTTCGACGGCGCCGACCCCTTCGAGCATCGCGTGCAGGTCGCCGAGCTCGACTATGTCTGCACCTCGACCGCGGCGATGACGACGCTGGCCGAGAACTACGTGGGCCTGCCCTTCGAGGTGTAGGCCACGGGGCGCCGGTCAGCGGATGTCCACGTCCGTCAGCGCGCAGGTGTCCATCCGCCGCCGTTCCTGCGCCTGCCCGTCCATGAAGACCACGCGCAGGTCGTTCACGCACTGGCCCGCCGGCAGGCGGATGTAGATCGCATGGCCGGGCCCCAGCACCCCCGCGCCCAGCCGGTCCGCGCCCCATGCGCCGTCGGTCGCGGCGGAGACATAAACCTCCCGGATGGTGCGGCCGGCCGTGTTGTTCAGGCGGAAGCTCGGGTCCGCGGCGGCCATGCCCGCGCCCGCCGCCACGCGCGGGGCGGCGCCGGGCGGCTGCTGCGCGCGTTCGCGCTGCCAGCGAAGCTGGTCGGCATGGCGACGCAGCATGTGTTCGTTGATCGTGCCGGTCAGCGAGCCCTGCGGGTTGTTCCAGGTGGTCCCGCCCGGGCCGTTCGGCAGCCAGTATTGCTGCGCGGAGGCCGGCGCGGCGGCGACGAAGGCGAGCAGGGCAAGGGCGGCGTGGCGCATGGCGGGATCCTCCTGCGCGCTTCCTGCCAGCACGGCATGTCGCGGTCATGTCGCCGCGTGTTTCGCGGCTGATGCATACGCGCGCGGATCGTCCGCGCTCAGCCGCAGCCGTGGAAGCCGCCGCCCTCGATCGGGGCCGGCATCAGGATGCCGAGGGGGCGGAAGCCGTCGCCGCGCGGCTCGATCACCAGCGCCGCGCCTTCCGGGAAGGCGCGGCCGCCCACGGCCTCGCCGGCGACCATGATGGCGGGCGTGCGGTGGCCGACCAGGACGCGGTTGGTCCCCGGCGCCACCGGCGCCGAGAACAGGCGCCGGTGCTCCGCCAGCACCCAGCCCAGCCGGGGGCCGGAGAAGTCGTCCGCCAGGAGGCTGTCCGTCACCTCGACCGCAGTTGCGCCGAAGGCGTGCTCGGCGGTGTCGCGCGCGCGGAAGACCGGCCCGGCCAGTACCGGCCGCCCCACGGGGATGCCGAGCTCGGCCAGGCGCCGCCCGATCAGGCGCGACTGCGCGATCCCGTCCGCGGAGATGTTGCGCTGGCCCGCGCGGTCGCCGACGCGGAAGCTGCGGTCGCAGGGCTCGCCGCGCGTGTCGGCGTGGCGGAAGAACAGCACCAGCCCGCCGTCCCGCAGCCGCGCCACCAGCGCCGCGCCCGCCGCCGAATCCGCCGGCACGGGCAGCAGCCTGCCGTCCGCGCCCGCGGGCGCGGGGAGGAGCGGCAGCAGCAGGGCCGCGCGGCGCCGGATCATCCGCCGAGGATGGCTTCCACCACCTCCTGCACCTCCAGCGCCTCGCGCAGGGTGGCGAGGTCCTGCGGCGCGCCGCGCGTCAGCGCCGCGAGCTTGTCGAGCTGCCCCTGCAGCACCAGGGGGCGCATGCGTTCGTTGGGCAGCGCGTCGGGCGCCGGGTGCCAGCCGACATCGACCGCCAGCCTCTCCGCCACCGACCAGTCGCGCAGCCGGATCTCGCCCCGCTCGCAGGACAGGTGCCACAGGTTCGTCTCGTCGCGGTCGGTCGTGCCGACGCTGCCGGTCACCGCCACCGGGACGCCGCCGGCCGTCAGCCGCGCGCGGATCGCGACCTCCGCGCCATCGCCCGCGGGGAAGGTCGCGTCGCGTTCCTCCAGCACCAGCGGGCCGAGCTGCCGGCGGGTCAGGAACAGGAAGTGGGACAGCACCTCCCGCGTGAAGCCGCCTTCCGCGCGCTTCGCCAGCCAGGATGCCGCGCCCATCTGCCATTGCCGCGGCCAGGTGCCGAAGCGCGCCTCGATCGTCAGCGACCGCGGGGCGCCGATCTCCCCCCGCCACGCCGCCAACTGCCTGACGGCCGGCGAGGACGCCATCGGGAAGTTCACCGCGGCGCGCCGGCCCGCGGCCTCGGCCGCCGCGACGAAGCGGCGCGATGCCGCCAGGTCCTCGGCCAGCGGCTTCTCCAGGAACACCGCGCGGCCCTCGGCGAAGGCGGCCTCGGCATGGGCGATGTGGGAGGAGGGGGGCGAGGCGACGTAGAGCGCGTCGCACCGCGCGATCACCTCCGCCGCGCTGCCCAGCATCGGCAGGCCGGGCGCGACCTCCGCCAGCCTCGCGGCGGCGGCGGGCGAGGGGTCCCAAACCGCGACGGGGCGGATCACCGCCGGGTCATGCGCCAGCGCCGCCCGCAGCAGGCGTTCTCCCATGATGCCGAAGCCGACGAGGCCGAGGGTGACGGACATGGATGGTTCCCGGTGGTGAGGCGCGCTTCCTACCCCCTTCGCCACAGCCCGACAAAGGCCGAGACGCCGGCGAGCAGGGCGCAGGCGACCAGGAAGGGCAGCGTCCAGCTTCCGGTCGCCGTCACCGCGAAGGCAAAGGCGGTCGGAGCCGAGAGGTAGCCGAGGAAGCAGAGCAGGATCGCGCCCGACGACGCCTCCGCCACGCGGTCCGGCGGCGACACGCGCGCGACCTCGGCCAGGAAGATGCCGTTCCAGGATGCGGCGGTGAAGCCGCAGAGCGCGGCGAGCAGCAGGGTGACCGGCCAGGCGGCGCCGGGGCCGGCCATCACCCACAGCGCGGCCAGCCCTGCCGCGACCAGCCCGTGCAGCGCCAGGCTGCGCGTCGCGTCGCCCAGCCGGTCGGCGCCCCAGCCCAGGACCAGCCGCCCGACGACGCCGGCCACCTGCATCGCGGCGAAGGCCGTGCCGGCCGCCGTCAGCGTGTAGCCATGCGCCTCCACCAGCCAGGTGACGGTGAAGGAGAACAGGCTGCCCTGCAGCGCGGCGAAGGCGAAGGCCTGCAGCGTCAGCGGCGGCAGCACCGGGTGCATCCGCAGCGCGGTCAGCGGCACGGCGAGCCGCTTCAGCCGGAACGCCTCGCGCAGGGGGAAGGCGTCGTTCCTCTCGGCATCCAGCGCGCCGCGCAGCGGCTGCAGCAGCAGCGTGGCGAGCAGAGCGACCAGCACGCCCGAAAGCAGCGCCGCCTGCCAGCCGAAGGTGGCGGCGACCGGCGCCGCGACCAGCCCGGCCAGCGCGCCCCCCGCCGGGGCGCCGGCCTGCTTGACCGAGAAGATCAGCACGCGATGGCGCGGCGGGGCGGTGGCCTGGAGGATGCGGCTGCCCGCCGGCCCGGTCGGGCCGTAGCCGATCCCCATCAGCAGCGCCGCCAGCGGCAGCAGCCCCACCACCCCCGCCGCCGCCAGCAGCAGCGACGCCGCCCCCACCAGCCCGCCGATCTGCAGCATCCGCGCCGGGCCGAAGCGCGCGACCAGCGGCGTCCCGAAGACCAGGAACAGGATGGCGCCGAGGGTGTTGAGCGAGGAGAAGTTGCCGATGCTCTGCGGCGCGATGCCGAGCGCGGCCGTCATGCTCGGCGCCACCACCGGCACGGCCTGTCCGACGAAGGAACCGACGGTCTGCATCAGCAGCGTCGCGGAGAGGGCGGCGATCCAGGACTGGCGCATGGGGATGGGCGCAGGGTGCGGCGGCCTGCCCCTCGGGGCAAGGGGCCCCCGGGCTAGCGCCGGAAGCGGAGGTCCAGCCCGGCCTTCGCCCAGCGTGCCTCGATCGCGTCCATGTCGGTCGTGCCGGACGGACGCGCCCGGCTGGGCTGTTCGCCGAGGAAGGGGGCGCGCTGGCGCTGCCAGAGCCCGAACAGCCGGCGCAGCTCCGCCAGCGGCTGCGGGTGGTCGTCGACGCGGAGCGACAGGTCCGGGAAGTCCTCCGTCGTGACCATGACCAGCGCGGCGGATTGCCGCCCGCGACGGTCGCCGCCCGCCGCTTCCCCGGCATCGAGCGCGGCCAGCATCCGCTCGGGCAGCGGCAGTCCGGAATGGGCGACATAGGCGGCATAGGTGTCCGCCAGCACGGCGGGGCCGGACAGCATGTTGCCCGCGAAGGACGCGGCGTTGGTCGGGATGTCGCCACACCACTCCACGCAGTTGCGCCCGGTGAAGGCGGCGGCACGGCCGTGGCGGTCCACCGCATGGACCTGCCGCATCCCCCGCCCCTCGTCGCCCGCCAGCGCGCCTTCGATCGCGGCGGCGGGCGACAGGCCGCGCGCCATGCCGTCCAGCACCGCGGGGCCGAGGTAGCGGTTGGTCATCGACTGGGTGGAGACCGCGCCGACCCCCGCGCGCACGAAGGGGCAGGACGCGCCGACGGCGAAGGCGCAGGTGGTGACCGCGACGGCGAAGGCGCCGGTCGCCGGATCATGCGCGACGATCGACCAGGTCATGCGGGTCCCCGATTCCTTCGGCTGCGCGCATTACATGGCCATGATCCGTTGCGCACAAGACGAAGCGCCGCCATTTTCGACCGAAGGCCGACAGGGAAGGAAACATACATGCGGACCAGGATGCATCGCCGCGCCGCGCTCGCGCGACTCGCGGCGCTGGCGGCGCCGGCTCTCCTGCCGGTTGCGGCGCGCGCGCAGTCCACCTGGCCCGACCGGCCGATCCGCCTGGTGGTGCCCTTCGGGCCGGGCGGCGCGATCGACACCCTGTCGCGCACCATGGCCGCGAAGTTCTCCGAGGTGACGGGCGGGCAGAACCTGGTGGTGGAGAACCGCCCCGGCGCGGGCGGCGCCATCGCGGGCCTGTCCGTCGCGCGCGAAAGGCCGGACGGGCTGACGCTGATGATGGCCGACATCGGCGCGAACGCGATCGGGAAGGAACTGAACCCGTCCCTCGCCTATGACCCGCCCACCGCCTTCACGCCGATCATCCACCTGGTGAACCTGCCCGCGGTGCTGATGGCGCATCCCTCCGTCGCGGCGCGCGACATGGCCGACATCATCGCGCAGGCGCGGGCGCGGCCCGACGGCTTCACCTATTCCTCGGCCGGCAACGGCAATGGCAGCCACCTGTTCATGGCGCTGTTCCTGAAGGAAGCCGGCATCCGCATGGTCCATGTCCCCTATCGAAGCGGGGCGGAGATGGTGACGGCGCTGGTGCGCGGCGACGCGCAGTTCGGCTTCCCCACCGTCTCCTCGGGCCTCCAGCAGATCCGCGCGGGCAACGCGAAGGCCTATGGCATCGGGACCAGCGGCGGCACGCCGCTGCTGCCGGGCGTGCCAGCCGTGTCCAGCGTGCTGCCGGGATTCGAGGTCGCGGTCTGGCACGGCATCGTCGGCCCGGCGGGGATGGAGCCGGCGCTGGTGCGCCGCATCAACGAGGTGTTCGGCCGCATCGCCGCCATGCCGGACGTGCAGCAGCGCATCTTCGACGGCCAGGCCGGCACCGTGGTGGGCGGCACGCCGGAGGACTTCGCCGTCCACATCGCGCGAGAGGTCGCGCGCTGGACGCCGATCATCCGCGAAGGCGGCATCCGCACCGAATAGGCACGGCTACCCCTTCCGCGCCACCAGGCTGAAGGCCATCGCGTAGTCGGGCCCGGCGCGGCGGCCGAGCAGCCGCGCCGCCTCGACGAATTCCGGGTCCTCCTCCAGCGGGCCCATCGCGCCGCCGATGCCTGGCAGCGCCCAGCCCGGCGACAGCAGCAGCCCGTCGCTGCGGATGACGTGCAACCCCACCGCGCGCAGCATCCCCGTGAGTTCCTGCACGGAGAAGCCGCGCTTCGGCATCGGCAGCGCAAGCCGGCGCAGCGCGCGCAGCGGCAGGCTTTCGCGGTTGGTGGCGGTGACCATCAGCCGCCCGCCGCGCGCCAGCACGCGCGCCGCCTCGGCCAGCGCCAGGGCGGGCTCGGCGAAGGCTTCCAGGCTGTCCAGGATGACCGCCGCGTCGAAGCTCGCATCCGCGAAGCCGAGCTGCGCGGCGTCCATCCGGGCGAAGGCGAAATGCGGCAGCATCGCGTGGCGCGTGCGGGCGCGCGCCAGCGCGGCGTCGTCGATGTCGATGCCCGTCACCTGCGCTGCCGCGCCGAACAGCGTGCCGAGCCGCCCGCCGCCGCAGCCGATGTCGAGCAGGGCCTCGCCCGTCGCGGGGCCCAGGCTGTCGGCCACCAGCCGGTCCAGCTCCTCCTGGAAGGCGCGTTCGCGCATCACGCCGGGCAGGCCGCCGGGGGACAGCCAGGGGCGCGGCGCGGCATCGCGCGGGTCGTGGCGGGGGCGCGGCAGGGGGCGGGGCGGCAGCGCCGGCGGCGCATCGCCCGGCTCGTCGCCCGGCAGGCGCACCGTCGTCACCCGGCCTGGCGGCGCGGGCAGGGGGGCGGGCGGCGCGGGCGGCAGGGCGGCGAGGTTGGCGTGGAAGGCCCGCACATGGTCGGCCTCCGCCAGGCTCGGCAGGTCGGCGGGCGGGGTGGGCGCCCAGACGACGAAGACCTCGTTGGCGAAGACCGGCGTGGCGCCACCGGGCAGGGCCGCCAGGAAGTCCCGCGGGATCTCCGCCAGCTCCCCCTTGTGGGTGGCGATCCATTCGAAGTCGGCCGGCGCGGCCTCCGCCGCCTGCCGGAAACGCTGCGCGCGGGGGATCACCCAGCGGAAGGGGTCGGGCGCCAGCAGCCGGTCGGCGGGGCCGAGCCGGCCGCGCAGGAACTCGGCGGTCGCCGCCCAGGCCGTGTCGTCGTGCGGGAAGGACATGGCGCCAATCTCGCGGCCGGGCCGTGCCAGATCAAGCCGCGCCCTGCCTCAGTCGCAGCCCAGCCGGTCCGCGAGGTCGCCGAAATCCCGCGCCACCACGTCCCAGTCCTGCTCGGGCGCGAGGTCCTTCGCCTGTCCGGGCCCATATTCCGCCGGGCGCGCCACGAAGCCGGTGCCGAATCCGCAGCGCCGCGCCGCCGCCAGGTCGTCGTTGTGCGCGGCCACCAGCATGCAGTCCGCGGGCGCCAGGCCGAGGATCTCCGCCGTCCGCAGATAGGCCTCGGGCCGCGGCTTGTAGGCCTGCGCGACTTCCGCGCCCAGGATCGCGTCCCAGGGCAGGCCGGCGCGCTTCGCCATGTCCAGCAGCAGCGCGACATTGCCGTTCGACAGCGGCGCGATGACGAAGCGCGCCTTCAGCCGCAGCAGCCCCGCCACCGCATCCGGCCAGGGGTCCAGCCGGTGCCAGGCATGGTTCAGCGCATCAAGCTCCGCCGCCGGCACGCCGGCGGGGTCGAGCCCGTGGTCGCGCAGCACCGCATCGAGGTTCTCCCGGTGGAGCGTGTCGAGCCGCGTGAAGGGCCGCGCGCCGCTCCGCACCGCCTCCATCGCCGGCTGGTAGCGCCGGCGCCAGGCATCGGCGAAGGCGTGCGGGTCCAGGCGCAGCCCGTGCCGGGCGAGGAAGGGCGCGGCCTCCCGCGCGATGCCGCTCCGCCAGTCGACGACGGTGCCGAAGACGTCGAACAGCAGCGCGCGGGGCGGGGCGGTCACTCCGCGGCCTTGCGCGGCGGCAGGTTGCCGGCGATCTCGGCCCATTTGCGGTCGAACTCCCACACGTCCGGGAAGCCCATCAGCTCGCACATCCGGCCGAAGCCGTAGGACGCCTCGGGTGGGAGGTTGTTGGAATGGCCGTCGCGCTTCAACTGGCCATAGGCGCGTTCCAGCGCGGCAGCGACGGCCAGGAAGCCGACAGCGGGATAGATCGCGATGCGGTAGCCCATGGCGTGCAGCCGTTCCGCGGGCAGGATCGGCGTGCGCCCGCCCTCGACCATGTTCGCGAACAGGGGCTTCGCGATCCGGCGGCCGATCTCGGCCATCTCCGCCTCGGTCTCCGGGCTTTCCACGAAGATCACGTCGGCGCCGGCCTCGGCGTAGATCCTGCCGCGGCGGATCGCCTCCTCGAGGCCGAGCGAGGTGCGCGCATCCGTGCGCGCGATGACCAGGAAATCGGGGCTGCGCCGGGTTTCCACCGCGACGCGGATCTTCAGCGCCATCTCCTCGGCGGGTATGACGCGGCGGCCGGGCGTGTGGCCGCACTTCTTCGGCATCTCCTGATCCTCGAGCTGGATCGCGGTGACGCCCGCGGCCTCGTAGCCCGCGACCGTGTGGCGCACGTTCAGCAGCCCGCCATAGCCGGTGTCGGCGTCCGCGATCAGCGGCGTCGCGACCCCGCGCGCGATGGTGCCCATGCGGGACACCATGTCGGTGTAGGTGGCGATGCCGGCATCCGCCACGCCGAGATGCGACGCCACCGTGCCGAAGCCGGTGGCGTAGAGCGCCTTGAACCCCATGCCGTCCGCGAGGCGGGCGGAGATCATGTCGAACACGCCGGGGGCGAGGATGAATTCGCCCGCCTCCAGCGCCTGCCTCAGCCGCGGATCGGCCATGCTCGTCGTCTCCCGATGCCTATTCGAATTTCCGCACGGCGCCCGCCGCCGCGGCCTGCGCCCAGCGGGCGTCGTCGGCCGCGAGGAAGGCGGCGAAGGGTTCCGGCCCGCGCAGGTCCGGCTCCAGGCCGAGCGTGCGGAAACGCTCCTGCAGGGCGGGCTCGGCATAGGCGCCGGCGACGGCGGCGTGGATGCGTTCGGCCAGCGCGCGCGGCATCCGCGGCGGCGCCAGCATCGCCACCCAGGAGGAGACGTCGTATCCGGGCACGCCCGCTTCCGCGACCGTCGGCACATCCGGCATCAGCGGCGTGCGCGTCGCCGGCGACACGGCGAGGGTGCGCACCCGCCCCGTCGCGAGATGCGGCATGGCGGAGGCGGTGGAGGTCCAGCCCAACGGCAGGTGGCCCGCCACGATGTCGTTCATCACCAGGCCGCCGCCGCGATACATCACTTCCTCGATCTGGATGCCGGCGCGGCGGTTCAGTTCCTGTCCCGCGAAGGAGGTCAGCGCCTCGGTCGCGCCGTAGGTCAGGCGGCCGGGATTGGCGCGGGCCTGGGCCAGCATCTCGGGGAAGGTGGCGAAGGGCTGCACCGTGCCGGAGACGAGCACCAGCGTCTGCCGCGTCATCAGCGAGACCGGCGTGAAATCCGTGACCGGGTGGTACGGCACGGTCGCCATCGCGTAGCGGTTCAGCGTGTGGGTGCTGGTGACCACCAGCAGCAGGTGCCCGTCCGGCTCGGCCCGCGCCACCTGCTCGGACCCGACGACGCCGTTGGCGCCGGGGCGGTTCTCCACGACGATGGGCTGCGGCAGGTGGGGGCGCAGCGTCTCTGCCACCGCGCGGGCCAGGATGTCCGTCCCGCCGCCGGGGGGATAGGGCACCACGATCCGGATCGGGCGGGACGGCCATTCGGCGCGGCCCTGGGCGAGGGCGGGCAGCGGCAGCAGCGTGGCCGCGGCCAGCATGCGGCGGCGGGTGACAGGCATCTGGCGTTTCCCCCTGGCGTCTTGTCCGGACATCTACGCCGAAGCGGGCGCCAGAAGGAAGGGCGCGCCGGCGCGGCCGGCGATGTCGCGGATGTCCTGCACCAGCTTCGGCGGCACCGGGATGCCGTCGGCCAGCCGCGCCTCGCGCTCCGCCACCTCCGGCTCGCCCGGCACCAGCACGGGAAGGGCGGGGTCGGCCGGCGGGGTGGCGTGCAGCACCTCGATCGCCGCGTCCAGGTCGTGCTCGAACTCGCCTGCCGGCCGGAAGGCGGCGGGGTCGAGCGCCAGCATGAAGTGGCCGATATTATCCGGGTCGGACGGCCCCTGCGTCCGCACCCGGATCGGCGAGAAGGACCCGCCCGAGAGCGTTGCCCCCAGGACATGCGCCATCAGCGCCAGACCATAGCCCTTGTGGCTCGCCATCTCCGCGATGCCGCCGAGGGGGGAGAGGCCGCCTTCCGGCGACTCGAACACCTGTGCGACGGCGGCGGCGCCTTCCGTCACCGGCCGCCCGGCGCCGTCCAGCACCCAGCCCGGTGGGATGGGCTTGCCGCGCAGCGCATGGGCGCGAACCTTGTTCGCCGCCGCGGTGGTGGTGGCCATGTCGAGCGAGACGGGCGGGTGGCGCCCGGCCGGGGCGGCGAAGGCGATCGGGTTGGTGCCGAGCACCGGCATGGCGCCGCGCGTCGGCACCATCGCCATGGTCCGCGTGCCGGAGGTGACGAGGCCGACGCAGCCTTCCGCCGTCGCCAGCTTCGCGTACCAGCCTGCCGCGCCGAAATGGTGGCTGTTGCGCACCGCCACGGCGCCCACGCCGTTCAGCTTCGCCTTGGCGATGGCGAGCCGCATCGCGAAGGCGGCGGCGGGGTGGCCGAGCCCGGCGCCGCCATCCACCAGCGCCACCGCCCCCGTCTCCCTCACCACATGCGGGCGGGCGTCGAGCCTGACCTGCCCGTCCCGGCGCATCTTCTCGTAGCTCGGCAGCATGCCGATGCCGTGGCTGTCGACGCCGGCGAGGTCGGTCTCGACCATCACCTCCGCCGTCTCCGTCGCCAGGTCCCCCGGCATGCCCCAGGCATGGAGGATTGCGATGATCTGCGCCCGCACGCTGTCCGCCGCCGCCCGCATCGCCGCACCCCATCCCCGTGATCCGCCGGCAGGGGTGGCGCGGGCGGGCCGCCGCGTCAATCGCCGCGTGGCGCCGGCGGGGCGGGCGGGTCGTTGCCGGGACCGCTGTGCGGCCGGCGAAGTCGCGCTAGGCTGCGCCGCGCGACCAGGGAGACCGGGGCATGACCGGCGATTCGCCTCCTCACGCGGCACGGCCGGACCATCCGCCTGCCGCCCACCGGATCCCGGAAGCCTGGGACCGCAAGCCCGACCCCTTCGCCCGGACGCAGGGCCACACGCCCGAACCCACCACCGCACTGCCCGGGGAAGGGCAGGCGGGGGACCGCTGGGCGGCGGTGAAATCGGGCCTGCTGTTCGTGCTGGGTGCGGCGCTGCTGGCCTGGATGCTGATCAGCCTGCTGCTCTGACGATGTCCGCGCGACCCGTCCTGATGGTCACCGGCGCCGGGCGGGGGATCGGCGCGGCGGTGGCGCGGCTGGCCGCGGCGCGCGGCCATGACCTGCTTCTGACCTGGCACAGCGACGCGGCCGCCGCCGGGGCGACGGCGGCGGCATGCCGCACCGCCGGCGCGGCGGTGGAACTGGTGCGGGCCGATGCGGGCGACCCGGCGGACACCGCGCGCGCCTTCGCCGCGCTCGATTCGCGCTTCGGCCGGCTCGACGCGCTGGTGCCGAATGCCGGCATCACCGGCCCGTCGGGGGACTTCCTGTCCTCCACCGATGCGCTCTGGGCGGAGGTGTTCCGGGTGAACCTGCTCGGCGTCGCCACCGCCTGCCGGGAGGCGGCGCGCCGCATGGCGCGGTCCCGCGGGGGGCAGGGGGGCGGGATCTGCGCCATCTCCTCACGCGCGGCGGCCTTCGGGGCGCCCTTCAAATTCATCCACTACGCCGCGAGCAAGGCGGCGGTGGATGCGATGGTGGCCGGGCTGTCGAAGGAACTGGCCGCGGAGGGGATCCGCGTCAACGCGGTGGCGCCGGGGATGGTGGACACGGCCATCCACGCCGCGACGGGAGACCCCGCGCGGGTCGGGCGCATCGTGCCGCAGGTGCCGATGCGGCGGATGGGCACGCCGGAGGAGATCGCGGAAGCCGTGCTCTGGCTGCTGTCGGATGCGGCGTCCTACGTCACCGGCGCCGTGGTCCCGGTGGGCGGCGGTCGCTGAGGGACCCGCTTGCCGCCGCACCCGGTTGGCCGCCACTCTGTCCCCAACGGATGAGGGAGCGGGACAGATGATCGCGCGGCGCGGGGTGCTGGCGGCGGGCGCGGTGCTGGCGGCGGGCGGCGCGCGCGCGCAGCCGGCGCGGCCGGTGCGGCTGCTGGTCCCCTTCATCCCGGGCAGCGCGCCGGATGTCATCGCGCGGCAGCTTGCGGAACGCATCTCGCCCCTGCTCGGCCAGCCGGTGGTGGTGGAGAACCGGGGCGGCGCCGGCGGCAATATCGGGTTCGAGGCCGCGGCCCGCAGCCCGAATGACGGCAGCACCCTGCTGCTCGGCACCAATTCGCTGGTCATCAACCCGGCGCTGACCCGCCGGCCGCTGGGCTTCGATGCGTTCCGCGACTTCGTGCCGGTGAACCTGGCCTTCGCCATGCCGCATCTGCTGATCGTCCCACCCGGTGGCCCGGACAGCACGGCGGCGCTGATCGCCGACCTTCGCGCGCGGCCCGACCAGAACTACGCGAGCGGCGGAAACGGGTCCGGCGCGCATCTGGCGGCGGAGCTGTTCAAGGCGCGCGCGGGCGTGCAGGCGACGCATGTGCCCTTCCGCGGGGCGCCCGACATCGTGAACAACGTGATGAGCGGGCAGGTGCAGCTGGGCTTCCCGACGCTGTCCACCGCGACGGAGCTGGTGCGCGCGGGGCGGCTGAAGGCCCTGGCCGTCACCTCCGCCGCGCGCAACCATGCCCTGCCCGACGTGCCGCCGCTGGCGGATGCGGTGCCGGGCTTCGACCTCACCTCCTGGTTCGCGGTGATGGCGCCGGCGGGCACGCCGCCCGCGGTGGTCTCCCGCGTGGACGCGGCCGTGCGGGAGGCGCTGGCCGATGCCGCCTGGCGTGCGCGCGTGACCGCCGATGGCAGCACCGCCGTCGGCCTGGGGCCGGACCTCTTCGCCCCCTTCCTGCGGGAGGAGGCGGTGAAGTGGGGCGAGGCGGTGCGGATCAGCGGCGCGACGGTGGACTGAGCGGCGCGGGCAGGGAAGGATCGGCGGGATGAGGCTGTCGGACCGGGTCTCGGGGGGCTTGCTGGTCGCGCTCGGCGCCGCCGCCGCCGTCGCGGGTTCGCGCCTGCCGGGCGTGCCGGGGCAGGATGTGGGCCCCGCCGTCTTCCCCATGGTGGTGGGCGGCGGGCTGGTGCTGTGCGGGGCGATGATCGCCTTCGGCATCGGCCATGCCTTCGAGGCGCCGGAGGAGGAGGACGGCCCGCCGCGCGGGCGCTGGTTCGGGCTGCGCGCGCTGCTGCCGCCGGCGCTGCTGCTGTTCTACGTGCTGGCGGCGGACGGCCTTGGGTTCCTGCCGACCGCGGCGGCGATCATCGCGGCCTCCGCGGTGGCGCTGGGCGCGGGCTGGCGGCTGGTGCTGCCGCTTGCGGTGATCGGGCCGCTGGCGGTCCATGCGGTCTTCGCGAAGCTGCTGCGCGTGCCGCTGCCCGATGGCCTGCTGGCGGCGCCGTGGTGACGCGATGACGGACCTCCTCGAAGGCTTCCGCCTGGTCGCGCAGACCGACGTGGTCGTCGCGATCCTGCTCTCATCGGTCTACGGGCTGGTGGTGGGGTCGCTGCCCGGCCTGTCGGCCACCATGGCGACCGCGCTGCTGGTGCCCTTCACCTTCTACCTCTCGCCCATCGCGGCGGTGGCCACCATCATCTCGGCCAGCGCCATGGCGATCTTCTCGGGCGACATCCCGGGGGCGCTGCTGCGCATCCCCGGCACCCCCGCCTCCGCCGCCTATACCGACGAGGCCTATGCGATGACGCGCAAGGGCCAGGCGGAGACGGCGCTGGGCGCCGGGCTGTGGTTCAGCGCGATCGGCGGCATCGTGGGGACGCTTTCACTGGTGCTGATGGCGCCGCTGCTGGCGGAGATGGCGCTCAACTTCTCCTCCTTCGAGTATTTCTGGCTCGCCCTGCTCGGGCTGATGTGCGCGACGCTGGTCGCGCGGTCATCCCCGGTGAAGGCCATCGCGTCCATGCTGATCGGGCTGCTGGTGGCCTGCGTGGGAATGGAGAACCCGGCCGGCACGCCGCGCTTCACCTTCGGCATCACCGACCTGCTGGGCGGGATCGAGCCCATCCCGGCCCTGGTCGGCGTCTTCGCGGTCAGCGAGGTGATGCGCGCCATGCTGTCGCCCCCGCCACCGCCCATCCCGGCGCGGCGCTTCGGGTCCATCCTGGCCGGGCAATGGGCGCTGACGAAGAAGTACCAGTGGCCGATGTGGCGGGGCAACATCGTCGGCATCATCATCGGCGTGCTGCCCGGCGCGGGGGCCGACATGGCGGCCTGGGTCAGCTACGCCATGTCCAAGCGCTTCTCCAAGGAACCCGAGAAGTTCGGCACCGGCCACCCGGAGGGCCTGGTGGAGGCCGGGGCATCGAACAACGCCTCCCTCGCCTCGGGCTGGGTGCCGTCGCTGCTGTTCGGCATCCCGGGGGACACCATCACCGCGATCGCGATCGGCGTGCTCTACATGAAGGGGCTGAACCCCGGCCCGACGCTGTTCACCGAACGGGCGAGCAGCATGTACGCGCTCTACATCATCTTCATCGTCGCCAACATCATCATGATCCCGCTCGGCATCCTGATGATCCGGGGGGCGAGCCACATCCTGCGCGCGCCGCGCGCGGCGGTGATGCCGGTGATCCTGCTGCTCTGCGGCGTCGGCGCCTTCGCGACGGGGGCGAACCTGTTCGCCGTGGTGCTGGTGGCGGCCTTCGGCTGCATCGGCTTCGTGATGGAGCGGAACGGCTATCCGGTGGCGGCGATGGTGCTCGGCGTCGTCATGGGCTCGATGCTGGAACAGACCTTCGTCACCTCGCTCATCAAGAGCGACAGCAGCCTGCTGCCTTTCTTCGAGAGGCCGGTCGCCTCGGTTCTCGCCGCGCTCACCATCGGCGCGCTGTGCTGGCCGCTGCTGGCCTGGGCGATCGGGCGCATCCCGGGCCGCCCGGCTACTCCGGGATGATCGCCGTCGCCTCGATCTCGACCAGCGCCGCCGGCTCGACGAGGGAGACGACCTGCACCAGCGCCATGGCCGGGAAGTGCCGGCCCATGACCGCGCGATAGGCAGGGCCGAGCTGCGCGAGGCTGGCGCGGTAGGCCGCCATGTCGGTGACATACCAGGTCAGCCGGCCGACATGCTCCGGCCCGCCGCCGGCCTCCCTCACCACGTCGAGGATGTTCCGCAGCGCCTGCGCGGCCTGCGCGACCAGGCCCTCGGCGAAGCGGCCCTCGGCGTCCCAGCCGATCTGGCCGCCGACCAGCACGATGCGGCCGCGCCCCACCATGCCGTTCGCATAGCCGCGCGGCGGCGGCCAGCCCGGCGGCAGCAGCGCCGTCAGTGGCGCCGTCATGCCGGCGGCTCCCCCGCCGCCTGCCGGCGCAGCGCGAAACGCTGCAGCTTGCCCGTCTCGGTTCGCGGCAGGGCGGGCACGAAGACGATGCTGCGCGGATACTTGTAGGGCGCGATCTCCCGCTTCACATGGTCCTGCAACGCCCTGGCCAGCGCATCGTCGGGGACGACACCGTCCCGGGGGACGACATAGGCGCGCACAACCATGCCGCGTTCGGCATCCGGCGCGCCGACCACGCCGCATTCCCGCACCGCGGGATGGGTCAGCAGCGCCGCCTCCACCTCCGGCCCGGCGATGTTGTAGCCGGCCGAGACGATCATGTCGTCGTTCCGGGCCTGGTACCAGAAGTAACCGTCGGCATCCTGGACGAAGGTGTCCCCGGTGATGTTCCAGCCCCGCTGCACGTAGCTGGCCTGCCGCGCATCCGCTAGGTAGCGGCAGCCGGTCGGGCCCTGCACCGCAAGCCGCCCCGGCGTGCCGCGCGGAACTTCCCGCCCCTCCGCATCCACCACCCGCGCGCGGTAGCCGGGCACGGGCAGGCCGGTGGCGCCGGGGCGGATCTGGTCCTCCCGCGCGGCGATGAAGATGTGCAGCATCTCGGTCGCGCCAATGCCGTCCATCAGCTTCAGGCCGGTCGCGGCCTCCCACGCCTCGAAGACCGGCTTCGGCAGGGCCTCCCCGGCGCTGACGCATTTCCGCAGGCTCGACAGGTCGTGCCGCGCCGCGAGCCCGGCCATGGCGCGGTAGGCGGTCGGGGCGGTGAAGCAGACCGTGGCGCGGTGGCGCGCGATGGCGGCGGCGAGTTCCTCGGGCGGGGCCTTCTCCAGCAGGACCGCGGTGGCGCCAGCGCGGAAGGGGAACAGCACCAGCCCGCCCAGGCCGAAGGTGAAAGCGAGAGGAGGGGAGCCGATGAAGATGTCGGATGGCTCCGGCCGCAGCACCTGCGCGGAATAGCCGTCGCAGACCGCCAGCATGTCGCGGTGGACATGCATCGTCCCCTTGGGCTCCCCGGTGCTGCCGCTGGTGAAGCCGATGAGGCAGACATCGTCGGCCGCCGTGTCGCAGGCGGCGAAATGCGGGGATGCTTCCGCGCACATCGCTTCCAGCGTGCCGTCGCCCCAGGTGACCAGGTGCCGCAGGTCCGGCGCATCGGCGCGGCGCAGGTCCTCCACCAGCCGCGCGTCGCAGAGCGCGTGGGAGATGCGCGCCTTCCGCAGCACCTGGCCGAGTTCGCCCGCGCGCAGCAGCGGCATGGTCGCCACCACCACGCCGCCCGCCTTCAGCACGGCGAGGCAGGCGGCGGCCATCCAGGCATTGTTGGCGCTGCGCAGCAGGACCCGGTTGCCGGGGACCAGGCCGAGCCGGTCCACCAGCACACCCGCGATGCGGTTCACCCGCGCGACGAGCTGCCGGTAGGTCAGCACCTCGGCCGGCGTCACCAGGGCGGGATGGTCGCCTCGGCCACGGTCCAGATTGGCGTCCAGCAGTTCGACCGCGCAGTTCAGCCGGGCAGGATAGCGGAATTCCGGCCGGTCGAGCAGGAAGTCCGGCCACTGGTCGCGCGGGGGAAGGTTGTCGCGGCAGAAGCCGTCGACATGCGCGCTGCCGGTTGCCGCGCCTCCGGTGCCGTCCATCCCAGCCTCCCGCCTCATCCCGCGCCCGCTGCCAGGCGGTCCCGTTCCGCGCGGGCGATGACCACGCGCTGGATCTCGGACGCGCCTTCGTAGACGCGCAGCGCGCGGACCTCCCGGTAGAGTTCCTCGGCCTTGTGGCCGCGCGTCACGCCGAGGCCGCCATGGATCTGCACGTTGCGGTCGGCGCAACGCTGCGCGGCCTCGGTCGCGTGCAGCTTGGCCATGCTGGCTTCCCGTGTGACGCGCGGCGCGCCTGCATCCTTCAGCCAGGCGGCGCGGTAGACCAGCAGGGCGGATGCCTCGACATCCACCGCGCTGTCGGCGATCGCGGCCTGGCTCATCTGCTGGTCGAACAGCGTGGCGCCGAACAGGCGGCGCCGCGCCGCATGCGCCACCGTCATGTCGAAGGCACGGCGCGCGAAGCCGAGCGCCGCGGCCCCCACGGTCGCGCGGAAGACGTCGAGCGTGCCCATGGCGACCTTGAAGCCCTCACCCGGCATGCCGATCATCGCCCCGGCCGGGATGCGCGCCGCGTCGAAGGCGAGGGTTGCGAGCGGATGCGGGGCGGTGACGTCGATCCGCGCCTCGATGGCGAGGCCCGGCGTGTCGGCGGGGACGAGGAAGGCGGAGAGACCCTTCGCGCCCGGCGCCTCGCCCGTGCGGGCGAAGACGACATAGCTCGCCGCGATCCCGCCATTGCTGATCCAGGTCTTGCGGCCGGTGAGCCTGTAATGGCCATTGCCGTCGCGCTCCGCCACGGTGGCGAGTGCGGCGACATCGCTGCCCGCCTCCGGCTCGCTCAGCGCGAAGGCCGCGAGCGCGGTGCCGGCGCGGGCAGCGGGCAGCAGGCGCGCGCGCTGTTCGGGCGTGCCGAACAGCGTGACGGGGCCGGTGCCGAGGCCCTGCATCGCGAAGGCGAAATCCGCCAGCCCCGAATGGCGCGCCAGGATGTCCCGCGCCAGGCAGAGGCCCCGCACGTCGAGCCGCCCGTCCTCCGGGCAGGGCACGCGCAGCAGCCCGGCTTCCCCCATGGCGCGCGCCAGGCGCCGCGTGCTGCCATCCACGTCGCCCTCGTCCGACAGGGCCTCGGCATGGGTCGCGGCCCAGGCCTCGACCTCCGCCGCCCAGGCGCGGTGGCGGGCCTCGAGGAAGGGCCAGTCGAGGAAGGATGCGTCGGCCATCAGTCGCCCCGGAAGACCGGCCGCTGCTTCGCGGCGAAGGCGTCGTAGGCGCGGCGGAAGTCGTTGGTGGTCATGCAGAGCGCCTGGGCCACCGCCTCCGCCTCGATCGCCTGCTCCACGCTCATCGCCCATTCCATCTGCAGCATCCGCTTCGTCATGGCGTGCCCGAAGGACGGTCCTTCCGCGATCTCCCGCGCCATCGCGGCGGCGGCGGGTTGCAGCGCGTCAGGCTCGTGCAGGCGGTTGAAGAAGCCCCAGGCCAGCCCTTCCTCCCCGCCGAGCGACCGGCCAAGATACAGCAGCTCGCTCGCCCGCCCCTGGCCGATGATGCGGGGGAGGATGGCGCAGGCGCCCATGTCGCAGCCCGCCAGCCCGACGCGATTGAACAGGAAGGCGACCTTCGCACGCGGGGTGCCGAGCCGGATGTCTGACGCCATCGCGATGATGGCGCCCGCGCCCGCCGCCACGCCATCCACCGCGGCGACGATCGGCTGCGGGCAGGCGCGCATGGCCTTCACCAGCTCCCCGGTCATAGAGGTGAACCGCATCAGCCCCTTCGTGTCGCGTTCCAGCAGCGGGCCGATGATCTCGTGCACGTCGCCGCCCGAGCAGAAGTTCCCGCCCTCGCCGGTGACGACGAAGGCCCGCACCGCGTCGTCATGCGCGGCCGCGCGCAGGATGGCCGCCATCTCGGCGTAGCTGTCGAAGGTCAGCGGGTTCTTCCGCTCCGGCCGGTCGAGTGTGAGGGTCGCGACCGCGCCCTCCACCGAAAGCCGGAGATGCTGCGCGCGATAGGCCGAGAGCGGGCCGGCGATGGCGGTGATCATGCGGCGGTGTCCTGGGGCAGGAGGGCGGCGCGGACGGACAGCTTGGCGCGGCCGAGCAGGCGGAACAGCGCGGCGCGCTCGGCCCCGTCCAGCCCGCCGAGCAGCTCCGCGACCCAGGCCTCGTGCGCGGCGGACTGGCGGGCGAATTCGCGCCGGCCCCTGGCCGTCAGCCGGAGGAGCTGGGCGCGGCGGTCGCCCGGGCGGGCGCGGCGCTCCACCAGGCCTTCCGCTTCGAGCCGCGCGGCAAGGCCGGTGACGTTGCCGTTGCTCACCATCATCCGCCGCGACACCTCGCCCAGCGTCATGCCTGCGCCGGCGCGGTCCAGCGCCGCTATCAGGTCGAATCGGGGCAGGGTGGTGTCGAAGTCGCGCCGCAGCCGGGCGCGGATCTCGCCTTCCAGCAGCGTCGCTAGGGTCAGAAGCCGCAGCCACAGCCGCAACTCGTCCTTGTGGCCCGGCGGCGCGTGGGCCAGCGCCGTCTCGGCATCCACGGCGAGGGGATGCGCGTCGTCCGGCATCACGTCTCCCCCCCGTCCACGGCGATGGCCTGGCCGTTGATGGCGGAGGCGGTGGGATCGCAGAGCATCGCGACCGCCTGCGCCACCTCGGCCGGCTGCACCAGCCGGCCCTGTGGGTTGTGGCGGGCGAGTTCGGCGCGGGCCTCGGCCTCCGTCCGGCCGGTCCGGGCGGTGATGGTGGCGACGCTGCCGGCCACCAGGTCGGTGTCGGTGAAGCCGGGGCAGACGGCGTTGACTGTGACGCCCTTCGCCGCGACCTCCTGCGCCAGCGCGCGCACCAGCCCGACCAGCGCGTGCTTCGCCGCGACATAGGCCGTGACATAGGGATAGCCCCTGAGCCCGGCGGTGGAGGCGACATGCACCACCCGGCCGAAGCGCGCATCCAGCATTCCCGGCAGCAAGGCCTGCGTCGCTGCGACGGCGCCCATCACGTTGACGCGCCACATCCGTTCGAAAAGGGCGGGGTCGGACTTCAGGAAGGGCGCGCTGTCCGCGGCGCCCGCGGCATTCACCAGGATGGCGAAGCGGGGCAGGGCGGGCAGGGCGGTGACATCGGCGGCGATGTGGTCCGCCGCGTCGCCGCGCGCCACCACCTCCCGCAGCTTCGCCTCGCGCCGGCCGAGGATGGTCACGCGCGCGCCGGAGGCGGTGAGCGCCGCGGCGCAGGCGGCGCCGATGCCGCTGCCGCCGCCGGTGACCAGCGCGCTGCATCCCCGGAGTGGCTGGGGGAGTGGTTGGGCCACCCGTCGATCCTCCACGATGCTTGAAGCCTAAAGCATTGTCCGGCGGGCACGCAACCGCGCAATCCGGTTGCCGCGGCAATCCTTCAAGCCTAAACTAACCGGACCAGCCCAGGGGGTGCGGCGCATGCGCATCGCGGTGATCGGCGGCGGCCCTGCGGGGCTCTATTTCGCCATCCTCATGAAGCGGGACTTCCCGGCTTCCCGCGTGACCGTGGTGGAGCGCAACCGGCCGGACGACACCTTCGGCTTCGGCGTGGTGTTCAGCGACGCGACGCTCGACGCCTTCGAGACGGCGGATGCGCCGTCCTACCGCGCCATCGCGGACAGCTTCGCCTACTGGGACGACATCGCGATCCACGCCAAGGGGGCGGTGCACCGCATCGGCGGCAACGGCTTCTGCGGCTGTTCGCGCCGCACGCTGCTGCTGCTGCTGCAGGACCGCGCGCGCGCGCTCGGCGTGGAACTGGAATTCCGGCGCGAGGCGACGCCCGAGGACTTCCCCGACGCCGACCTGATCGTCGCCGCCGACGGCATCAATTCCCCGATCCGCGAGCGTTTCCGCGACCATTTCGCGCCGGAAGTGGACCTCCGCCCCAACCGCTTCGCCTGGATGGGCAGCACCCGGCCCTTCGACGCATTCACCTTCTTCTTCAAGGAACGGCCCGAGGGCATCTTCATCGCCCATTGCTACCAGTACGAGGCCGGCGCCAGCACCTGGGTGATGGAGACGGACCCCGACACCTTCGCCCGCGCCGGGCTCGATGCGATGGACGAGGAGGCGAGCGCGCGCTTCCTGGAAGGCGTCTTCGCCGAGGAGCTGCAGGGCCACCGGCTGATCACCAACCGCTCCACCTGGCGGCGCTTCCCGACCATCAAGTGCGGGCGCTGGGTGAAGGGCAACATCGTCCTGCTGGGCGACGCGAAGGCGAGCGCGCATTTCTCCATCGGCTCCGGCACCAAGCTCGCGATGGAGGACGCGATCGGGCTGCACGCGGCCTTTCGCGTCGGCGGCGACGTGGCCGCATGCCTCGCCCGCTACGAGGTCGCGCGGCGGGAGGATGTCGAGAAGACGCAGCATGCCGCCAACGTCTCCCTGGTGTGGTTCGAGCATGTGCGGCGCTTCTGGGACTTCTCCCCCACGCGCTTCGCCTTCGGCGTGATGACGCGGTCCAAGGCGATCACCTGGGACAACCTGGACCTCCGCGCGCCCGGCTTCGTGGCGGAGACGCGGCGCGCCTTCGCCGAGGAGGCGCGCGCCGCCGGCCTGCCGGCCGACGATGCGAAGCCGCCGATGTTCCAGCCCTTCGCGCTGCGCGGCATGCGGCTGGCCAACCGCGTCGTCGTCTCGCCCATGTGCATGTACTCCGCCGAGGACGGCCTGCCCGGCGACTTCCACTTCGCGCATTACGCCGCGCGCGCGCTGGGCGGCGCCGGGCTGGTCTTCACCGAGATGACCTGCCCGGCGCCGGATGCGCGCATCACGCCGGGCTGCACGGGGCTGTGGAACGACGCGCAGGAGGCGGCCTGGACGCGCATCGTGGGCTTCGTCCATGCGCGGTCGGAGGCGAGGATCTGCCTGCAACTCGGCCATGCCGGGCGGAAGGGCGCGACGCGGCTGATGTGGGAGGGGATGGACCAGCCGCTGGACGCGGGCGCCTGGCCGGTGATCTCGGCCAGCGCCATCCCGTATTTCCCGCAGAGCCAGGTGCCACGGGAGATGACTCGCGCCGACATGGACCGCGTGCGCGACGAATTCGTGGCCGCGACGCGCCGCGCCGTCCGCTGCGGCTTCGACATGCTGGAACTGCACTGCGCCCATGGCTACCTGCTGGCCAGCTTCCTCTCGCCGCTGACCAACCGCCGCGGCGACGAGTACGGCGGCGCGGTGGAGAACCGGCTGCGCTACCCGCTGGAGGTCTTCCGCGCGATGCGGGCGGCCTGGCCCGCCGCGAAGCCGCTCTCCGTCCGCATCTCCGCGACCGACTGGGTGGAGGGCGGGCTGTCGGAGGAGGACTGCCTGGCGATCGCCCGCGCCTTCGCCGCAGCGGGGGTGGACCTGGTGGATGTCAGCACCGGGCAGACGGTGGCGGATGCCGCGCCGGTCTACGGGCGCATGTACCAGCTTCCCTGGTCCGACATGATCCGCAACGAAGGCGGCACGGCCACGATGTGCGTCGGCAACATCACCACCGCCGACCAGGTGAACACCATCCTCGCCGCGGGCCGCGCGGACCTGGTCGCCCTGGCGCGGCCGCACCTCACCAACCCGAACTTCACGCTGCACGCGGCAGCGCAATACGGCGTCAGGGACATCGCCTGCCCGCCGCAATACCTGTGGGGCAAGGATGCGCTGATGCGCAACGCGGCGCGCGACCAGGCCGACCTGCGGGAGCTGAAGCTGAAGGCGCGGCCGAGAAGCCACGCCCCGCTGCGGGAAGGGCTGCCGCGGGCGGCCGAGTAGCCACCCGCGAGGCGTCCCTCAATCCATCCACACCTCTCCCGCTTCCGCGCTGCGGAAGAGGGAGTGGCGGGTCGCGGGCCCTCCGATCAGGCCGCGCTGCCCTTGCGGCGGGCCGCCGGGTCGTTCGCGGCCATGCCGCGCATCGCCGCCGGGTTGACCTCGCTCTCGGCCAACTGGGTCAGTTGCTCGTCAGTGTCCTTCTCCTCGGCAAGGGTCTGGCCGAGCAGTTCCGCCACCTCGGTCATGCCGGCGGCCTTCGCCATGGTGCAGAGAGAGCCGTAGGCGGCGATCTCGTAATGCTCCACCTTCTGCGCGGCGACGATCATCGCGGCGTCGCGGATCGGGCCCTCGTCATGCTCGTCGACGATCTCCTCGGCCTCGGCGATCAGGCCTTCCATCGCCTCGCAGTCCTCGCCGTCGAGCTCGATTCCCATCAGCTTCGCCGCGCGCTCCAGCCGCTCCACCTGGCGCTCGGTCTGCTGCAGGTGCATCTCGAAGGCCTGCTTCAGGCGGGGGGTGGATGCGGCTTCCGCCATCTCGGGCAGGGCCTCGATCAGCTGGGTCTCGGCGCTGTAGGTGTCCTGCATCAGTTCGCCGATCAGGGTCTTGAAGTCAGCGGCCATGGGATGTCCCTCCGGGGTGTAACGCCTATGGCCCGAACGGCGCCCCGGCGGGCGGGTTCCGGGCGGGACGGCCCGCCACTCGACGTTGCGCGCCCCGCGCGGTAGACGACGCGGCTTTTCCGTGGTTTCCGCGGAGGGGCGACCGGGCGAAAGCCCCCGAGGCAACCGTGACAGCGATCGGGCCATGACCAGCAGCAACGACATCCGCGCCACCTTCCTCGACTATTTCCGGCGCAACGGGCACGAGGTGGTGGACAGCTCCCCGCTGGTGCCGCGCAACGACCCGACGCTGATGTTCGCCAATTCCGGCATGGTGCAGTTCAAGAACGTCTTCACCGGGCAGGAGAAGCGGCCCTACAGCCGCGCCACGACCGCGCAGAAATGCGTCCGTGCCGGCGGCAAGCACAACGACCTCGACAATGTCGGCTACACCGCCCGCCACCACACCTTCTTCGAGATGCTGGGCAATTTCAGCTTCGGCGACTACTTCAAGGACCAGGCCATCGCCCATGCCTGGGAACTGCTGACCCGCGACTTCGCCCTGCCGAAGGACCGCCTGCTGGTCACCGTCTATTCCGAGGACGAGGAGGCGCCGGTCTTCTGGAAGAAGGTCGCCGGCCTGCCCGACAGCCGCATCATCCGCATCCCGACCTCCGACAATTTCTGGCGCATGGGCGACACCGGCCCCTGCGGTCCGTGTTCCGAGATCTTCTTCGACCATGGCGACGCCATCCCCGGCGGCCCGCCCGGCAGCGCCGACCAGGATGGCGACCGCTTCATCGAGATCTGGAATCTCGTCTTCATGCAGTACGAGGAAGGCCCGCCCGGCACCCGCGTGCCGCTGCCGCGCCCCTCGATCGACACCGGCATGGGCCTGGAACGCTTCGCCGCCATCCTGCAGGGCCGGCACGACAACTACGACACCGACACGCTCCGCGCCCTGATCCTGGCGAGCGCGGAGGCCACGGGGCAGGACCCGGACGGGCGCTGGAAGGTCAGCCACCGCGTGGTCGCGGACCATCTGCGCGCCGGCACCTTCCTCATCGCCGACGGCGTGCTGCCCTCCAACGAGGGGCGGGGCTACGTGCTGCGCCGCATCCTGCGCCGCGCCATGCGCCACGCCCACATGATGGGCGCGCGGGAGCCCCTGCTGCACCGCCTGGTGCCCGCGCTGACCCGCCAGATGGGCGCCGCCTACCCCGAGATACTGCGCGCCGAGGCGCTGGTGACGGAGACGCTGCGGCTGGAGGAGACGCGCTTCCGTTCCCTGCTGGAACGCGGGCTCGGTCTGCTCGCGGAGGAGGCCGGGAAGCTCGGCGACCGCGGCACCCTGCCGGGCGAGGTCGCGTTCCGGCTCTACGACACCTACGGCTTCCCGCTCGACCTCACGCAGGATGCGCTGCGGGGCGAGGGCAAGGCCGTGGACGTCGCCGGCTTCGAGGCCGCGATGGCCGAACAGAAGAAGCGCGCCCGCGCCGCCTGGGCCGGCAGCGGCGAGGCCGCGACGGAGACGCTGTGGTTCGACCTGAAGGAGAAGGTCGGCGCGACGGAATTCCTCGGCTACTCCACCGAGACGGCGGAAGGCGAGATCCGCGCCCTCGTCGTGGACGGCAAGGTGGTGGACCGGGCCGCCCCGGGGACCGAGGTGGCGGTGGTGCTGAACCAGACGCCCTTCTACGCGGAAAGCGGCGGCCAGGTGGGCGACACCGGCCTGATCTCGGCCGGCGAGGCCTGCCGCATCGTGGTGCGGGACACGCAGAAGAAGCTCGGCGACCTGGTCGTCCATCTCGGCACCGTCGCGCATGGCGAGGCGAGGCCCGGCCTGCCGGTGCAGGCCGAGGTGGACCACGGGCGCCGCACCACCATCCGCGCGCACCATTCGGCCACCCACCTGCTGCACGAGGCGCTGCGCCGCAGGCTCGGCACCCATGTCGCGCAGAAGGGCTCGCTCAACGCGCCGGACCGGCTGCGCTTCGACGTCTCCCATCCCGCGCCGATGACGGATGGCGACCTCGCCTGGGTCGAGGCGGAGGTGAATGCCCGCATCCGCGAGAATGCCGAGGTGGTGACGCGGCTGATGACGCCCGACGCCGCCGTGGCGATCGGCGCGATGGCGCTGTTCGGCGAGAAATACGGCGACGAGGTGCGGGTCGTCTCCATGGGCCATGACGAGAACGCCGTCGCGAAGCACGGCGTCTATTCGCTGGAACTCTGCGGCGGCACGCATGTGCGCCGCACCGGCGACATCGGCCTGTTCCGCATCGTCTCCGAAGGCGCGGTCAGCGCCGGCGTGCGCCGTGTTGAGGCGGTGACGGGCGAGGCCGCGCTGAAGGTGATCGAGGAACGCGACCGCCAGCTGAACGATGCCGCGGCGGCGCTGAAGGTGCGGCCGGTGGAACTTCCGGACCGCGTCGCCGCCCTGGTCGAGGAGCGCCGCAAGCTGGAGCGCGAGGTGGCGGAACTCCGCAGGAAGCTCGCCACCGGCGGCGCGGCGGCGGAGGTCGAGACCATCGCCGGCCTGCGCGTCGCGCTGCGCGACGTGGGCGAGGTGCCGGCCCGCGACCTGAAGGGCCTGGCGGAAGCCATCCTGAAGGGCGGCACCGCCGATGTGGCGGCGCTGGTCAGCACGGAAGGCGGCAAGGCCAGCATCGTCGTCGGCCTGGCCGAGGGCGCGAAGGGCAAGGCCGATGCGGTCGCGCTGGTGCGCGCGGCCGCGGCGGCGGTCGGCGGCAAGGGCGGCGGTGGCCGGCCGGAGATGGCGCAGGCCGGCGGGCCGGATGCCGCGAAGTCGGCCGAGGCGCTGGCGGCCATGCGGGCGGCGCTGGCGGGGTGAACGCCGCCGCGGCGGGCTGACGGGTGCGAGACCCCGGCACCCTCGCGGAACTGGCCGTCTTCTTCGCGGCCGGGGTGATCCTGCTGGTGCTGCTGCGGGCCGTGCTCGCCGCCCGCCGCGGAGGACGGCGGAAGGGCCGGCCGGACAGCCCGGCCCCTTCCGCCCGCGCCGGCGCGCAACGCGACCCGGCGGCGGGACGCCCGCCGCCGGGTCCGGCCCGGGTGGCCGCTTCCCTGCGCGACGAACTGCGCCGCACCGCCGCGGAACGGGATGCCGCGCTGGCGCGGGTGGCACGGCTGGAGGCGCGGGTCGCCGAACTCGAAGGCGAGCTCCGCGCCGCGCAGTCGCCCACCGGCGCGGAGCCGCGCTTCCGCGAGGTGAAGGCGGCCTTCGCGCGGCTCTACCATCCCGACCGGCTCGGCGGCTCGGGCCCCGCCCGCCGCCTGCGGGAGGAGGTGTTCAAGGAGTTCTGGTCCGAGATCGAGCGGATCGAGAGGGGCTGACCCGTCATGGAACAACGCTGCCGCGCCCGCGCGCTGGGCTTCGCGCCGGGACTGTTCCCGCCGGGCGCGCTGAACGCCATCACCGATGTCGCGGGCGTGCTGGTCGGCCAGGTGACCGTGACCGAGGGGGAGGGCACGCGCAGCGGCGTCACGGCGATCCTGCCGCATGGCGGCAATCCCTTCGCCGACCGCGTTCCCGCGGGCGTCTTCGCCATGAACGGCTTCGGCAAGATGGCCGGCGTGACGCAGGTGCAGGAACTGGGCGAGCTGGAGACGCCGGTGCTGCTGACCAACACGCTGGCCGTCGGGCGCGCGATGGAGGCGCTGGTTGACTGGACGCTGGCGCAGCCCGGCAACGAGGCGGTCCGCAGCGTCAATGCGGTGGTGGGCGAGACGAATGACGGAAGGCTGAACGACATCCGCGCCCGCGGCGTGACGTCGCTGCACATGCGCGCAGCCCTCGACGCCGCCCGCGCCGGCGCGGTGGAGGAGGGCTCGGTCGGCGCCGGGACGGGCACCATGGCCTTCGGCTGGAAGGGGGGCATTGGCACCTCGTCGCGCCTGCTGCCGCCGGCGCTCGGCGGCTTCGTCGTGGGGGCGCTGGTTCAGGCGAACTATGGCGGCGCGCTGGCGATGGACGGGCTGCCGGTGGGCCGGCTGCTCGGGCGCTACTACCTGGCGGAACATGTGGCGCAGCAGGCGGATGCGGACGGGTCGGTGATGGTGGTGGTGGCCACCGACGCGCCGCTGTCCGACCGCAACCTGGCGCGTCTGGCGCGGCGGGCGATGGCCGGGATCGCGCGGACGGGGGCCGCCTTCTCGGACGGGTCGGGGGATTATGCGCTCGCCTTCTCGACGCATCCGGGCGTGCGGCGGGCCGCGGCGTGGCGGCGTGGCGACTCCGCGCAGCCGGACTGGCCGAACGACCGCTGCTCGCCGCTCTTCGTCGCGGCGGCGGAGGCGACGGAGGAGGCCGTCCTCAACGCGCTCTGCGCCGCCACCACGGTCGAGAGCCGTATCGGCGGGCGGCGGGCCGTGGGGCGCGCGCTGCCGCTCGACCGCGTGGCGGCGCTCGTGGCGCAGCGGCGATAGCGCGACGCGGAATCCGCCCCTCGCGCGGTTTGCGCTGGACAGGGCGGGGCGCATCTGATTCCTTCGGGGCACTTGCGCGAGCTGGGGGGCTCGACATCGTGACGCTGGATTCAGGGGTGGTCGACTACGGCCCGGGCGAACGTGCGGGCTTCGGCGCGCGGCTGGGCCGGAAGCTGCGTGCGGCGATGCTGCCGGTGATGTTCCTGGCGGCCTGCTTCTATTTCCTGTGGCACGCCGTCCACGGGGAACGCGGGCTTCTCGCCAAGGAAGCGCGGCTGCAGCAGATCGCGGAAGCCGCGACCGAGCGCGACCGCGCGCAGTCGGAGCTGGCCGCGATGGAGCGGCGCGTGCAGGCGCTGCGCGGGGACCGGCTTGACCGCGACCAGCTCGATGAGCGCGCGCGCCAACTCCTGAACATGGTCGGCCGCGACGAGATGGTGCTGCCCTACGGGCCGGAACGCCGCCTGTTCTGACCGGCGCGGCGCAACTCCGCGCCGGAACCGCCCCCGAATCCCGCCGTCCTTCCGGAATCCTGCGCGCGCGGGGTCCTTCCGCGCGTCGTCGGGGCGCCGCTTTGGCGACTGCCCCGAGGCATCCCGACAGGCTTCCGTGCGTTGCTGCGGCACGCCGTCATGCAGCGCAAAGAGGCCCGCAACGACAGTTAACCAGAATGCGGTTAATTCGACTACCGCATTGCACAATAAGCCATTTCCGGCTCGGGGCCGAACTTGCATGGCAGGACGCACCCGTCTAGATGCCCGGAAATACGACCCCCGAGGGAGAGCAGGCATGGCCGAGACCGCCACCCGCAAGCCGCGCGGCAAGGGCGCGAAGGAGCCGACGCTGAGCCGCGAGCAGCTCACCCGCGCCTATCGTGACATGCTGCTGATCCGCCGCTTCGAGGAGAAGGCGGGCCAGCTCTACGGCATGGGTCTCATCGGCGGGTTCTGCCATCTCTACATCGGGCAGGAAGCGGTGGTGGTGGGCATGCAGCTCTGCCTGCAGCCGGGCGACCAGGTCATCACCTCCTACCGCGACCATGGGCACATGCTGGCCACCGGCATGGAGGCGCGCGGCGTCATGGCGGAGCTGACCGGGCGCATCGGCGGCTACTCCAAGGGCAAGGGCGGCTCGATGCACATGTTCAGCCGCGAGAAGGGGTTCTACGGCGGGCATGGCATCGTCGGCGCGCAGGTCTCGCTCGGCGCCGGGCTCGCCTTCGCCAACTGGTACCGCCAGGACGGCCATGTCGCGCTGACCTATTTCGGCGAGGGCGCGTCGAACCAGGGCCAGGTCTATGAGAGCCTGAACCTGGCGGCGCTGTTCAAGCTGCCCTGCATCTTCATCATCGAGAACAACAAATACGGCATGGGCACCAGCGTGGACCGCGCCTCCGCCTCCAAGGACCTGTCGAGGAACGGCGCGCCCTGGGGCATCCCGGGGGAGCAGGTGAACGGCATGGACGTGGTGGCGGTGAAGGAGGCGGGCGAACGCGCGGTGGCGCATTGCCGCGCCGGAAACGGCCCGTACCTGCTGGAGATGAAGACCTACCGCTACCGCGGCCACTCCATGTCCGACCCCGCGAAGTACCGGACGCGGGAGGAGGTGCAGAAGATGCGCGAGCAGAACGACTGCATCGAGACGGCGCGCAGGCTGCTGCTGGAATCCTATGGCGTGCCCGAGGCCGAGCTGAAGGTGATCGACGACGAGGTGAAGGCCATCGTCCAGGACAGCGCGGAATTCGCCCAGACCTCGCCCGAGCCGGACGAGAGCGAGCTCTGGACCGACGTCCTGCTGGAGAAGGCGCGCTGAGATGACGCAGATCCTGATGCCCGCGCTGTCGCCCACCATGACGGAGGGCAAGCTCGCCCGCTGGCTGAAGAAGGAAGGCGAGGCGATCAAGGCCGGCGACGTCATCGCCGAGATCGAGACGGACAAGGCGACGATGGAGGTCGAGGCGGTGGACGAGGGGACGCTCACCCGCATCCTGGTTCCCGAGGGCACCGAGGCGGTGGCGGTGAACACGCCGATCGCGGAGCTGAACGGCGGCGCCGGCGAGGCGCCCGCGCCGGCCGCCGACAAGGCGCCGGCGCAGCGCGAGGTGGCGGCCCCGCTGCCGAAGGCCGAGGATCACGGCGCCGTCGCCGCGCGCGGCCAGGACCGGGCCGAGGGCGCCGCCAGCGTCCCTGCCAGCCCGAAGCCCGCCGCGCCCGAGAAGGACTGGGGCCCGACCCGCACCATGACCGTGCGCGAGGCGCTGCGCGACGCGATGGCGGCCGAGATGCGCGCCGACAAGGACGTGTTCCTGATCGGCGAGGAAGTCGGCCAGTACCAGGGCGCCTACAAGATCAGCCAGGGCCTGCTCGACGAGTTCGGCCCGCGCCGCGTGATGGACATGCCCATCACCGAGCACGGCTTCACCGGCATGGCGGTCGGCGCCGCCTTCACCGGGCTGAAGCCGATCGTCGAGTTCATGACCTTCAATTTCTCGATGCAGGCGATCGACCAGATCGTGAACTCGGCGGCGAAGACGCTCTACATGTCCGGCGGGCAGCTCGGATGCCCGATCGTCTTCCGCGGCCCGAACGGCGCGGCGGCGCGCGTGGCGGCGCAGCACAGCCAGTGCTACGCCAGCTGGTACGCGCACCTGCCGGGCCTGAAGGTCATCGCGCCCTGGTCGGCGGCGGATGCGAAGGGCCTGCTGCGGGCCGCGATCCGCGACCCCAACCCGGTCATCTTCCTCGAGAACGAGATCCTCTACGGGCACAGCTTCGAATGCCCGACGGACGAGGATTTCGTGCTGCCGATCGGCAAGGCGAAGATCGAGCGCGAGGGCACGGACGTCACCATCGTCGCCTTCTCCATCATGGTGGGGATGGCGATGCAGGCGGCGGAACAGCTCGCCGCGCAGGGGATCAGCGCGGAGGTGGTCAACCTCCGCACGCTGCGCCCGCTCGACATCGAGACGGTGGCGCGCAGCGTGCGCAAGACGAACCGCATCGTGACGCTGGAGGAGGGCTGGCCCTATGCCGGCATCGGGGCGGAGGTGGCGATGCAGATCCTCGAGACCTGCTTCGACGACCTCGACGCGCCGCCGGTTCGCGTGCACGGCGCGGACGTGCCGATGCCCTACGCCGCCAACCTCGAGAAGCTGGCGCTGCCGCGGCTCGAGCAGGTGGTGGATGCCGTCAAGCGCGTGACCTACCGGTAAGGGGGCGGGACGATGGCGACGAACATCCTGATGCCGGCGCTCTCCCCCACCATGACCGAGGGCACGCTCGCGCGCTGGCTGAAGAAGGAAGGCGAGCCGGTGAAGGCCGGCGACATCATCGCCGAGATCGAGACCGACAAGGCCACGATGGAGGTCGAGGCGGTGGATGAGGGCGTGCTGGGCCGCATCGTGGTGGCCGCCGGCACCGCGGGGGTGAAGGTGAACGACGTGATCGCCGTGCTGGTCGAGCCGGGCGAGAGCGCCGGCGCCGCGCCTTCCGCCAAGCCGGCACCCGCCCCCGCCACCCCGAAGACCGAACCGCCCGTGCCGGTGCAGGCGACGACGCCGTCCGTCGCGCCGGGGGGCGAGGCGTCGCTGAACCCGCAGCCGCTGCCACCGAAGGAGGGCGGGCGCATCGCCGTCTCCCCGCTCGCGCGGCGCATGGCGCAGCAGGCGGGCATCGACCTCGGGTCGCTGTCGGGCAGCGGGCCGAACGGGCGCATCGTGAAGGCCGACATCGAGGCGGCGCTGAGCAGGGGGCCAGCGGCGAAGCCCGCGGCCGCGCCCGTGGCTGCCGCGCCCGCACCCACCCCCGCCGCGGCGCCTGCGCCGAAGCCGGCCGCCCCCGTGCCGGCCATCACCGCGCCGCACACCGCCGTGCCGAACAGCACGATGCGCAAGGTCATCGCGCGGCGGCTGTCGGAGTCGAAGCAGACCGTCCCGCATTTCTACGTCTCGATGGACATCGAGATCGACGCGCTGCTGAAGCTGCGCGCGCAGCTCAACGCGACCTCGCCCAAGGACGGGCCGGGGGCCTTCAAGCTCTCGGTCAACGACCTGGTCATCAAGGCGGCGGCCGTCGCGCTGCGCCGCTTCCCGAACGTGAACGCGACCTGGACCGAGGACGCGATCCTGCAGTACCACGACGTCGACATCTCGGTCGCCGTCAGCATCCCGGATGGGCTGATCACGCCCATCATCCGCAAGGCCGACCAGAAGGGCCTCGCCGCGATCAGCAACGAGATGAAGGACCTGGCGGCGCGCGCCAAGGCCGGCAAGCTGAAGCCGGAGGAATTCCAGGGCGGCGGCTTCTCCATCTCCAACATGGGCATGTATGGCGTGCGCGACTTCAGCGCCATCATCAACCCGCCGCAGGCCGGCATCCTGGCCGTCAGCGCGGGCGAACAGCGCCCGGTGGTGAAGGACGGCCAGCTTGCGGTCGCGACCGTGATGACCTGCACGCTGTCGGTCGATCACCGCGTGGTGGACGGCGCGCTGGCCGCTGAATGGATCGCGGCCTTCAAGCGGATCGTCGAGGAGCCGCTGAGCCTGATGCTGTGACGCTGCGGCTTCGCGATGCCGGGCGGGGGGATGCCGGCCTGGTCCTGCACTTCATCCGCGCGCTCGCCGAGTACGAGCGCCTGGCGCATGAGGTCGCGGCGACCGAGGCGGAGATCGACCGCTTCCTGTTCGCCGAGCCCCGCCGGGCGGAGGCGCTGATCGCGGAATGGGACGGCAGGCCGGTGGGCTTCGCCGTCTGGTACTACAGCTACTCGACCTTCCTCGGTCGTCCCTCGCTCTATGTCGAGGATGTCTTCGTCGAGCCGGACAGCCGGGGCAGGGGGATCGGCCGCGCGATCTTCGCGCATCTCGCGGCGCGCGCCGTCGGGCAGGGCTGCGGGCGGATGGAGTGGTCGGTGCTCGACTGGAACGCGCCCTCCATCGCGTTCTACCGATCGATCGGCGCGAGGCCGCGCGAGGGCTGGACGTTGCAGCAACTGACCGGCGAGGCGCTGCACGCGCTGGCCGCAGGCAAGGAGTGACGGCGATGGCCGAGACCTTCGACGTGGTGGTGGTGGGCGGCGGGCCTGGTGGCTACGTGGCGGCGATCCGCGCCAGCCAGCTCGGCATGCGCACCGCGCTGGTGGAGCGCGAGAACCTGGGCGGCATCTGCCTGAACTGGGGCTGCATCCCGACCAAGGCGCTGCTGCGGGCAAGCGAGATCAACCACCTGCTGCACTCGCTCGACCAGTACGGCTTCGCGGCCGACAACATCCGCTTCGACTTCGCGAAGGTCATCAAGCGGTCGCGCGGCGTGGCGGGCCAGCTTTCGGCCGGCGTGAAGCACCTGATGAAGAAGAACAAGGTCACGGTGTTCGACGGGCATGGCAGGCTGGCCGGGCCGGGCCGGGTCTCCGTCGCGAAGGACGGCAAGCCGGTGGCCGAGATCGCGGCGAAGCACATCACCCTCGCCACCGGCGCGCGCGCGCGCGTCATCCCGGGGATGGAACCGGACGGCAGGCTCATCTGGACCTACCGCGAGGCGATGACGCCCGCGGCCATGCCGAAGTCCCTCATCGTCGTCGGGTCCGGCGCGATCGGCAGCGAATTCGCCAGCTTCTACCAGAACATGGGTGCGCAGGTGACGCTGGTGGAGGTGGTGGACCGCATCCTGCCGGTGGAGGACGCGGAGATCAGCGCCTTCGTCCAGAAGTCCTTCGTCAAGCAGGGGATGAAGATCCTCACCGGCGCGCGGGTGCAGGGCGTCCGCAAGGGCGCCGATTCCGTCACCGCGGTGATCGAGGCCGGCGGGGTGGTGCAGGAGGTCACGGCGGACCGCCTGATCTCCGCCGTCGGCATCGTCGGCAATGTCGAGGATCTCGGCCTCGAGGGGACGAAGGTGAAGGTGGACCGCACCCATGTCCTGACCGATGCCTTCGGCAACACCGGGGAACCCGGCGTCTACGCCATCGGCGACCTCACCGGCCCGCCCTGGCTGGCGCACAAGGCGAGCCACGAGGCGATCATCACGGTGGAGGCGATCGCGGGGCGGCACCCGCACCCGATGGACGTGCTGAACATCCCCGGCTGCACCTATTGCCGCCCGCAGGTCGCAAGCGTCGGGCTGACGGAAGCAAAGGCGAAGGAGCTGGGCCACGAGGTCCGGGTCGGCCGCTTCCCCTTCATCGGCAACGGCAAGGCCATCGCGATGGGAGAGCCGGAGGGCCTGGTGAAGACCGTGTTCGACGCCAAGACCGGCGAATTGCTGGGCGCCCACATGGCCGGGCCCGAGGTGACGGAGATGATCCAGGGCTACGGCATCGCCCGCACCCTGGAATCGACCGAGGCCGAGCTGATGCACACCGTCTTCCCGCACCCGACGGTGAGCGAGACGATGCATGAGGCCGTGCTCGATGCTTACGGGCGCGTCATCCACATCTGATTGACGGGGGGCGCAGGCAGCGCCAAGTCTGACCCATGTCCACCCGCCTCGAGATCGACCACCGGGCCATCCGCGCGGGTGCCGACCGGCACCCCGAGAAGGCCCACCGGCCCGACAACCCGATCCAGCGCAAGCCCGCCTGGATCCGGGTGAAGGCGCCCACCAGCCCGGTCTACCGCGAGACGCATGCCCTGATGCGCGAAAACGGGCTCGTCACGGTGTGCGAGGAGGCGGCCTGCCCGAATATCGGGGAATGCTGGTCCCAGCGCCACGCCACCATGATGATCATGGGCGAGACCTGCACGCGCGCCTGTTCCTTCTGCAACGTCGCGACCGGCATCCCGAAGGCGCTGGACGCGGACGAGCCCCGGCGGGTGGCGGATGCGGTGGCCAAGCTCGGCCTCCGGCACGTCGTGGTCACCAGCGTCGACCGCGACGACCTGGCCGATGGCGGGGCGGAGCATTTCGCCCAGGTGATCCGCGCCATCCGCGACGCCGCCCCGGCGACCACGATCGAGGTCCTGACCCCCGACTTCCTCCGCAAGGACGGCGCGCTGGAGGTGGTGGTGGCGGCGCGGCCGGACGTGTTCAACCACAACCTGGAGACCGTCCCCGCGCTGTATCCCACCATCCGGCCCGGGGCGCGCTACTACCATTCGCTGCGCCTGCTCGACCGCGTGAAGGGGCTCGATCCCACCATCTTCACCAAGTCCGGCCTGATGGTCGGCCTCGGCGAGAAGCGGATCGAGGTGCTGCAGGTGATGGACGACCTGCGCAGCGCGGAGGTCGATTTCCTGACCATCGGGCAGTATCTCCAGCCCACCGTCAAGCACGCCGCGGTGGACCGCTTCGTGACGCCGGAGGAATTCGAGGACTATGCTCGCGCCGCCCGCGGCAAGGGCTTCCTGCTGGTCTCCGCGACGCCGCTGACGCGCAGCTCCTACCACGCCGACCGGGACTTCGCCGCGCTCCGCGCCGCGCGGGAGGAAAGGCTGCGCGGCGCGGGCGGGACGCAGCCCAGGCCGCGGGCGGCCTGAGGCGCCCGCGCGGATGCCGACCCATGCCGAGAAGCGGGTGCTGCCCTACAGCGAGGAGCAGCTGTTCGACATGGTGGCGGATGTGCGCCGCTACCCGGAATTCCTGCCCTGGTGCGTCGGCGCGCGGATCGTCAGCCGGACCGAGACGGAGCTGGTCGCGGACCTGACCATCGGCTTCAAGATGTTCCGCGAGACCTTCCGCAGCCAGGTCCTGCTGGAACGCCCGCACCACGTCCATGTCCGCTACCTGACGGGCCCCTTCCGCTACCTCAACAACCACTGGCGCTTCCGCCCGGTGGCGCAGGGGACGGAGGTCGACTTCTTCGTGGACTTCGAATTCAAGTCGCGCCTGCTGCAGGCG
This sequence comes from Falsiroseomonas sp. CW058, assembly GCF_050563535.1. Taxonomy (NCBI): domain Bacteria; kingdom Pseudomonadati; phylum Pseudomonadota; class Alphaproteobacteria; order Acetobacterales; family Roseomonadaceae; genus Falsiroseomonas; species Falsiroseomonas sp. CW058. The sequence goes on from NZ_JBNXUO010000002.1 coordinate 112,601, forward strand.
GTGATCGGCACCGTCTTCAACGAGGCCGTGCGCCTGATGGTGCGCGCCTTCGAACGGCGCGCGATGGTCCTCTACCGGCGCAGCGCCCCGCCCGCGGCGGCGCCCGCGCCTTCCGCCCCGCCGGCCTGACGGGCGCGGGGCCGGTCCGAATGAAGTGGGAACGAACCCGCCGGCTGATTGCCGAGCGGCGGGGCTTGCGCGTACGTTGAGGCGGCGGGCGTCGCGCCCGCATCCCGCCCGTCGGGGTCAAGTACGGCCTCCCGCGGGGAGGAAAGGGGCGACGCCGGCACTTCATGGATGCGAACCTGCCCGAGGCCGGAGCCACCCGGCCGCGCACCGTGCTGACCGCCTGGCTCGCGCGGCGGGACCGGCCCGTCGCCCGCCCGCCGCACCTGATCGCCGCGGCCGACGAGGTGCCCCCCGCCGCAAGCCTGCTGCCGACGCTGCTGCAACAGGTCGGCACGCAGGCGGTCTACGGCATCCTCATCCTGGTCGTGGCGGACGCCTTCGGCCTGGCTGGCGCGGAGGCGAGCCGCTTCCTCTGCCTTACCCTGTTGTCGCTCGGCCTCGGCGCGCTGATGCAGGCGGCGCGGCGCGGGCCGGTGGGATCGGGCTATGCGCTGTCGCTGATCCCCACCACCTCGATGCTGGCGCCCTATCTCCTGGTGGCGGATGCCGGCGGCGGGCTGGACCAGGCGGCGCTGCTCTGCGTCGCCTCGGGCGCCATCGCCGCGCTCGCCGTGGTGCTGGACCGGCGCATCCTGACCGCCATCCCGACCGAGATCGCGGGCGTCGTCACCTTCGCCATCGGCGCGAGCCTGCTGCCCCGCGTGGTGCAGGCGCTCGATCCCGATGCGACGGGCGGCGGCGGCGCGGCGCTGCTCGCGACCGCGGCGGCCACCTTCGCGGCGACCGGGCTGATGGCCCTTGCCCCCGGTCCGCTGGCCCGCTTCGCCCTGCCGCTCGGGGCGCTGGCCGGGACGGTGGCGGCGCTGCTGGCCGGGCTGGGCGAGGCCGGCGCGGCCGCGACGCTTGCCGCCGCGCCCTGGCTTGCGTTGCCGGTGCCGGACCCGCCGCTGGGTGCGACCCTCGACCTCGCGCTGTTGCCCGCCTTCCTGCTGGGCGTGCTGGCGAACCTGCTGTCCTGGCAGAGCGCGCTGGTGTCCATGCAGCGCGCCGGCGATGCCGCCTGGCGGCGCCCCGATGGCGGGCCGATCCGCCGCGGGCTGCTCGGCGCGGCGCTGTCGGTGCAGCTGGCGGGGATGCTGGGCGCGATGGCGCCGGGCGTGTCCAGCGCCGGGGCCGTCTTCGCGATCCATGCGCGGGTGCTGAGCCGCGCCGTGGCGGTGGGCGGGGCGGCGCTGCTGATCCTGCTGGCCTGTTCCCCGAAGGCGGCGACGCTGCTGGTTTCCATCCCCGCGCCGGTGCGCGCCGCGATGCTGCTCTACATGGCCTGCTTCATGATGGCCGGCGGCTGCCAGACCATCGCCGCGCGCGCGCTCGACACGCGGCGGACGCTGGTGGCGGGGCTGGCGCTGTGCGCGGTGCTGCTGACCCTTGCCGCCCCGCCCGTGCTGCTGGCGGCGCTGCCGCCCGCACTGCGGTCCCCGGTCATGGTCGGCGCGGCGCTGGCGCTGGCGCTGCACATGGCGACGCTGCCGCTGGTGCGGCGGCGCTGGGCGGTGCGGATCGCGCTTGGCCCCGCCTCGACGCAGGACATCGCGGATCTCTGCGCCCGCGTCGCCGGCGGCTGGGGGCTGCGGCGGGAACTGGCGGCGCGGCTGGACGCGGCGCTGGTGGAACTGGCCGAGGTGATGGCGCTGCACGGCCTGCCGAGCCTCGACCTGCGGCTCACCCGGCGCGAGGATGACGAGCTTGCCGTCCAGGTCGCCTTCGCCGGCGCGCCGCTCAACCTGCCCGCCGGCCCCGCGCCGAGCAGCGAGGACCTGCTTGGCGACGATGCCGCGCAGGAGGGGTTCATGCTGTGGATGGCGCTGCGCCAGGCGGAAGGCGTGCGTCAGCGCGAGGCGCCGGGCGGGGTGCGGGTGCTGGAATTCACCCTCGCCGCGGCGGCCTGACGGGCGCGGCGGGCCCTCAGCCGACGGGCTCGGGCAGCCGCACCTCGCCCGGCACCCGGTCGCCATGCCACAGCGCGTCCAGCAGCCGCGCCGCCCCGGCCATGCCGAGGGAGGGCACCACAAGTTCCCGGAACTTCGCCGACAGCTCCTCATCCGAAAGCGGCAGGTCGGGGTCGCCCTTGCGGGTCGGCTGGTGGCGGAACAGCTCCCGCCCGTCCCTCAGCGTGACGCGGACCTTCGCCGCGCGCCGGCCCGGATAGGCGTCGCGCAGTTCGGGATCCAGCTCCACCGTCACGCGCGACATGAAGGCGTGGATGGCGGGATCGGCCAGGTGCTCCGGCGCGAAGGCCGCAAGCCGCACGCCGCCAAGCTTCAGCAGCGCGGCGGCGCAGTATTGCAGGCTGAAGCGGGCCTCCTGCTCGGTCGGCGCCACCGGGCGGTCGCAGACCTCCTTGGTCGGGCCGTAGCCGCCGACATGGATCCGCGCCACGTCGTCCATGCCGAAGCCGGCCTCCCCGCGCAGCGCCAGCAGGGCATCGAGGGCGGGGAAGATGTGGCCGCAGCAGCCGTGGTTCTTGAAGGTCATGTTGGCGATGGCGAAGTCCTGCCCCAGCCCCGCCAGAGCCTTGTCCCACTTGCCGCGGTCTTCGCTGGTGGCGGCGGCGAAGCCCACCGGCCCGTCCAGCACGTCGAGGGCGCCGGTCACGCCCGCATGGGCGCCGAGCGCGGCGAGGGTGCCGGCATCGGCCGCGTGGCCGGCATGGACCGGCTTGCTCATGCCCGCGCCGCGGAAGGCCTGCTGCAACCCGCCCGCCATCGTCGCGGCGGTGGCGAGCGCATGGGCCGTGCGGTCCGCGTCGCTGCCCAGCACCACGCTTGCGGCTGCCGCCGCGCCGAAGGTGCCGACGGTGCCGGTGGTGTGCCAGTAGCGGTAGTGGCTGGGCTGCACGGCGACCCCGATCCGGCAGGACACCTCGTAGCCGGCGATGATCGCGCGCAGCAGCACCGCCATGTCGGCGCCGCGGGCCTGCGCGGCGGCCAGGGCGGCGGGGATGGTGGGGCAGCCGGGATGGTAGCCGGCGTCGCGGTAGATGTCGTCGAACTCCACCGTGTGGCTGGCCGTCGCGTTCAACAGCGCGGCGCGGCGCATGGAGGTGCGGCTGCCATCCACGTAGCAGATGGCGCGGCCGCCGCCCTCCTCCGCCGTCGCGCGGGCCAGCAGCGTGGCCGGCGGCCGGTCGCAGCCGGCAAGCAGGGCGGCGAACCAGTCCACCAGCGCGCGCCGCGCGTGGCGCTCCAGCCCGGGGTCGATGGCGCGGCCGCGCCATTCCGCGGCGTGGCCGGCCAGCACCAGCAGGGGGTTGCCCATCTCTCCGCCTTCCTCATCCAAGTCGGTTGCGCGCGGACGGAAGTCTAGCGTCTGGTGGCCGGGGGCGACACTGCCCGGCCGGCAGGTGGCGCCGCAGGCACTTCCCTGGCAGGTTCCCCCGCCTCCGAGACCCGCAGCACGAGGCCCCATGGTCCACGCCCCCGAACGCCCCCCCGCCGGCAGCCCGCCCGTCCGCATCAACCTCTATTCCGACACGCAGACGCGCCCGACGCCCGCGATGAAGGAAGCGATGATGCGCGCGGAGGTCGGCGACGAGCAGCATGGCGACGACCCCGGCGTGCACGCGCTGTGCGAGCGCATGGCCGCGCTGATGGGCAAGGAAGCCGCGGTCTTCATGCCCAGCGGCACCATGTGCAACGTCGCCGCCACGCTGACGCATTGCCGCCCGGGCGAGGAGATCATCGCGCATGAGACGGCGCACATCCTGACCAGCGAGGGCGGCGCCCATGCCGCGCTCGGCGGCTTCCAGATCCTGCCGCTGAAGGGCGCGCGCGGGATGTACGCGCCGGACGCGCTGCGCGCCGCCATCCGCGGCAAGTCCCGCCACACGCCGACGCAGCGCCTGGTGGAGGTGGAGCAGACCGCCAATATCGGCGGCGGCGCGGTGTGGCCGAAGGCGGTGCTGGACGAGATCGCCTCCATCGCGAGGGAGAACGGGCTCGCCACCCACATGGACGGGGCGCGGCTGATGAATGCCTGCGTCGCCGCCGGCGTGCCGGCGGCCGAGATGGCGGCGGGCTACGACAGCGTGTGGCTCGACTTCACCAAGGGCCTCGGCGCGCCGCTCGGCGCGGTGCTGTGCGGGTCGGCGGACTTCATCGACGAGGCCTGGCGCTGGAAGCAGCGGCTCGGCGGCGCGATGCGCCAGGCGGGGCTCTGCGCCGCGGGCTGCCTGCATGCCCTGGACCACCATGTGGAGCGGCTGGCCGAGGACCATGCGAATGCGAAGGCGCTCGCCCGCGGGCTCGCGCAGATGCCGGGAATGGCGGTGGAGGAGCCGGACACCAACCTGGTGTTCTTCGACCCCGCCGGCACCGGCCTGCCGGCGGCGGAGCTGGTGCGGCGTATGCGGGCGGAAGGGGTGCAGCTGTCGATGCTGGGCGGGCGCGTCCGGGCCTGCACCCATCTCGACGTGACGGCGGCGATGATCGAGGAGACGCTGCAGGTGATGCGCGCCGTGCTGGCGCGGGGCTGAGGGCCCGACCCCCTTCGTCCCTCGCGGAGGAGGGGGGCTACCCCCGTTCGTAGATCAGCCGCGCACGCACCGTGCCGGGCAGCGCGCGCAGTTCCGCCAGGATGTCCTCGGCCGCTGCGCGCGCCTCGACGCTTTCCACCACCACGTAGCCCAGCTCGGAATCGGTCTGGTAGTACTGCGCGGCGATGTTCAGGCCGCGGCGGCCGAAGCTGCTGTTGATCTGGCTGAGGATGCCCGGCGCATCGCGGTGCAGGTGCGTCCAGCGCGCGCCGGTCGGGCGGGCGGGCAGCTGCACGTTCGGCATGTTCACCGCGCCCATCGTCGCGCCGGTGTCGCTGTACTCCACCAGCTTGCGCGCCACCTCCTGCCCGATGCGGTCCTGCGCCTCCGCCGTGCTGCCGCCGATATGCGGGGTCAGGATCACGTTGGGCAGGCCCTGCAGCGGGGACACGAAGGGGTCCCCGTTGCGCTTCGGCTCCTCGGGGAAGACATCGACGGCGGCGCCGAGGATCCTCCCCTCGCGCAGGGCATCGGCCAGCGCCGGGACATCCACCACGGTGCCGCGGGCGTTGTTGATGAAGACGGCGGAGGGCTTCATGTGCGCAAGCTCCGCCGCGCCGATCATGCCGATCGTCTCCGGCGTTTCCGGCACATGCACCGTCACCACGTCGGACCGCGCAAGCAGGTCGGCCAAGCTCGCCGCCTGCTGGGCGTTGCCGTGCGGCAGCTTCGAGGTGTGGTCGTGGTAGAGCACGCGCATCCCGAAGGCTTCCGCCAGCACCGAAAGCTGGCTGCCGATATTGCCGTAGCCGACGATGCCCAGCGTCTTGCCCCGCATCTCCCATGAATTGGCAGCCGACTTGTCCCAGCCCCCGGCATGGGCGGCGACCGACTTGTCGACGATGCCGCGCATCAGCATCACGGCTTCCGCCAGCGTGAGTTCCGCCACGCTGCGCGTGTTGCTGAAGGGCGCGTTGAACACCGCGACGCCGCGGCGTGCGGCCGCCGTCAGGTCCACCTGGTTGGTGCCGATGCAGAAGCAGCCGATGGCGATCAGGCGGTCCGCCGCCTCCAGCACCTCCTCCGTCACCTCGGTGCGGGACCGGATGCCGAGGATGTGGACCCCCTTCACCGCATCGATCAGCGCCTGCCCTTCCAGGGCCCGCTTCTCCCGCGTCACCGTCACGTAGTCGGCGTCGGACAGCAGGTCGACGGCGGTCTGGGCGATTCCCTCCAGCAACAGGATGCGGATGCGGTCCTTGGGGAGGGAGATGCGGTCGTTCATGGCGGGGCTTCCGGGGAGGCGCCGGGTTCTGCCCGTGAAGGGCGGCCGCGGCAAGGTGGGGGCCTTGAAGGGCGCGCGGCGAAGATTACCTGTATGTCATCCGGATCCGGGCCCCGCTGGCGGCCGCGCAATGCCGCGCCGCGATGTCGGATCCTTCACCTGCCGCCCCGGAAGGGGCGGCATCTGGAGGTTCCGATGGAGTGGTTGCTGGCCGAGTGGCTCTCGAAGCCTCTCTGGATGTGGGCGGCGTTCATCGCCATCGTGGTGGCGCTGCTGGTGCTCGACCTCGGTGTCCTGCACCGGAAGGCGAAGGAGATCCCCGTCTCCGAATCGCTCTGGATGAGCGCCTTCTACATCGCCATCGCCTGCGCCTTCGGCGGCTGGGTGTGGTGGTATCTCGGCCCGCAGTCCGGGATGGAATACTTCACCGGCTTCGCGGTGGAGAAGACGCTGGCGATGGACAACGTCTTCGTCATCGGCCTGATCTTCACCTACTTCGCCATCCCGCGGCTCTACCAGCACCGCGTGCTGTTCTGGGGCATCCTCGGCGTCATCGTGCTGCGGGCGGTGATGATCGGGCTGGGCGCCACCATCGTCGCCCAGTTCTCCTGGGTGCTGTACCTGTTCGGCGCCTTCCTGGTCGCGACCGGCATCAAGATGCTGGTCATCGCCGACAGCATGCCCCGGATCGAGGACAACCCCGTGCTGCGCTTCATGCGCCGCCGCTTCAACGTGACGGAGGAGTTGCACGGGGAGCGGTTCACGGTGCGCCTGCCGGACCCGCGGACGGGGCGGATGGCGCTGTTCCTGACGCCCCTGATGCTGGCGCTGGTGCTGGTGGAGATCGCGGACCTGATCTTCGCGGTGGACAGCGTGCCGGCGATCTTCGCCATCACCACCGACCCGTTCATCGTCTACACCAGCAACATCTTCGCCATCCTGGGGCTGCGCGCGCTGTACTTCGCGCTCGCGGCGATGGTCCACCGCTTCCGCTACCTGAAATATGCGCTGGCCCTGGTGCTGGTGTTCATCGGCGGCAAGATCTTCACCAACCAGATCTTCGGCAAGATGGACCCCGCCTGGTCGCTGGGCGTCACGCTGGCGCTGATCGCGGGCGGCGTCGTCTTCTCCCTGCTGCGCACGCGGGATGCGGCCGGGGCGCGCCCGGTCGGGTGACGGCCCGGCGGGCGGGGATGCCGGGGCATCCCCGCCCGCCGGGCCTCAGCGGTTCGCCAGATCCTCCAGCACCGCGGCGAGCGTGCGGGTCCCGGCGGCGAGCTGCGGGGGGGAGGTGTATTCGCTCGGGTGATGGCTCACCCCGCCGCGGCTGGGGACGAAGATCATGCCGGTCGGGCAGAGCGGCACCATGAACTGCGCATCGTGGAACGCGCCGGAGGACATGCGCAGCGTCGACAGGCCCTGCGCCCGCGCCGCGCGTTCCACCGCATCCGGCACGTCGGGGGCGAAGGCGGCCGGAAGGGCGTGGAAGCGTTCGGTCACCGTCGCGGTGCAGGTGGTCATCGCCGCCGCGACCGTCCGCCCGATCGCGTCGCCGCGCTCCAGCAGCACCTCCTTCTCGGGGTGGCGGAAGTCGATGGTGAAGCGCACCCGCTCCGCCACGGAGTTGGAGCTGTTCGGGCTCACCTCGATCCGCGCCACGGTGAAGCGCAGCAGGTCGGCGGGATCGTGCATCAGCGCGTTCAGCGCGGTGATGGCGCGGATCGCGTCCTGCACGGCGTCCTTCCGCAGCGACAGCGGCGTGGTGCCGGCATGGTCCGACCTGCCATGCACCTCGACCACGAACCAGCGGCTGCCCTGGATGCCGGTGACCACGCCGATGTCGAAGCCCTCCGCTTCCAGCCGCGGTCCCTGTTCGATGTGGCATTCGACATAGGCGAAAGGCGCCGGGCCATCGACCACGCCAAGCCCCCGGCGCGGGATGTCCCGTTCGGAGGCCAGCAGCTTCGCGAGTTCCGCGCCGAAGGTCAGGCCCTCCGCATCGGTCACGCCGTCCCAGGCATCGCGTGGCCGGTAGCCGGCATAGGCCATGCTGCCCATGCAGCCCGGTGCGAACCGCCCGCCTTCCTCGTTGGTCCAGGCCACCACCTCGATCGGCCGCCTGGTGGCGATGCCGGCCTGCCGCAGCGCCTGCACCGCCTCCAGCCCGGCGACCACGCCCCAGATCCCGTCGAAGCGCCCGCCGCTGGGCTGGCTGTCCATGTGGCTGCCGGTCAGCACCGGCGCGGCCCCGCGTTCCGTGCCTTCATGCCGCAGGAACAGGTTGCCGATGGCATCGACGCTGACCGAGAGGCCGAGCGGCTTCGCCCAGGAGATCAGCAGCCGCCGCGCCTGGCGGTCCAGTTCCGTCAGGCAGGCGCGGTTCACGCCGTCGCCCGGAATGGCGCCGAGCTTCGCCATCTGCATCAGGCGGTCCCATTGGCGCGCCTCGCTCACCGCGCCGAGCAGGTTCGGTGCCACCGTGGTCCCCATCCAGCCAAACTCCCGCTTTCCGTTGTCGTCCCGTGCGGCCGCCCGGCGCGGCGGCCCGCCGCCGCGTCAGGGCACCCGCACCGCGAGGCCAAGCCGCTGCGCCGCACCCGCGGGCCCGGCCGCGCCGAGATCGGCCATCGCCCCAAAGGCGATCGGGGTGGTGGGGCGCAGCGTCACCTCGATGGCGCCGGGCTGGCGGATGAAGGCGGCGATCGCCTGGCGCATCGGCGCGAAGGGGTCGGCGGCCGGACCCTTCGCCGCGCCGGGCGGCGCGCCGGGGATCGGCATGGCCAGCGCCATCTGTGCCCATTGCTCGCGCAGCCGTGCCTCCGGGATGCGCTGCTGGCGGGCCTGCTGCGACAGCGCGCGGCCGAACAGCCCCTGGTCCTGCCAGCGCAGCGTCAGCCCCACCAGCCGCGCCTTCAGGTACTCCGCCGTGCGGTCGGTGGAGAGCGGCGCGCCGGCCGGCACCGCCGGCAGGTTGTCGAGGTCGGCCTGCAGCGTCAGGGCACCGGCGTCGTTCCACTGGATCCGCCAGGGCGAGATGGACAGCGGCCCGCCCGCGCGCGGCCCCTCGCCGCGCAGCTCCATCCCGCCGGCGATCTCGCGGAAGCCCATCCCTTCCAGCGGCGGCGCCGCGCCCCGCGGCAGGCTGGCGCGGAAGCCCTCGACCAGCACGGCGCCCGTGGCGCGGCCGGTCGTGCCCAGCGTGCCTTCGGCGGCCACGCGGCCGAGGCTGAACAGCGGCGACCCGCCCGCCTCCATCACCAGGCCCTCCAGCGCCACGGTCTGCGGCACCCCAGGCGCCGGGTCGGGCGGCTGGACGCCGTCCATCACCGCCGCCAGCGTGCTCGCCCCGTCGAGCCCCGAGACGGCGAGCCGGCCGAGCTGCAGCCGCCCCGGGCCGAGCTGCCCGAACTCCGCCGCGAGGTTCAGGCCCTCCACGGAAAGCTCGGTCCGCCGGCCCGGCAGCCAGTCCCGCAGGGCGGCGCGGGGCAGGGCGAGGTCGGTGTTCCGCGCCGGGTCGGTCATCGCCATCCCCTCGATCGTCAGGGCGGCGGCGCGGAAGGCGCGCGGGTCGGGGTTGGTCGCCTGCGGGTCGGGGAAGGCGATCTCCGTCGCCGCCATCCGGCCGAGCCGGACCGAAGGCGTGTCCGGCGTCAGGCTGTCCAGCTGCAACCCCTCGATATTGCCGCTGGCCAGGGTGCCGGGTGCGGTGCCGCGGGCGGGCACGTAGCCCCGCGCGGCGATGCGGCCCAGGCGGAAGCTGCCCTGGCCCGGCTTGCTGCTGACCAGCCCTTCCAGCTCGAAGGTGTCGAAGCCGATGCTGGCGGGGTCGAGGGCGGTGCCGGGCGGGGGCAGGGGCAGGCCCGCGACCAGCAGCCGGCCGGCCTCGGTCACCTCGTTCTTGTTCTCCTCGAGCCGCAGGCCGCGGGCCTCGGCGCGGCCGAGCCGGCCGGCCGCCAGCTCCTGCACCCACAACTCCCCGATCGAGAGGATGCGCCCCGCCTCGCTCACGGTGACGTTGCCGAGCCGCGCACGGCCGGTGACCGGGTCCACCTGGCGCGAGCCGATGGTGATGCGCGCATCCGGGCCGAGCGCGGCGCGCAGCCGCTCGATCGCGGCGTCGAGCTGGCGGTCCGCCTCGGCCTGCGCCCAGACCGCGGCGCCGGCGAGGGTGAGCGTGGCGGTGAAGGCGAGGCCGGCGAGGCGAGGGCGCATGTCGGGGCTCCGGGGCTTGCGACCCCAGCCTAATCGCAGGTTGCGCAGGGGTCCAACCACGGGGCCCGGCGCGCCCGCACTGTGGGGGCGGCGCGAATGTTGCCGGCGCGTCCGCCCTGTGGGGGCGGCGCGAATGTTGCTACCAAGCGTGCCGGGCGCGACGCGCCGGCGCCGAAGGAAACGGGACCTGATGGACCTCGCCTACCTCTCCGACTGGGCCAGCCTGCTGATCCGCTGGCTGCACCTGATCACCGGGATCGCCTGGATCGGCACCAGCTTCTACTTCATCGGCCTCGACAACCAGCTCGACCCGCCGCGGGACGGCAACCCGCGGGTGAAGGGGGAGCAGTGGTCGATCCATGGCGGCGGCTTCTACCACAAGCAGAAATACCTGGTGGCGCCGGAACGGCTGCCGGAACGGCTGCACTGGTTCAAGTGGGAGGCCTACTGGACCTGGATCAGCGGCTTCTCGCTGTTCGTGCTGATCTACTGGGGGCAGGCCGGCACCTACCTGGTGGACCCCGCCGTGCTCGACATCTCGCCGGTGACGGCGGTGGCGATCAGCGCGGCGATGCTGGCGGGCGGCTGGGTGGTCTATGACCTCGCCTGCCGGTCGAAATTCGGCGAGGACGAGGCGAAGCTGTCGGCCTTCGGCGTCGGGCTTCTGGTGGCCAGCGCCTTCGTCGCCTGCCACGTCTTCTCGGGCCGCGGCGCCTTCCTCCAGGTCGGCGCGATGACGGGGACGATCATGGTGGCCAACGTCGCCATGGTCATCATCCCCGGGCAGCGGAAGATGGTCGCCGCCATGCAGGCGGGGCAGGAGCCGGACCCGAAATACGGCCGCTGGGGCAAGCAGCGCAGCGTCCACAACACCTATCTGACGCTGCCCGTGCTGTTCCTGATGATCAGCCCGCACTACCCGATGACCTGGTCGGGCCCGTGGAACTGGGTGGTGCTGCTGGCCGTCGCGCTGGCGGGCGCGCTGGTGCGGCAGTATTTCGTCCAGCGCCAGCTGGGCCGCAACCGCGTGGTGCTGCCCGCGGTGGCGACCGCGGTGGTGGTCGGCCTCGTCCTCGCCCTGCAGCCGAAGCGCGGCCCCGACCTCGCCGGGGTGGAGGTGCCCCCCTTCGCCGAGGTGCAGTCCATCGCCGCCGCGCGCTGCGCCTCCTGCCACGCCGCGCGGCCCACGCAGGAAGGGATCACGGCGCCGCCGAAGGGCGTCATGCTGGAACAGCCCGCGCAGCTTCGTCGCTGGGCGCAGGCGATGCGCCAGCAGGTCGCGACCGAGGCGATGCCGCCCGGCAACATGACGGAGATGACGGCGGAGGAACGCGCGAAGGTGCTGGCCTGGATCGCGGCGGGGGCGCCGGACCGATGAAGCCCTCCGCGCTGACCACACATGTGCTGGACACCGCCGCCGGCGCGCCCGCGGCGGGCGTCGCGGTGGAGCTGTGGCGGATGGACGGGCCGGCCCCGGCACTGGTGACCGCCCGGCGCACCAACGCCGATGGCCGCACCGACGCGCCGCTGATGGATGCCGCGGGCTTCGCCCCCGGCCGCTACGAGCTGCGCTTTCACATCGGCGCGCATTTCGGCGGCGCCGGCTTCCTCGACGTGGTGGCGATCGCGGTGCGGCTGGAAGCGGGGCAGGGCCACTACCACGTCCCCCTGCTCTGCTCGCCCTGGAGCTACGCGACCTATCGCGGGTCCTGACCCGGCGCGGTCGCGCCGGCGCGTCTTGCCGGATGGGCCGTCGCGGGGGCAGGTTCGCTCCGCAGGTTGGGGAGGATGGAAATGGCCATCAAGGTCGCGGTGCTGGGCGCCGGCACGATGGGGCATGCGCTGGCGCTGGTCTATGCGCTGGGCGGGCACGAGGTGCGGCTGACCGACAGCTCGATGGCGATGCTCGACCGGGCGGGCGGGCTGATGGAGACGGCGCTGGCCAGCCTGGTCGAGGCGGGGGAGGCGACGCCCGGCTGCACGGCGGAATGGCTGCACGGGCAGGTGACCCGCCTGCCGACCCTGGCCGAGACGCTGCGCGACGCCGACCTCGTCGTCGAGGCCATCGTCGAGGAGCCGGAGGCGAAGCGGGCGCTCTACGCGGAGGTGGACCGGCTGGCGCCGGCCGATGCCGTGATCGCCTCCAACACCTCCTATCTCGACCCCTTCCCGCTGATCCCGGAAGGGCGGCAGGCGCGGTCGCTCATCATGCACTGGTACACGCCGCCCTACCTGGTGGACCTGGTGGACATCGTCGCCGGGCCGCGCTGCGAGCCGGCCATCACCGCCTGGGCGCGCGACCTGGTGGCGGAGATGGGCAAGGTGCCGCTGGTGATGAAGACCTTCGTGCCCGGCTACATCGCCAACCGCATCCAGTCCGCCATCGCCGCCGAGGTCTACCGCCTGATCGACGAGGGCGTGGCCGATGCCGAGGAGATCGACACCGCCATCGTCCACGGCCTGGCGCTGCGCATGCCTGTCGTGGCGGTGATGGCCAAGGCGGACTTCACTGGCCTGCCGCTGCTGCAGCACGCGCTGCGCAATGCCACCTACCAGCCCCCGCCCCCGCGCACGAACAGCGACACGCTCGACCGGCTGATCGCCGAGGGGCGGACGGGCGTGATGGCGGGCGCGGGCTACTACGACTGGGGCCAGGACACGGAAAAGCTGTTCGCCGCGCGCGACCGGCGGCTGATGGCGCTGAAGAAGGCGCTGCGGGGCATCGGCACCATGGCGGGCTCGACCAGGGCGAGGGAGTAGCACCGCCCACCCGCGGGGCGGGGCGGATGCGTGGCGGAAGGGATCACATGACCATCACCTACGACCTCAGGGGCAGGGCGGCCCTCGTCACCGGCGGGGCGTCCGGCATCGGGCTGGCGACCGCCACGATGCTGGCGCGCGGCGGCGCCGCGGTGGCCGTCAACTTCCTGGCGGGGGATGAACGCGGGCCGCAGGCCTGCGCGCAGCTCCACGCCATGACCGGCGCGCGGATCGTGCCCGCGCCCGGCGATGTGGGCGACGCCGCGGATGCGGCGCGGATGGTCGGGCAGGCGGTGGCCGATCTCGGCCGGCTCGACTACCTGGTGAACAACGCGGGCACGCCGGGCACGCGCCGCGCCATCCCGCCGGCCGAGCTGGACCGGCTGACGGAGGAGCTGTGGCAGGCCGTGCTGGAGGTCAACCTCCTCGGCGTCTTCCGCTGCGCGAAGGCGGCGGCGCCGGCGCTGAAGGCAAGCCGCGGGGCGGTGGTGAACATCGCCTCCATCGCCGGCATCAACTCGCCGGGTTCCTCCATGGCCTATGGCGCGACCAAGGCGGGGGTCATCAGCCTGACCAGGAATCTCGCCCGCGCGCTGGCGCCCGATGCTCGGGTGAACGCCGTCGCGCCCGGCGCGGTGGATTCCACCTGGATGATCGAATGGACGGACGAGCAGCGCGCGAGCTCGATCGAGGGTGCGCTGCTGAAGCGCCGCTGCACGCCGGAGGACCTGGCGGAGGTCATCGTCTTCCTGCTGGCCGGCGCCGCGATGGTGACGGGGCAGACGGTGGTGGTGGACGGGGGGCTGACGGTCTGACCATGGCGGCGATCGACACCACGCGCTTCCTGCGCGACCTGCACGAGCTGCGCCGGATCGGCGAATACCGCACCGGCGTCCACCGCCCGACCTACACGAAGGAGGACATGGAAAGCCGCCGCTGGCTGATGGACCGCATGCGCGAATGCGGGCTCGACCCGGTGATGGACGGCATCGGCAACGTGATCGGCCGCCATCCGGGCCCCGGGCCGCACCTGCTGGTCGGCAGCCACATCGAGACGCAGAACCACGCGGGCTGGCTGGACGGCGCGCTCGGCGTCGTCGCCGGGCTGGCGCTGGCGCGGGCGGGGATGGCGGTGGATGTCGCGGCCTGGGCGGACGAGGAAGGCCATTACGGCGGCTTCATCGGCAGCCGCAGCTTCATCGGCCAGCTGCCGGAGGAGGAGATCGACCGGCTGGAGAACCGCTACCACGGCAGGAAGCTGCGCGACGCGCTGCGCGAGGCCGGGCTGGAAGGCCGCCCGCGCATCCGGTGGGAGCCCGGCCGCCACAAGGGCTTCCTCGAACTGCATATCGAGCAGGGCACGCAGCTGGAGGCCGCGGGCCTGCGCGTCGGCGTGGTGACCGGCATCGTCGCCATCCGCCAGTACCGCCTGGTCTTCACCGGCCAGCAGGACCATGCCGGCGGCACCACCATGGCCGAACGCCGCGACGCCGGCCTTTCCGCGGTGCGGCTGCTGGCGGAGATCGACCGCCACTTCCCGCTGGTCTGCGGGCCGCGCAGCACCTGGACCACGGGGCGCATCGCGCTCGACCCCGGCGCCGCCTCGATCATCCCCGGCCGGGCGGAGGTGCTGTTCCAGCTCCGCGACGTGGACGAGGCCGTGATCGCGCGGATGGAGGACCGGCTGCGCGCGCTGGTGCAGGAGAGCAACCGGCGGGAGAAGTGCCCCTGCGTGCTGGAACCGGTCAGCCTCTCCACCCCCGCGCCCTGCGACCCCGCGATGCAGCGGGCGCTGGCGGATGCGGCGGAGGCGCTGGCGCCGGGCGCATGGCAGTCCATGCCGTCGGGCGCCGGGCATGACGCGCAGTACCTGGCGCGCGTGATGCCGGCCGCGATGCTGTTCACCCCCTCCATCGCCGGCATCAGCCACCACTGGACCGAGGACACGAGGGAGGAGGACCTGGCGCTTGGCGTCGAGGTCCTGGCCGAGGGCGCCGCGCGCTACCTGGCGACGTAGCGCGCGGGCCGGCCGGGCCGCGAAGCCGCGCCCGGCCGACGCTTCACGGCGCCAGCAGGCGGATGGGCGTCCCGGCCAGGTAGGCCTCGATCGCCTCGACCGCGCCGTTGAAGTAGGCGGCGTAGTTCTGCGTCGAGACATAGCCGAGATGCGGCGTCAGCACCGTGTTCGGGCAGCCGAGCAGGGGGTGGCCGGCCGGCAGCGGCTCCTCGTCGAACACGTCGAGCCCGGCGCCGGCGATGCGGCCCTCCTTCAGCGCGGCGACCAGCGCCGGCTGGTCGATCAGCGGGCCGCGGCTGGTGTTCACGATGAAGGCGCTGCGCTTCATCGCGCCGAGTTCCGCGGCACCCACGATGCCACGCGACCGGTCGGACAGGATGAGGTGCAGCGTCACCACATCGGCCGTGGCGAACAGCTCCTGCTTCGTCACCAGCGTGGCGCCGGCGGCCGCCGCCTTCTCGGCGGTCAGGTTCTGGCTCCAGGCGATGACCTTCATCCCGAAGGCCTGCCCCACCTTCGCCACCGCGCTGCCGAGCTTGCCGAGCCCGACCACGCCGAGCGTGAGCCCGCCCGCCGCGGTGCCGACGCTGGTCTGCCAGGTGCCGGCGCGCAGGCTGTCCTGCTGGCGCGGGATGTCGCGCAGCAGGTTCAGGATCAGGCCCCAGGTGATGTCCACCGTGGGCGCGCCGCTGCTCGGCGTGCCGCAGACGGTGATGCCCTGCGCCTGCGCCTGCCCCACGTCGATGCTGCGGTTGCGCTCGCCGGTGGTGATCAGCAGGCGAAGATTCGGCAGGCGCTTCAGCAGCGCGGCGGGGAAGGGGGTGCGTTCGCGCATCGCCAGGATCGCGTCGAAAGGCGCAAGCCGCGCCGCGATCGCATCGGCGTCCCTCGGCGTGTCGCGGAACACCTCCACCGCGATGGAGCCGGGCAGGCGCCCCCACGGGCCCATCGACTGCACGACGCCCTGGTAGTCGTCGAGGATGGCGAGCCTGGTGAGTGCGGTCATGTCCTGTCTCCCCCGATGGACGAGGAAGCGGAATGCGGCCGCGGCGCCGGCGCCGTCAATGGGGAGCAGCCACGGCGCGCCGGTCGGGGGCGCGCCACCGGTTCAGCCGGGCGCCTCCGCCTGCACCGCTGCGGCGGCGGCGCGCAGCGCATCGGGCAGCGGAGTCGGGCGCGACTGGGTGGCGCGGTCCACATAGACATGCACGAAATGCCCCTCCGCGCTCGCCGTCTCCTCGTCCTCGCGGAAGATGGCGATGCCGAAGCGGATGGAGGTGGTGCCCACGCGCTCCACCCGCAGCCCCGCCGTCACCCGGTCGGGGAAGGCGATCGGCGCATGGTAGCGGCACAGCGTCTCCACCACCACGCCGATCACCGGGCTGTCGGTCAGGTCGATGGCGCCGGTGCCGAACAGGAAGCGCGCCACCACCGTGTCGAACCAGGAATAATAGACCACGTTGTTGACGTGCCGATAGACGTCGTTGTCCATCCAGCGGGTCGGGATCTCCAGGAAGAAGCGGTATTCCGACCGTGTCGGGCGCCGCTTCGTCATGCCAGCGCCTCCTCCACGATCGCCTCGTCCACGCAGGCCTCGAAGCCCGGCGCGCGCGCGATGGCGCCGGCGCCGAGCATGGCGGCCTGCAGCACCTCGAAGGCCGTCCGCGGGAAGCGCGGTGTCGCCGCCCAGATGCCGAGCGCGAGGTAGCGCGCGATGGCGGCTTCCAGCACGCCGCGGTCCATCCCCTCGAAGAAGGGGGCGACGGTGGCGGCGACCTCGGCGGCGGGGGCGGCGTTCAGCCAGTGCTGCATGGCGGCGATGCCGCGCACCATGCCGGCCATGCCCGCGCGCTTGCGCGCCAGCAGGTCGCGCGTGGCGTAGAAGGCGGTGTAGCTGGTCGGGCCGCGGCTGGCCTGGGCGTGCAGCACCACCCCGCCGCGGCGTTCCACCCCGGTCGCGAAGGGCTCGAACAACTGCGCGACGTCGAGCGTGCCGTCCAGCACCGCCTCGGCGTTCTCGGCCATGGTGCGGCCGGTGACCGCGCGGATCGCGCCGGCGTCGATCCCGGCCTCGCGCAGGTCGTGGCGGAGGCACCACCACGGGGTCGGCACCTCGCTTACCACGCCGAGGCTGAGGCCCGGCAGGTCGCGCAGCGCGAAGCCCGGGCGCGGCGCGCGCCCGACCAGCAGGAAGGGGTCGCCCATTACCACCGCGCCGAAGCTGACCAGCGGGCTGGCGGGGTCCTGCGCGTGGTCGCGGATGACCCGCATCGGGCCGCTCCAGGCCAGGTCCGCCGCGCCGGAGAGCAGGTTGCCCACGGCGCGGTCGGGCTCGCCCACCGTGACCAGGCTCACCTCCACCCCCGCCTGCGCGAAGTCGCCGCGCGCGATGGCCGCGTAGAAGGGCGTGTAGAAGACCGCCCGGAAGGGCTCCTGCAGGATGATGGTGGCCACACCGGGCTCCGCTCTCTTTGTCTGGCGCGGAGTTTGCAGCAAAGTCGCGCGAACCGGGAGAAGGGGAGTTCCGAATGACCATCCGACGCCGCGTGCTGCTCGGCGCGCTCGCCGCCACGCCGCTGGCCTCGCCCGCGCTTGCCCAGCCGCGGCCGCTGCGCGTCGTCGTGCCCTTCGCCGTCGGCGGGCTGACCGACGTGGTGGCGCGCATCCTGATGGAATTCATGGGCCCCGCGCTCGGCCGGCCGACGGTGATCGACAACCAGGGCGGCGCGGGCAGCACCATCGGCGCGGCCTCCGCGGCGCGGGCGGCGCCGGACGGCAACACGATCATGGTCGGCAGCGTCGGCCATGCGGCGATGAAGGCGCTCTACGCCAACTTCGCCTTCGACCCGATCGAGAGCTTCGCCCCCGTGGCGCTGACCACGCGGCAGCCCTTCGTGGTGGTGGTGCATCCCTCGGTGCCCGCGACCGACGTGCCGGGCTTCCTCGCCTGGCTGCGCGCGCGTGGCGGGGAGGCGAATTTCGGCACGGCGGGAATCGGCGCCACCAGCCATCTCTCGGCCGAACTGCTGCGGAAGATGGCGGGCGTCTCCTTCACCGTGGTGCCCTATCGCGGCACGCCGCAGGGGGTCGCGGACCTGACCGCGGGGCGGGTGGACTTCATGATGGACAGCCAGACCCTGCTCGCGCCGCTGATGGCCGATGGGCGGGTGAGGGGGCTTGCCGTCACCAGCGCGCAGCGCAGCACCATGCTGCCCGCGCTGCCGACGCTCTCCGAGGCCGGGGTGCCGGGCTATGACAGCTCCGCCTGGAACGGGATCTACGCCCCGGCCGGCACGCCCGAGGCCGCGATCCGCCCGATCGCCGAGGCCGCGGCGCGGGCGGTGCGCGACCCGGCGACGCTGCGGCGGCTTGCCGATGCTGGGGTGGACGTGTTCGAGGACACCTCGCCCGAGGCCCTGGCCCGCCATCTCCGCGTCGAGGTCGCGAAGTGGAGCGAACTGGTCCGGGCGCTGAACATCCGCGGCGGCTGAGGCGTGGCGGGGCCGTCCGCCCGCCCCGTGCCGGGGGCGGGCGGCCGAGTCGCGGCTCGCCCGCCGGGTGAATTCCGCCCGCCAACCTCATTGATTTCGAAACGTCGCCCGAAGAAGGCTTCGCCCGCGCAGGGCCGGCCGCTATAGGGAACCTTCCCCCAGCCCGAGACCCAGCCGCCAGGATGTCCGCAGCGTCCAGCCACCCCGCCCCCCGCCTCGAGCCGTTCCGGCTCCGCGGGGCCAATTTCAACCTGCTGGTCCTGCGGCTGCTCGACCATCGGGCGGAAGCGGTGGTGCCGGCGCTGGGCGACCAGTTCCGCCGCGCGCCGGGCTTCCTGCGCTTCGCGCCGGTCGTCATCGGGCTCGACGACATCGCCGCCCGCCCGCAGGAGGTGGACTTCGCGGCCCTGGTCGAGGGGCTGCGCGCCATCGAGATCGTGCCGATCGGCACCTCCGGCGGCACGCCGGAGATGAAGGTCGCCGCCCAGAGCGCCGGCCTGCCGCCGCTGCGGAGCGCCGGCGGGCCTCGCGGCGGAGAGGAGGAGGCCGCCCCGGTGGCCGAGCCCGCCGCCCCCCAGGCCGCGGCCGCCCCGCCACCCCCCGCGCCGGACCCGCTGCCGGAAGGCATCGCCCGGCCGACCATGGTGGTGGACCAGCCCGTCCGCGCCGGCACGCGCATCTGGGCGCAGGGGTCGGACCTGATCGTGGTGGGCACCGTGAACCGCGGCGCCGAGGTGATCGCGGACGGCAACATCCATGTCTATGGCCGCCTGCTCGGCCGCGCCATCGCCGGCGGGCAGGCCCATGCGGAGGCGCGCGTCTTCGCGACGCATTTCGACCCGGAACTCGTCTCCATCGCGGGCTACTACGCGGTGCGCGAAGGCCTGGGGGATGCGCCGATCGGGAAGGGCGTGATGGCCCGGCTCGTCGGCGAACACATGAGGTTCGACCCGCTCGGCTGAGGCGCGGAACGCGCCCGGCCGACCGGCGTCCAGGGGCAGGCAGGGGATTCCACATGGCGGAAGTCGTCGTCGTCACATCGGGCAAGGGGGGCGTGGGCAAGACCACATCCTCTGCCGCCTTCGCAACCGGGCTCGCGCAGCGCGGCAAGAAGACCGTGGTGATCGACTTCGACGTCGGCCTCCGCAACCTCGACCTCATCATGGGCGTCGAGCGGCGCGTCGTGTTCGACATCGTCAACGTCATCCAGGGCGAGGCCCGGCTGAACCAGGCGCTGATCAAGGACAAGCGCGTGGACACGCTCTCGATCCTCCCCGCCAGCCAGACGCGCGACAAGGACGCGCTGAGCAAGGAAGGCGTGCAGAAGATCATCGAGGAACTGTCGAAGGACCACGACTACATCGTGTGCGACAGCCCCGCCGGGATCGAGAAGGGGGCGCTGATGGCGCTCTACTTCGCCGACCAGGCGATCGTGGTGACCAACCCCGAGGTCTCCTCGGTGCGCGACAGCGACCGCATCCTCGGCGTGCTGCAGTCCAAGTCGAAGCGCGCGGAGGAGAAGCGGGAGCCGGTGAAGGAACACCTGCTCGTCACCCGCTACGACCCCGCCCGCGTCGAGAAGGGCGAGATGCTGAAGCTCGACGACATCCGGGAGATCCTGGCGATCCCGCTGCTCGGCGTCATCCCGGAGAGCGAGAGCGTGCTGAAGGCGTCCAACACCGGCAACCCGGTGATCATGGACCAGGAAAGCGTGGCCGGTCAGGCGTACAAGGACGCGGTCGGCCGCTTCCTCGGCGAGAAGATCGAGCACCGCTTCCTCGAGGCCCAGAAGAAGGGCCTGTTCTCGCGCCTGTTCGGGGGGAGGGCCGCATGAGCTGGATTGCCGACCTCTTTCGCGCCCGCAAGGCCGAGCCGCCCGCCACCGCGAGCCAGGCGAAGGAACGCCTCCAGATCGTCCTCGCGCATGAGCGCATCGGCCGCACGCGGGAGGATTTCCTGCCGAAGCTCCAGCAGGAGATCGTGATGGTGGTGGCGAAATACGTCGCCATCGACCCGGGCAAGGTGAATGTCTCGCTCGACCGCGGGGGGGACATGTCGACGCTCGCGATCGAGATCGACCTGCCCGCCCCGCCCGGGATGCGCAAGGCAAGCTGAACCTTGCGCCGCGCCGCCCGCCACCCCATCCCTTCCGCGAACGGGGCGGGAGCGGGACGGATGGCGGGACTTGCGCGGCGCGCGGCGCTGGGGGCGGCGGTCGGGCTGCTCGGCCTGCCCGCGGTTTTGGGGGCGCAGCCCGCGCGGCGCCCCAACACGGCCTTCTGGCCGGGCGGCGCCCGCCTGGCCATCGGCGTCTGCATGATGTTCGAGGCCGATGGCGGCCAGCCCGCCATGTGGCAGAACGGCCCGCCGGGCACGCCCCAGGCCGGCACGCGCTTCCCCAACCTGCCCGCCATCCAGGGCCGGACCTATGGCGCGAAGGAAGGCGTCCCCCGGCTGCTCGACCTGTTCGACCGCCGCCGCATCCGCGTCTCCTCCTTCATGATCGGCGAGAGCATCCGCCGCCACCCCGACCTCGCGCGGGAGATCGTGGCCCGCGGGCACGAGGCCGGCGGACGCGCCATCCGCCACGCGCCGCAGTTCCACCTGCCGAAGGACCAGGAACGGGAATTCCTGCGCGAGGGGTTCGAGGCGCTGCGGACCGCCACCGGGCTGTGGCCCAGGGGGTTCAACGCGCAGGGGCTGCAGGGCAGCGTGAGCACCAACGACCTGCTGCAGGAACTCGGCCTTTCCTACTCGATCGACGACCGGTCGCGCGACGAGCCCTGGATCCAGAAGGTCAACGGCGACCGCGACTTCTGCCTGGTGCCCTACATGGGCCACGTCAACGACCTGAACTTCTTCCAGAACCAGCAGCGCAGCCTCGACGACTACGAACGGATGCTGACCCAGGAATTCGAGGTGCTGTACGAGGAGGCGCAGGCGCGCCGGCGGATGATGAGCGTGCCCCTGCACGACTTCGTCGCCGGCCGCCCCGCGGTGCTGCCGAGCGTGGAGCGGTTCCTGCATTGGGCCGGCAAGCATCCCGGCGTGTGGTTCGCGCGGCGCGACGAGATCGCCGAATGGGCCCTCGGCCCCGGCCGCGCGTTGACGCCGGTGGATGCGCCGCTGATCCCGGGGTGAAGGGCCGTGCGGCAGGGCGCCGCCCCTCACCGGCCCGAAAGGAAATCCCGCACCGGCGCCAGCGACCGCGCCGGGTCCTCCTCCATCGGCACATGGCCTAGGCCCGGCAGCGTCACCAGCCGGGCATCGGGCAACTCGCGCAGGTAGTCGGCGGCGTTGGTGGCCGGGACCATGCGGTCCGACTCGCCCCACAGCAGCAGCACCGGCGCGGCGATGCGGCGCAGGAAGGGCTCCGGCGGGTCCAGCACATGCCCGGCCGTGCGGTCCAGGATGGCGCGGCGCACGCCGGGCGCGAGCGTCATGGCGCGGTACCGCGCAAGCCGCTCCTCCGTCATCGCCGCGGGGTCGGCATAGGCGGCGGCCAGCGTACGGCGAAACAGCGGCGCCGGCAGCACATGGGGCAGCAGGCGCATCAGGAGCGGCACCTCCGCCCGCCGGCCGTATTCGATGCCGTGGCTCGCATAGCCATCGGGCGCCATGAGCACGAGCCGCCGCACGCGCGCCGGCCGTTCCGCCGCGAATCGCCAGGCGATGCGCCCGCCCATCGAGCTTCCGACAAGGTCCACCTGCCCGAGCCCGAGTCCGTCGAGCAGGGCTTCGATGACCGCCACCGCACGCAGGTCCGAATAGTCGCCCGTCGGGTCGGGGCCGGTCAGGCCGAAGCCCGGCAGGTCGATCCGCAGCACGCGCCGCTCCGCCTCCAGCAGCGCCGCCCAGTCGTCCCAGGCATGGAGCGAGGCGCCGAAGCCGTGCAGCAGCAGCACCGCCGGCGCATCGCGCGGCCCGCTGTCGCGCATGTGCAGGCGCAGGCCCGCCACCTCGCGGAAGGTGCTCGGCGGGGCGGCGTAGCGTGCCTCCAGTTCGGCCCGCGGGCGGTCCGGCGTCCAGAGCCACCAGGCCAGGCCGAGCAGCGCGGCGGCGGCCAGCGCGCCGGTCCAGCCGAGCATGCGCGTCACGCCGGCACGTCGTGCAGCCGCCCATCGGCCACGCGCAGCCCGCGGTCGTGGAAGCGCGCGACGGCGGGGCGGTGCGCGATGGACAGGATGGCGGTGCCGCGCAGCCTTTCCCGCGCGAGGGTGTAGAGAGCCTCCTCCGCGGCGGGGTCGAGGCTGGCCGTCGCCTCGTCCAGGAACAGGAAGTCGGGCTTGGCCAGCAGCGCGCGGGCGAAGGCCAGGCGCTGCTGCTCGCCGCCCGAAAGGCGCCGGTCCCAGGCATCCTCCTCGTCCAGCCGCTCGGCCAGGTGCGCCAGGCCGACGGCCGCCAGCGCCTCGCGCACGGCGGCGTCGGGCACGCCGCCTTCGTCCTGCGGGTAGCAGACGGCGCTGCGCAGCGTGCCGAGCGGCAGGTAGGGGCGCTGCGGCAGGAACAGCGCCCGCGCCCCGGCGGGGATGCGCGTGCGCCCCGAGCCGAAGGGCCAGATCCCGGCGAGCGCGCGGAACAGCGTGGACTTGCCGCTGCCCGACGCGCCGGTCAGCAGCACCGCCTCGCCGCGCGCGAGCCGGAGCGAGGCACCGGAGACCAGCACGCGCCCGCCGGGCAGGGCGAGGGTGACGTCCTCCATCACCACCGCATCGCCCGTGCCTTCCGCAGCCTCGACCCCGCCGCGGGCAGCGCGCGCGGCGGCGATGGCGCGCTGGAAGCCGTCGAGGCGCAGCACGGTCGCGCGCCATTCCGTCAGCTCGCGGTAGTTGTTGACGAACCAGGACAGCGCGCCCTGCACCTCGCTGAAGGCGAAGCCGGTCTGGGTCAGCCCGCCGAGCTGGATGCGGCCGGAGAAATAGGCCGGCGCGGCCACCGCCATCGGGAAGACGGTGGCCACCTGCGCGAAGCCGGAGGTGAAGAAGGTAAGGCGCTTGGTGGCGACCATGATGCCCCACCAGTTCTCCATCAGCGTGCGGAAGCGGTCCTTCAGCGCGCGCTTCTCGTCCGCCTCACCGCCATGCAGCGCGATGCCCTCCACGTTGTCGCGCAGGCGGACCAGGGCATAGCGGAAATCGGCCTCCACCCGCTGCTGGAGGAAGTTCAGCCGGATCAGCGGCCGCCCGATGAGGTGGGCGAGCCAGGTGCCGAGCACGGAGTACAGGATGGCCGCCCAGACCATGTAGCCCGGGATGCTGACCCCCAGCACCTCCAGCGGGCCGCTCAGCGTCCACAGCACGAAGATGAAGGAGAACAGCGTCACCACGCTGTTCATCAGCCCGAGCCCGAGGCCGAGCGTGCCGTCCACGAACATGCGGATGTCGTCGGCGATGCGCTGGTCGGGGTTGTCGGTCTGCTGGTCGGTCAGCGCGATGCGATAATAGGCGCGGTCGGCCAGCCACTGGTCCAGGTAGCGTTCCGTCATCCACCGCCGCCAGCGGATCTGCAGCGCCTGGCGCAGGTAGAGCTGGTAGACGGCGATCAGGATGTAGGCGGCGGCGATGAGGCTGAAGCCCGGATACCAGGTGCCCTCCGCATCGCCGCCGAGGAACAGCAGGCGCCAGAAGGTGGCCGCGTCGCGCGTCTCGAGCGTGTTGTAGAAGGCGCGCTGCCAGTAGCTCAGCAGCACCGTCATGCCGACGAGCGACAGGTTCAGCACCACGACGGTGCCGAGCAGCAGCAGCCCGCGCCCCCGCTCGTCGCCGGTCCAGTAGGGGCGCGTCAGCGCCCAGGCGTCACGCAGGAAGGAGCCGATGCGTCGCATGAGGATGTCCCGAGCCTGGCCGCGCGATCCTGCACCGGGCGGGCGCGGACTGCACCCCGCCCCCCGCCTGGACCACGCTCCGCGCTGAAAGAAGCGCGGATCATGGTCCCGCTGCTTGTTCAAGCGGCTTACTCACCGCTCCGGCGATTCCGCCTCCGCGGATCAGGCGCTAGAGCGCCGCCCGCAGCGCGCCGACCCATTCCAGGACGCGCCGGCGGTTCACGCCGAGATCGGACCAGCCGATCAGGCTGCGGGAGTACAGCCACAGCCCCGCACCCCCCTCCAGCGGCACGACCTGCGCGTTGACGAGGTCGGGGAAGTTCGCGAAGCGCGTGCGCGCCACCCATTGCAGCTGGTGCAGTTCCGGCCATTCGCCGAGGGTCCACACCCGTTCGAAGCCGCCGCCCAGGCGACGCAGCGCGGCCCAGGCGGTCTCGGGCGAGACGGGCAGCAGGGGCACCGCCTCATGCGGCTGGGTCGTGGCGCCGGGCGGCGCGGCCAGGCAGGCATTGGGCGAGGGCGGCAGGACCAGCGCCGGGAAGTCCAGCGGCGCCGCGGGCGGCAGGCCGGCCGGGCCGCGGCCCAGCATCATCGCCAGCGTGCTCATGCCGGGGCGCGCAGGCGGATCACGCCGCGCACCTCCTGCGCCGGGTCCACAGGCTTGCCCTTTCGCAGCACCTCGACCCGTCCTTCCTGCGCGAGGCGGATGGCGGCGGCGCGGACCGGGCCCATCAGGCGGCGCCACGCCTCCTCCGCCGGCTCCAGCGCGCGGGCGACTTCGCTCGGGCAGATGCTGCGGCCCGCGCCACGCGCGGCGGTCTGGCGGAGGATCTCGGCGCCGATGGCGTCCTGGTCGGTCATGCGCGGCTCCTCAGGGCACCAGCCATGTGGCCTCCGGCGCGCCCGTCGTCCAGTCGAAGCGGGCACGCCGATGCCCGGTGGCGGCGAGTTCGAGCCAATCCAGCGAATCGAACCGTACCGTGATGACCGCGAATCGGGTCCGTCCTGCCCCGGCATCGGACGGCGCGGGCAGGGGCGCGGCGATCGGGGTACCGGGCCCCGGTTCCACCGCGTAGACCGCGCGGCTCATCACGCGGCTGCCGGCCCAGGCCGCGTCCGCCACCGCATCGTCGCGGTGCAGCGTCGCGCGGCCGGCCAGGCGGATCTGCACCCCCCCGGCCGCATCGTAGAGATGCAGCGCGCAGCGCGGATCGGCGGCGAGTTCCGCGGCCTTGCCGCTGCGCAGGTCGGTGTGCAGCCGCAGGGTCCGCGCAGCCGCGTCGAAGCCGCGCAGCACCAGCGTGCGCGCCCGCGGGGCGCCGTCCGTGCCGATGGTGGCGAGGGTCGGCGTATGGAAGGGATGGCGCCGGTCGGTCACGCCGCGGGCAAGGTGGCGGAAGGCCTCCGCCAGCGCGTCGGGCAGCGTCCTCACGGCGCCGCGTGCATCGCCGCGGCCAGCGCCGCGCCGCTGTCGGCCGCGGCTTCGGCCCGCGGCGCGATGCACCAGTCGCCGCAGGCGCCGATCCGCAGCGCGGGGTCCCAGAGGCAGGGCGCGCCGAGCGGCGTCTCCACCAGCGCGTGGCGCCAGCGATGTGCGGCGGCGCAGAGCGGCGCCGGCACCGCCCCACCGGCCAGCTTGCCGAGCGCGTCGAGCAGCAGCGCCGCGACCTCGGCCGCCGGCCGTTCCAGGTGTTCGCGCGTCCATTCGGGCCCCGCCTGCACCACCCAGCACTCGGCTGAGGCGTCGCGGCCGGGCTTCGAGCTGTCGCGCGCGGCCCAGCCGATCGGCCCGCCGGTCAGGCGCAGCGTGTCGGGCAGGGGCAGGCGGTCCGGGAAGGCCGCCATCAGCGTCCAGCATGGGGCAAGCCGCACGGCGCCGATCACCTCCGCCAGGCGCGTCGCGGGTCCGGCGAGGAGCGGGACCGCCTGCGGCGCCGGCACGGCCAGCACCACCGCATCGAAAGGCCCGTCTTCCGCCACCGCCGCATCGGGCGGGACCGGGCGGCCCGGCCGCACCAGCGCGGCATCGAGGTGGCGCAGCCGCCAGGCCCCGGGCTCTCCCGCGATTTCCGCGACATGCCGCGCGGTTGCGAGGTCGAGCCCATCGGCCAGGGCGCGCGGGATGGCGGACATCCGCGGCACGCCGACGCGGCGCGTCTCGTCGATCCAGGGCTTCGCCCCGGCGGCGTCCAGCGCGGAGGCGAAGACGGCGCCGCGGGCGGTCAGGTACTGCGCGCCGTGGTCGAAGCCGAAGCTGCGGCCATCCAACTCGATCCGCCGGGTGGCGAGGCGCCCGCCCGGCGCCCGCCCCTTGTCGAACAGGCGGGCGGCGACGCCGTGGGCGGCGAGGGTCCGGGCGCAGGCCAGGCCGGCAAGGCCGGCGCCCACGATGGCAACGGAGGTGAAGGGCATGGACGCCTGTATGGCCGACCCGTGCGCCACCGCAAGGGCCCGCCGTCAGACCAGCCCGAGCCGCCGGCCGAGATCGCGGAACAGCGCCACCTGCGCCGCCACATGCGCGCGCGTCGCCGCGGCGTCTAGGATGCGCGGGACGGAGCCGAGACGGCGCGTCGCCTCGGTCCAGCCCGGATCGCCCGCCAGCGCCGCGAGGGTGCGGGTCCAGGCCTCCACCACCGGCTCCGGCAGGCCGGGCGGGCCGAACAGCGCGTTCCAGCCCGCCATCTCCCCCAAGGCGGGGAAGCCCGCCTCCGCCGCCGTCGGGACGCCGGGGAGGGAGGGCAGGCGCGCCGCGCCGCTGACGGCGAGCGCGCGAACCTGCCCGCCGGCGATGGCGCCCGCCATGTCGGCCAGGTTGTTGCCGACGAAGGCGACCTGGCCGGCCAGCAGCGCCGTCAGCGCCTCGCCCCCGCCGCGGAAGGGGACGGCGAGCGCCGCGTCATGCGCGATGCCGGAGGAGACCAGCATGTGCCGCACGCCGAGATCGAGGATGGTCTGCGGGCCGGAGGTGGCGAATTCCAGCCGGCCCGGCGCGCCGCGCACCGCCTCCACCAACTCCCGCAGGCTGCGCCACGGGGCTTCCGCGCGGACGCAGACGACATAGGGGTTCTCGTCCAGCAGGCCGAGCATGGTGAACTCGTCCCAGGCATAGGGCGCGCGCGGCTCCAGCGCCGGCACGACGGCGGCGGAGCCGACTCGGGCCAGCAGCAGGGTGAGGCCGTCCGGCCGCGCGCGCTGGACATGCAGCGTCCCGACCGCGCCGGAGGCGCCGGGGCGGTTCTCCACCACCACCGCCGGCTCCGCCCCGCGCGGCAGGACCCGCGCCATGACGCGCGGCGCATGGGCGGCCAGGGTGCGCGCCGCGATGTCCGCCGCGCCGCCCGCCGCGAAGGGCGCGACGAGCACGACCGGCCGGTCGGGGTAGGGTGCTTGCGCCCGTGCCCGCGGCGCGGCCGCAGGCAGGATGGCGGCGGCCAGCAATGCGCGTCGGCCGGTTCCCGGCATGGCGTTTCTCCCTCCCTTGGTTCCCGGATGCTGCACGGAGGACACATCGTGCGCCAGGGCATGCGGATCACGCGGTCGTGGCAGGGCGGTACGGGACGGATTCGGCGTCGGCTGCGCTACAGACGCAAGGCAGTTCCATGCAGGGCAAAGATGGACGGCATGTCGCGACTTCTGCTGCTGGTCGAAGACGACCCCCTGGTGCGGGGCACCCTGGTCGAGGGGCTGGCCGATGCCGGCTTCGAGGTGATCGAGGTGGAGGATGCCGAGACGGGGCTGGAGATGCTGGCCAGCCGGCCGGACATCTGCGTCCTGCTGACCGACATCAACCTGCCCGGTGCGGACGGCTTCTCGCTCGCCTACGCGGCGCGGATGCTGCGGCCGGACCTGCCCATCGTCTACACCTCCGGCCGGCACCGCCAGGCGGAGCCGGGGCGGGCGGTGCCGGGCGCGCCCTTCCTGCCGAAGCCCTTCACCATCGCGCATGCCTGCACGACGCTGGAAGGCGCGATCGGGCGGCTCTGCTGAGTATCGGGGCGGGCTACAGCCCGGCCCGCGCCAGCACCGCGTCGCAGAACTCCCCCGCGGCGCCGAGATAGCCGGCGGGGTCCGTCAGCCGCGCGATCGCATCCCCGTCCAGCGCCGCCGTGACCCGGCCGTCCCGCGCCAGGGCGTCGCGCAGGTGGATACCGCCGGCGAGCGCCGCCTGGACCGCGTGGTGTACCACCTCATGCGCCACGCCCCGGCCGAGCCGCGGGGCGAGGCCCATCATCACCGCTTCCGACATGATGAGGCCGCCGCCATCGTCGAGGTTGCGGCGCATCCGCGCGGCATCCACCTCCAGCCCCTCCGCGATCGGCAGCAGGGTGGCCAGCGCGCCGTGGGTCAGCAGCAGGACCTGCCCGAGGGCGAGCTGTTCCAGCTGCATCGGGCCGGCGCCGCGCTCATGCTCATGCACCATCGCGTTGAGAAGCTGCGGCACCAGCGCCTGCGCGCCCCGCGCCTGGGCGATCACGTATTCGCAGCCGATCGGGTTGCGCTTCTGCGGCATGGTGGAACTGCCGCCCTTGCCCGGCGCCGCGGGTTCCGCCGCTTCCGCCACCTCCGACTGCATCAGCAGCAGGATGTCGGTAGCGGGCTTGGCGAGCGTGCCGCCCAGCATCCCGCACCAGCAGCCGAGCTCGGCGATGGAATCGCGCGCGACATGCCAGGCGATGGCGGGCAGGGCGAGGTCGAGTTCCCGCGCCAGCTCCGCCGCCACCCGGGGGCCGTCCGCGCCAAGCGAGGCGAGCGTGCCGACCGCGCCGCCGAACTGGAGCTTCAGCAGCCGCGGGCGGAGCTGCGCCAGCCTCTCCCGCATGGTCAGCACGGGGTCGAGCCAGAGCGCGACCTTGTAGCCGAAGGTGATCGGCAGCGCCTGCTGCGCGTGGGTGCGCCCGGCCATGACGGTCCCGCGATGCGCGCGGGCGAGCGCCGCGAGCGCCGCCACCAGCCGGTCCAGGTCCGTGGCGAGCAGCGCCACGGCCTCGCGCAGCTGCAGCACCAGCGCGGTGTCGAGCACGTCCTGCGTCGTCGCGCCCCAATGCGTCCAGCGCCCCGCCTCGGCCCCCGCCAGCGCCGAGAGCTGCTTCACCAGCCCGACCGTCGGGAAGCCCATCGCCGCCGTCGCCCGCGCCAGCACCGGCAGGTCGAGGCGGTCGGGGTCGGCTGCCGCCGCGATGGCCGCCGCCGCCCCGGCCGGGATGATGCCGAGCCGCGCCTCGGCCCGTGCCAGCGCCGCCTCGAAGGCCAGCATGGCGGCGAGCGAGGCGCGTTCCGACAGGATGGCGCGCATCGCGTCTGAGCCGTAGACGGCGCCGAAGACGGGCGCGTCGGCGGGGTTCACGGTCATGGCTGGATGCTCCGTAGGCGGCGTGGCAGCAGTTCCTCACGCCGGGCGAGCCGCCGGATGGAGGCCGCGGCAGGTGCTGCGAAGCGGAGGGCGCGGATGCGGCCGCCCGGCGTTTGAGGGAGCGGGAATGCGCCAGCATTCACGCCGGTCTGTATCAGACGTCGAGGAAGACCGTCTCCCCCTCGCCCTGGAGGCGGATGTCGAGCCGCCAGGTGCCGTCGCCGGCCGGCTGCGCGATCAGCGTCTTCCGCCGGGCCGGGTCCTCCACCAGGCCCAGAACGGGGTCGGTCGCGTTCAGGGCCCCGCCGGCGAAATAGGCGCGGGTGACGAGGTGCCTCATCAGCCCGCGGGCGAAGATCGCGATGGCGACATGCGGGGCCTGCATCGCGTTGCCGCGGCCCGGCACGGCGCCGGGCTTCAGCGTCGCGAAGCGGAATTCGCCCGCCGCGTCGGTCGCGCAGCGGCCGAAGCCGTGGAAGGCGCCGTCGTAGCGGCCGTCCGGGCCGGCCTGCCAGATCTCGACCAGTCCATCGACCAGCGGCGCGCCTTCGCCGTCGGTGATGCGGCCGGCCAGTGTGATGCGTTCCCCGGCCACGGCCTCGTTCCCGCTGCCGGGGCGGAGGAGGTCGGCCCATTCGGGGAAGTCGATCATGTGCCAGTAGGGGCCGGCGGTCTGGTGCGCGGTGGCTGCGGTCATCTCTCGCGCGTCCTCACGCGGTCTCGAAGGGCGTGGCGTCGCGGCCGCGCAGCACGATGTCGAAGCGGTAGCCCAGCGCCCATTCCGGCCTGGTGACCTGCAGGTCGAACTTCGACACCAGGCGGTTGCGCGCGGCCTCGTCCGGGGTGGCGTGGAAAACGGGGTCGAGCTCCAGCAGCGGGTCGCCGGGGAAATACATCTGCGTGATCATGCGCTGCGCGAAGCCCGCCCCGTGCAGCCCGAAATGGATGTGGATCGGCCGCCAGGCGTTCCAGTGGTTCCGCCAGGGATAGGCGCCAGGCTTGATGCTGGTGAAGGAATACCGCCCTTCGGCATCGGTAAAGATCCGCGCCCGGCCCTCGAAATTCGGGTCGAGCGGCGCATCGTGCTGGTCGCGCGGGTGGTGGTAGCGGCCGGCCGCATTGGCCTGCCACACCTCGATCATCACGCCCGGCTGGGGGCGGCCATCCTCGTCCGCCACGCGGCCCGCCACGATGATCCGCTCGCCGAGCGCGGCGCGGCCGCCGACCTGGCTCATGTCGGCCAGGACCGGGAAGCGGTCGGCGGCGAAGCGCGGCGCGCTCACCTCCGTCAGCGTGTGCGGCACGACGACCAGCGGCTGCGTCGGGTGGCGCAGGCGCGTGCTGCCGTAGTCCGGCGCGTCATAGGGGGGCTGCGTCGCCGGGTCGGGCCGGCGATAGGGGACGGGGTCGCTCACGATGGCTCTCCTCGGGCCTTCCTCATGGTTCCACGCGCGGCGGCCGTCAGGACAGGCGGCCATCCTCCCGCAGCACCTGCTTCGCGATCCTGATCGCGGAATTGGCCGCCGGCACCCCCGCATAGGCGCCGACCTGGAGCAGCACTTCCGCGATCTCCTCCACCGTCACGCCGGTGCGGGCGGTGGCGCGCACATGCAGCTCGAACTCCTCGTGGCGGCCGAGCGCGGAGGTGATGGCCAGCACCAGCATGCTGCGCTGGTGGTGCGTCAGGCCCGGGCGGGTCCAGACGCCGCCCCAGACATTCGCGGTGATCCAGTCCTGGAAGGCGGCGTCGAGCGGGGTGACGTTGCCCTGGGCGCGGGCGACATGCGCCTCCCCCAGCACGGCGCGGCGGATGGCGAGCCCGCCTTCAGCCCCATGCGGCGGGGCGAGGCGGTGCAGATGGTCCTCCAGCACCGCCGTCACCTCCGCGGGCTTCTCCAGCGTCGGCAGGTGGGCGGCCTCGCGCAGCACGACGAGGCGCGCGCCGGGCACCGCGTCGCGCACCGCTTCCGCCATCGCCACCGGCGTCGCGATGTCGCGGTCGCCGACGACGACCGTGGTCGGGCAGGCGATCCGGCCCTCGACCTCGGCCGCCCGCGCGTCGCGCAGCGCGGCGGCGGCCCCGGCATAGCCGTGCCGGTCCGTGCGTTCGAGCATCTGCCGCAGGCCCTTGGCCGAGGCGGTGGAAGGGTCCACCACCCAGCGGGGCATCACCACATCGGCCAGCACGCCGGAGCCGTGCCGCAGCACCGCCTCGATCCGCTCCTGCCAAGCCTCGGGCGGGGGGAATTCCAGCGCCGTGTCCATCAGCACGAGCGAGGCGACACGGTCGGGTGCCATCGCGGCCATCTGCATCGCGATCCGCCCGCCGATGGACAGGCCGACGACATGGGCCTGCCTCACGCCGAGCGAGTCCAGCAGCGCGAGCGCATCCCGCGCGTGCAGGGCCATGGAGTAGGGGCCTTCCGTCACCCCCGACATGCCGTGCCCGCGCAGGTCCATCCGGATCACGCGGCGATGCTTCGACAGCGCCGCCGCCTGCGGGTCGAACAGGTGAAGGCTGGTCCCGATGGAATGCAGCATCAGCACCGGGGCGCCGCCCGCCTCCGCGCCGGGCGGACCTTCGACGATGGCGTGGGCCACGATATCGCCCAGGTGCAGGAACATTCTGTCCTCCGGAATTTCAACGACTTGTGTAGCAGGGGCCCGGCGGGGCGTCATCCGCCGGGCCCGCGGCACAGGCCGTCAGACGCGTTCCAGGACCATCGCGATGCCCTGGCCGACGCCG
The DNA here is from genome assembly GCF_050563535.1 of Falsiroseomonas sp. CW058. Taxonomy (NCBI): domain Bacteria; kingdom Pseudomonadati; phylum Pseudomonadota; class Alphaproteobacteria; order Acetobacterales; family Roseomonadaceae; genus Falsiroseomonas; species Falsiroseomonas sp. CW058. The sequence continues at coordinate 144,949 of NZ_JBNXUO010000002.1, forward strand.
ATGCACATCGTCACCAGCGCGTAGCGGGCGCCGCGGTGGTGCAGCTCCGCCACCGCCGTCTGCACCAGCCGCGCGCCCGACATGCCGAGCGGGTGGCCGAGCGCGATGGCGCCGCCATTCGGGTTCACATGCTCCGCGTCGTCGGGCAGGCCGAGGTCGCGCGTCACGGCCAGGGCCTGCGCGGCGAAGGCCTCGTTCAGCTCGATCACCGCGATGTCGGACAGCTTGAGCCCCGCCTTCTCCAGCACCTTGCGGGTGGCGGGGGCGGGGCCGAAGCCCATGATGCGCGGCGCGACTCCGGCCGTCGCCGCGGCCACCACGCGGGCGCGCGGGGTCAGGCCATGCCTGCGCGCGGCCGCCTCGCTCGCCACCAGCATGGCGCAGGCGCCGTCATTGACACCCGAGGCGTTGCCCGCGGTGACTGTGCCGCCTTCCTTGCGGAAGGGCGTGCCGAGCTTCGCCAGCGCCTCGAGCGTTGTGTCGGGGCGGGGATGCTCGTCGGTGTCCACCACCGTCGGGTCGCCCTTCCGCTTCGGGATGACGACCGGGACGATCTCCTCCCGGAAGCGCCCGGCGGCGATGGCACGGCCGGCGCGCTGCTGGCTGCGGAAGGCGAAGGCGTCCTGGTCGGCGCGGGAGACCTGGAAGTCCTGCGCCACGTTCTCCGCCGTCTCCGGCATCGAATCGATGCCGTGGGCGGCCTTCATCTTCGGGTTCACGAAGCGCCAGCCGATGGTGGTGTCGTAGATCTCGGCGGTGCGGCCGAAGGCCTCGGCGGACTTGCCCATCACGAAGGGCGCGCGCGTCATGCTCTCGACCCCGCCGGCCAGCATCAGGTCGGCCTCGCCCGCCTTGATGGCCCGCGCCGCGATGCCCACCGCGTCCATGCCGGACCCGCAGAGCCGGTTGATGGTGGCGCCCGCGATGCTGTCCGGCAGGCCCGCCAGCAGGGAGGCCATGCGCGCGACGTTGCGGTTGTCCTCCCCGGCCTGGTTGGCGCAGCCGTAGATCACGTCCTCGACCGCGGCCCAGTCGAGGCCGGGGTTGCGCTCCATCAGCGCCTTGATGGGCACCGCGCCGAGGTCGTCGGCACGGACGTCCTTCAGCCCGCCGGCATAGCGGCCGATGGCGGTGCGGGCGGCGTCGCAGATGAAGGCGTCGGGCATGGTGTCCTCCCTCGGGGATCGCGCGGTGGTGCCTCCCGCGCGGCCGGCCGTCAACTGAGCAGCCGCACCAGCCAGAGCGAGAGGGAGGGGAAGGCGACGCAGAGGCCGAGCCGGACCACGTCCATCGCCAGGAAGGGCAGCACGCCGCGGTAGATGCGCGCGATCGGCACGTCCCGCGCCAGGCCGGAGACGACGAAGACGTTCAGCCCGATGGGCGGCGCGGTCAGCCCGATGCCCACCACCACGAGGACCAGGATGCCGAACCAGATCGCCGTCTCCTCCGCCGTCAGCCCGAAGTCGAGCGCGGTGACCACGGGGAAGAAGACGGGCAGGGTCAGCAGGATCATCGCCAGTTCGTCCATCACCGCGCCGAGGATGATGTAGGCCACCAGCAGGATCACCAGCACGCCATGGGGCGGGAAGTCCTGTTCGGTGATCCAGACCGCCAGCAGGTCCGGCGCCTGGGACAGCGCCAGGAAGGCGTTGAAGATCTCGGCGCCCAGCAGGATGACGAAGATCATCGCCGTGGTCTCGGCCGTGGCGAACAGGCTTTCGCGGATGTGGCGCGCCTTCAGCGTGCCGCGCAGCACGCCCACGGCCAGCGTCGCGATGCAGCCGACCGCCGCGCTTTCCGTCGGCGTGAAGACGCCGCCATAGATGCCGCCCACCACCACCACCGCGATCAGCAGCACGGGGATGACGTTGAGGAAGGCGTCCCGCTTCTCCGCAGCCGACGGCACGGCGCCCGGCGGCCCGTAGCCCGGCCGCAGCCGCACCACGATGGCGATGGCGAGTATGTAGAGCGCGGTGGCGATCAGCCCGGGGACCAGCGCCGCCATGAACAGCTTGGCGATGTTCTGCTCGGTGCTGATGGCGTAGACCACCAGGATGACGCTGGGCGGGATGAGGATGCCGAGCGTGCCGCCCACCGCGATGGTGCCCGTGGAAAACCCGGGATCGTAGCCGTACCGCCGCAGTTCCGGCAGCGCCGCGCGGCCGAAGGTGGCGGTGGTGGCCACCGAACTCCCGCAGACCGCGCCGAAGCAGGCGCAGGCGCCGATCACGCCCATCGCCATGCCGCCGGGCTTGCGCCCGATCAGCGCATTCGCGGCCGAGAACAGGTCCCGCGCCAGCCCGCCGCGTTCCGCCAGCGCGCCCATCAGGATGAACAGCGGAATGACCGACAGCGTGTAGTTCGAGAACAGGTGGTATGGCGTGGTCTTGAGGTAGTTGCCAAGAGCGGTCCAGTCGAGGATGTGGACATAGCCGCCCATCCCCACCAGCAGCATCGCCACCCCCACCGGCGCCCGCAGCACGATGAGGCCGAGCAGCACCGCGAAGCCGGTGGCGGCCAGCGCGAATTCCGGCGCCATCCCTACCGCCCCCCCCGCAGCAGCCGCGGCACCCACCACAGCGCGGCAAGCGCGGTGGCGGCGAAGCACAGCCCGCCGATCCCGACCGCCCACCAGTAGGGAATCGCCAGCAGCCCGATGGTGCGCGTCCCGCTCCGCCAGGTGTCGAGCGAGCCGAGCAGCAGCCGTTCCGCGATCCAGAGGCCGAGCGCGGCCCAGACCAGCATCCAGAAGGCGTCGATCCAGCCATTCATCCGCGCCGGCAGCCAGGTGGTGAAGCTGTCCACCAGGATGTTCGTCCGCATCAGCGTGCCGTAAGCGATGAAGCCGATGACGCCGAGGCCCGAGGCGATCGAGACGATCTCGAAGTCGCCGCGGATCGGCTGGTCCGTCGTCCAGCGCAGCAGGACGGAGACGGTGGTGACCAGGGCGCCGACCAGCAGCGACGCGCCGCCCATGAAGGCAAGCGCGCGGGCGATGCCCGGTATGGCGCCCGCCGGGGGACCGGGCGGCTGCGGCTCGGTCACGGTCGGCTCTCCAGGGCGGCGCGGCGCGGCGCGGCGCCCGCCCGCGGCCCGGCGGGCGGCGGCGGGGCCGTCCGGTCAGCGAACAGGCGCGTCAGCCCTGCGCGCCGCCATGCCTGGCAATCAGCCGGCGCGCATCGGCCAGCAGCGCGGCGCCATCGAAGTTGCGCTCCCGCGAGGAGGCCACCCAGCTGTCGATCACCGGGCGGCAGGCGGCGATCCAGCGTTCCTTCTCGGCCGGGTCGAGCTGGATGATCTGGTTCTCGCGGCGCCGGGCCACCTGCTCGCGCACGATCGGGCCCTGCTCGTCCCAGACCTTGGCCGCCATCTCGGCCGCCACCATCCCGGAATTGGCGTCCAGCACCGCACGCAGCTCGGCCGGCATCGCGTCGTAGCGGGCGCGGTTCATCGCCAGGATGAAGGTGGTGGAGTAGAAGGTCGGGCTGCCCGGGATCTCCGTGTGGTGGCGCACCAGCTCCGCCAGCCGGATGGAGGGCACGACCTCCCACGGGACCACCGCGCCGTCGATCACGCGCTGGCTGACCGCTTCGGGCACCTGCGGCACGGGCAGGCCGATCGGCGCGGCACCGAGGGCGCGCAGCGCCTCGCCCGCCTGGCGGGTCGGGAAGCGCAGCTTCAGCCCGCGCAGGTCCTCCATGCGGCGGACCTCGCGGTTCGCATGGATCACGCCGCCGTCATGCGCCCAGACGGTGATGGGGTGGACCTCGCGGAATTCGTCGCGGAGGTGGGTCGTGTAGAAGTCCCAGCAGGCCTTGGCGTTCGGCGCCGCACGGACATCGGCGACGAAGGGAAGTTCGAACACCTCGATTCTCGGGAAGCGGCCGGGGGTGTTGCCGGGCAGCGTCCAGATGATGTCCACCACGCCGTCGCGCGCCTGGTCGAACAGCTGCGGCGGCGCCCCGCCGAGCTGCATGGCCGGGAAGATCTGGATGCGCAGCCGCCCCTGGCTTTCCGCCTGGATCTTCTGCGCCCAGGGGGTGAGGAAGTGGCGGTGGACATTCGACACCGCGGGCAGGAAGTGGTGCAGCCGCAGCGTCAGTTCCTGCGCCGCGGCCGGGCGGACGAGGGCGGGGGCAGCCAGGCCCGCGGCCCCGGCGAGCAGCAGCGCGCGGCGCGCGATCAGGCGTTCGGTCATGGACGTGTCCGGCCTCCCTGGACATGCGCTTTCGCGCGTTGTTCCCGGAATAGATGGACGCGCCGGGTTCTTCAAGCGCCGGACAGGCCCGCGACCAGCCCGGCCGCCTTCGCCGCCACCACCGCCGGCGTGTCCCCGGGGCGGTAGATTGCGCCGCCGATGCCGAAGCCCGCCGCGCCGGCGGCGCGCCAGGGCGCCATGTTGCCCGCCTCGATTCCGCCGACCGGCAGGATCGGCGTGCCCTTAGGCAGCACCGCCAGCAGCGCCTTCACCACGGCGGGGGAGGCGCCTTCGGCCGGGAACAGCTTCAGCCCGTCCGCGCCGGCCTTCAGAAGCGCGAAGGCCTCGGCCGCCGTGAAGAAGCCGGGCACCGCGATCTGCCCCGCCGCCTTCGCCGCGCGCACCACTTCCGGGTCGGCATGGGGCGTGACGACGAGCCTGCCGCCCGCCGCCGCGATCCGCGCGCAATCGGCGGGGTCGAGCACGGTGCCCGCGCCGATCAGCGCGGCATCCCCGAAGCGCGCGGCCAGGCGGCGGATGCTCTCGACCGGCTCGGGCGAGTTCAGCGGCACCTCGATCACCGGTATGCCGGCCTCGACCAGCGCCTCGCCCACCGCTACGGCCTCATCCGGCCGGATGCCGCGCAGGATGGCAACCAGGGGGCGGCGCGCCAGCCAGTCCTTCAGACCCATCGGAGGCTCCGTGCGATGTGGTGCAGCCCGCCGGCCACGAGGTCCGGGTCGTGGCTGCGGACGGTGACGCCGCAACTCTCCAGCGCCTGCGCGTAGAGCGCGGCAAGCCCCGCCGCGCCCAGCAGTTCCACCTGCTTCACCCGCGTCTCGGTGGCGGCCGCGATCACCTCGTGGCCGATCAGCAGGCCGGAGAGGAAGCTGCGCGTCTCCGCCTGTTCCAGCGCGCCCATCAGGTGCAGCGCGCGGACGCCGAACAGGTGGTGCAGCAGGCCGCCGCCCTGCCGGGCGCGGGCCACGCCGCGGGCGAAGGCCTCCGGCCGGTCGGGCCCGTCGGTGCTGGTGCGCGCCAGGATCGTGTGCTGCGACAGGGCGGCGAAGACCTCGCCCGTCATGTGGGTGGTGAAGCGGGCGACACGCCCTTCCTCCAGCCGCGCCCACTTGCTGTGGGTGCCGGGCATGCAGATCAGCGCCGGCGCCTTGCCCAGCCGCATCGCCAGCGCGACGAGCTTCGTCTCCTCGCCCCGCATCACGTCGGGCACTCCGTCGCGGTCGGTGGTGGTCAGGCCCGGGACCAGCCGGACCTCCGCGTCGTCGCAGGGGATGGGGATGGTGGCGGCGGCGATCTCCTCGGGCCCGGCGGGGCATTGCAGGTAGGGCGCCTCCACCCAGCCCTGCCGGCTGCCCACCATGCCGCAGAGCAGGACCCGGCCCTCCCCATCGGCCAGCCAGGGGCCGATCGCGTCGCGCAGCGCGTCGGGGAAGCCGCCCGGCGGCACGGTCAGGATGCCGCCCGGCCGGTCCAGCCGTTCCAGGACCGTGCCGTCGGCCGCCAGGCGATAGGCGCGGAGGCTGCTGGTGCCCCAATCGACCCCGATCATTCGGCTCCCCGATCCAGTCACCGACTGGGATGGGCCGCGGGCGCGCGGCGTGCAACCCCCGCGCCGCTTGCATCGCGCGCCCTTGACGGCCGAGACTTCGCGCGTCCGGGCAACGGACGCTTCGGGAGGAACGGGCGATGGTGAGGACGACCCTGCTGGCGGGGGCGGCGCTGCTGGCGCTGGCCGGCCCCGCGCCGGCGCAACTGCTGGTCACGGCGAATGACGCGAAGGCAAGGCTGATCGGCGGCCAGGTGGTGATCGCCGCCGATCCGCCGCCCGACAGCGTCAGCGTCTTCGACATCTCGGTCTTCCCGCCGCGGCCGGTGGCGGAGGTCGCGGCCCCCGCCTCGGTGGTCGGCCCGCCGCTGTCCGTCGCGCTGACGCCGGATGAGAGGCTGGTGCTGGTCACCGCCAACCAGCGGATCGACCCGCAGGACGGCACGCGCACCGTGCCCGACAACCGGCTGTCCGTCATCGACCTGCGCGCGACGCCCCCCGCCGTTGTGCAGACGCTGGAGACCGGGCGCGGCCCGGCCGGCCTTTCCGTCAACCGCGCCGGCACGCTGGCGCTGGTGGCGAACCGGGAGGAGGGGAGCGTCTCCGTCTTCCGCATCCGCGAGGCCCGGCTGGAGGCGGTGGGGAAGGTGGAGGTGGCGGCGGCGAATTCCGGCGTGTCGCATGTGCAGTTCACGCCGGACGGGCGCCACGCGCTGCTGACGCGCGACGGCGACCACCATCTCGGCGTGCTGGCGATCGAGGGGGAGGCGGTGCGGCGGCTGGACCGCAGCTTCTCGGCCGGCACGCGGCCCTATTCGGTGGTGGTGGCGCCGGACGGGCGGTGGGCGGCGGTCGCCAATCTCGGCCGCAACTTCGGCGACGAGGACACGGTGAGCCTGATCGACCTGTCGGGCCCGCCGGAACGCTGGCGCGTGGTCCACACCGCGACCGTCGGCCAGTCGCCGGAAGGGCTGATGGTCAGCCCGGCCGGGACGATGCTCGCCGTCGTGCTGGTGAACGGCAGCAACCGCGCCGAATCCTGGCCGTTCCGCGGCCCCGGCCTGGTGCGGACCTTCCGGGTGGAGGGGATGCGCCTGGCCCCGGCGGGGGAAGGGCGGATCGGCAGCTGGTCGCAGGGCGCGGCCTTCAGCCCTGACGGGCGGACGCTGTTCGTGACCAACATGGTCGAGCACAACATGCAGGCCTTCGCCGTCGCGCCCGATGGCGCGCTGAGCGAACGCGGCCCGGCGGTGGCGCTGCCCGGCGGCGGGGCTGCGATCCGCACGGCGGAGCGCTAGCCCGCGATCGTCCCCAGTGTGCACGCCGCAGGCGGGCATACGAAGGGCGTGAATCGCCGGGCCAAAGGGGGCTGGACCGGCATTGGCCTGACGACAGTCAGGGCAACGCCGGTCCAGGCGCGCCGATTCCGGCGTGCATGCGGGCGGCGCCGGGCGCATGGTGCCGCCCCGATACGGACAGCAAGGAGACGGCCATGGCCAAGGGACAGAAGCGCAGCGGGCGAGAGGCGAAGAAGCCCAAGGCCGCGAAGAAGCCGGAGGCGCCGCCGCCCTCGCCCTTCACGCAGGTGCCGAGCGGGAAGAAGCCCACGCCCAAGACGGCCGGCTGAGCGTGGACCGCGACGAGCTGCAGGCCTGGGCGCTGGCCAATGGCTGGCAGATGATGGGCGGCCACCCCAGCCTGGTGAAGCCCCGCAACCCGAAGGAGGCCATCGTCCGGATGGTCTTCAAGGCGACGGTGGTGAATGTCGAGGTGAAGAAGCCCGCGGGGAAGTGGGAGAAGGTGTCGGGCGCCGCCTATGGCGCGGTGGAGCCCGATGCCGAGACCGGGCTGCCCCGCGGCCTCGGCCTCGACACCATCCCCGGCTTCACCATGCTGATGCAGGACAACAAGGACCGCATGGTGTTCGACCGGCTGACGGGGAGGCGTTAGCCCCCCGCCAGCTTCGCCAGCAGCCGCGCATGGCTGCGGGTGCCGCCGTGGAAGCAGCGCATGTCGAACTTCTCGTTCGGGCTGTGAACCTGGTCATCCTCCAGCCCGAAGCCCATCAGCACGGTGTCGAGGCCGAGGATGGACTTCAGGTCCGACACGACGGGGATGGACCCGCCGCAGCCGATCATCGCGGCGGGCCGGCCGTATTCCTCGGCCAGCGCGGCCTGGGCGGCGCGGATGAAGCGGCTCTCCCCCGGCACCTCGATGCCGGGGGAGGAGCTGAAGACCTGGAAGGTCGCCTTCGCATCGGCCGGCAGGCGGGCGCGGACGAAGGCCTTGAAGGCCTCGAACACCGCTGCGTGGTCCTGGCCGGGGACGAGGCGGAAGGACACCTTCGCATGCGCCTCGGCCGGGATCACGGTCTTGCTGCCGGGGCCCTGGTAGCCGCCCCAGATGCCGTTGATGTCGGCGGTCGGCCGTGCCCAGAGCCGCTCCAGCGGGCCGCGGTCGCGCTCGCCCACCGGCACGGACAGCCCGATGCCGCCCAGGAAGTCGTGCTCGCTGAAGCCGAGCTTCTGCCACGCCGCGCGCTGCTCGGCCGAGGTCTCGGCCACGCCCTCGTAGAAGCCGGGCAGCTGGATGCGGCCCTGGGCGTCGTGCAGCTCGCCCAGGATCCGCGTGATGAGGTTCAGCGGGTTCAGCGCGCTGCCGCCATACATGCCCGAATGCAGGTCGCGGTTCGCCGCCTGCAGGTCGAGCTGGACGTAGCACATGCCGCGCAGGCGTGTGGAAAGCGCCGGCGTCTCCACGTCCCACATGCCGGTGTCGCTGATGACCGCGACATCCGCGGCGAGTTCCGCCTTGTTGTCGGCCAGGAAGGCCGCGAGGTTGGGGGAGCCGATCTCCTCCTCGCCCTCGATCACCGCGGTGATGGCGCAGGGCGGGCCGCCGGCCACCTGCCGCCAGGCGCGCAGCGCCTCGATCCACATCAGGGTCTGGCCCTTGTCGTCCACCGCGCCGCGCGCGACCAGCCGCTTGCCATGCGGGCCGTCCACCAGCACCGGCTCGAAGGGCGGGGAGGTCCAGAGCTCCAGCGGGTCCGCGGGCTGCACGTCGTAGTGGCCGTAGTAGAGGAGGTGCGGCGCGCCGTTGCCCGGCCCGGGATGATGCGCAACGACGACCGGGTGCTTCGGCGTCTGCCGCAGCGACGCCTCGAAGCCGAGGCCGACCAGCTGGTCGCGCACCCATTCGGCGGCGCGGACGCAATCGGCGGCATGGGCGGGGTTGGCGCTGACGGAGGGGATGCGGAGCCAGTCCACCAGCCGCCCCACGGCGGTGTCGTGGTCGGCGTCGATCAGGTTCAGCAGCTTCTGCGTGGTGTCCATGGGGGCGGGCTACTCCGAAAGGGTGCGGCGGACCAGCCGGAAGGCGGCGGCCACCGTGGCTGCGCGCACCTCCGCCCGGTCGCCGGGGAAGACATGGCGTTCGACCAGCCCCTCCCTGCCACGCCGCGCGCAGCCGATGAAGACCAGCCCGACCGGCTTTCTTACGCTGCCGCCCCCCGGCCCCGCGATGCCGGTGCAGGAGACGGCGAGGTCGGCACCCGCATCGCCGCGCGCGCCTTCGGCCATGGCGCGTGCCACCGGTTCGCTGACCGCGCCATGCGCTTCCAGCATCGCCGCCGGCACGCCGAGCATCCGTGCCTTGGCGTCGTTGGAATAGGTGACGTAGCCCGCCAGCACCGTCGCGGAGGATCCGGGGATGGCGGTCAGCGCGGCGGCGATCAGCCCGCCCGTGCAGGATTCCGCGGTGGCGAGGGTGAGGCCGCGGGCCTGGAGGTCGCCCAGCAGGGCGGCGGCGGCATCGAGCGTGGACGGCGGGAGCATGGGGCGGCGGCGGTCCTCCGGGACCGCCCAGCCTGCCCTAGCCAAGCGCCCCCGGCCAGAGCCACGCGGCGCCGAGCAGCACCGCCGCCGCCATCGCCCCGGCCAGCAGGTCGTCCAGCATCACCCCCAGCGCCCCGCCGCGTGCATCGGCCCAGGAAACCGGCCAGGGCTTCACGATGTCGAACAGGCGGAACAGCGCGAAGGCGGCGAGCACGCCCGGCAGCGTCGCCGCCGGCAGCGCGGCGAGCGCGAGCAGCATTCCCGCCGCCTCGTCCGCCACGAACCAGCCGGGGTCCTCGGCCCGGTCGCGCAGCACCTCCCGCGCGGCCCAGGCGCCGGCGGCGGTGAACAGCGCGGCCAGCGCCAGGCAGCCTACCGGCCCGGCCAGCGCCAGCGGCAGCACCACCGCGCTGCCCCAGGTCCCGGGAGCCGGCTTCATCAGCCCCGCGCCGCCGAGCGTCGCGACCAGCATCGCCGGCGTCATCGGATGGCGTCGAGGAAGCGGTCCAGCGCGGGCACCACCACCGCTTCCTCCAGCGTCGGGCAATGGCCGGTGGCGGGGACGTTGATGAATTCCATATCCGGCCTCTCCCGCCGCATCCGCTGCGCGGTGGCGGGGGAGAGCAGGTCGGACAACTCGCCCCGCACCAGCATCACCGGCACATGCGCCAGCGCGCCGAAGGCGGGCCAGAGTTCGGGCATGCGGCCGCCGCCGCCGCGCAGCACCTCCGCAATGCGGATGTCCCAGCGCGGGTGGAACAGGCCGTCGGGCCCGGCGGCATAGGTCAGCGCGGCGAAATGCAGCCACCCGGCCTCGTCCAGCGTCAGCGGCGGCAGCACCGCGCGCAGATGCGCGGCCGCGGCTTCCAACCCCGGCAGCGCGGGATCGCGCCCGACGAAGGCCTCGACATGGCCGAGCCCGACATCCTCCAGCACCGGCCCCACATCGTTCAGCACCACCCCCGCGATGGCGGTCGGCCGCAGCACCGCCAGCACCATCGCCAGGATGCCGCCATAGCTGGTGCCGACGATCACGGCGCGCGGGCAGTGCAGCGCCGCCATCGCATCCGTGACGTCGCGCAGCGAGTGCGGGATGCCGTAGCGCGAGACCTCCTCCGGCCGCGCGCTGCCGCCGTGCCCGGCATGGTCCAGCGCCAGCACGCGCCGCACGCCCGCATGTCGCGCCGCGAGCGCCGCGAAATCCTGCGCCGTCCGCGTCAGGCCCGGCAGGCACAGGATCGGCGTCCGCCCCTCCGGCCCCGGACGGTCGAGCGCCGCGAGCCGCAGCCCGTCCCGTGCGCTGAGGTGGCGCACCACGCTCACCGCCGGCCCTCCATCAGCGCGGCCAGCGGGTGCGGCAGGCCGGCCGTCGCGGGGTCCCGCGCGCGGTAGACGACGACATTCTCCACCACCCGCTGCACGTAGTTCCGCGTCTCGCCGAAGGGGATCGTCTCGATCCAGTCCAGGATGTGAATCCCCCCCGGCACGCGCGGGTCGCCATAGGTGCCGAGCCATTCGTCCACCCGCCCCGGCCCCGCATTGTAGGCGCCGGCCGCGAGCGGCATGGCGCCGCCGTAGCGCGTCAGCATGTCGTTGATGTAGGCGCTGCCGAGGCGGAGGTTGTGCGCGGCATCCGCCGTCAGCATCGCGGTGCTGTGCGGGATGCCGAGCCGCCGCGCGACGGCCTGCGCGGTCGTCGGCAGAAGCTGCATCGGCCCGCGCGCATTGGCCGGGGAGATGGCCGCAAGCTCGAAGTTGCTCTCCTGCCGGGTGATGGCGTTCACCAGCGCGGGCTCCGCGCCATCGGCCGGGGTGGGGAAGGGGGTGGGCCAGCCATCCTCCAGCAGCACCACGCCATCCGCCCCCGACCGCCGCGCGACCCAGACCGCATGGTCGCGCCGCCCGATGAAGACCGCGAGCCGCGCGATCAGCCAACGGTCGGCGGCATCGGGCGAGAGGTCCTCCATCCGCAGCAGGAAGACCCGCGCCCGGTCGGACTGGCCGAGATCGGCGAGCGTGACGACGGCGCGCGCCAGTTCCCGCGCGCCGAAGCGGTTCACCACCTCGGCCGGGGGCTCCGGCAGGGCGGCGGCGTTGATCCTCGCGGCCAGCTGCGCCGGCGTCTCGCCCAGCGCCAGGCTGGCGAGCTGCCCGTAGAAGGCGGTGGGGAAGGCGGCGGCAGTGGCGAACCGGGCCCTCGCCGCGCCGTCCTGCCCGCGCGCGGCCAGCGCCAGCCCTTCCCAGTAGGCGGCGCGGGCGCGGGTGATGACGCTGCGGCTGCCCTCCGCGACGCGGGCGAAGTGGCGTTCCGCCAGGGCGGCGTCGCCCAGGCGGCGCAGCGCGATGAAGCCGGCCAGGAACTCCCCCTCCTGCCGCGGCTCGCCGGGCTCGGCCTGCCCGTGGTTCGCAGCGATCCGGTAGGCGGTGGCGGCATCGCCGAGCCGCAGCAGCTTGCGCGCCAGCACCTGCCGCTCGGTCCAGACGGCGCGCGCGGCCTCGGGCGGCAGGTCGCGCTGCAACGTCTCCCCCGCGCTCCAGACCGCCGCGGCCTCGGCATCCGCATCGCGGCGGCGCAATGCGCGGGCGCGGTCGTGCACCAGGCCGATGTCGCGGGCATCGGGCACCGCGGTCGCGCGGTCCGCGCGGAAGGAAAGCCGCGCCTCGGCCACCGCGCGGCGGGTGGGGTCGAGCCTGGGCAGCAGGCGCGCGGCCGCGGCGGCCCCGTTCTCCCACAGCAGCCGGTCGAAGCGGCGCCAGTGGTCGTCGGGGCCGAGCAGCGCGGCGTTGCGGTCGGCGAAGGCGGCCTCGGCCATCGGGTCGGCAGCGGGGCCGCTCCGCCAGGCCTCGCGCAGCACCGCCGCGGCTTCCGCCCCGCGCCCGGCGCGGGACAGGGCATCGGCATGGCGCTGCGCGGCGTCCGGCGTGCGGGGCGCGACGCGGTTGAAATGGCGCAGCACCGTCGCGTCGTCGGGCTCGGCGGCCAGCGCCTCCTCCGCGCGGCGGGCGATTGTCTCGGGCAGGGGCCAGTCCGGGTTGGCCTCGATCCAGGCGGCGATCTCGGCGCCGGTCGCGCCGGAGCTGCGCGCCTGCACCCGCAGCCAGGTGACGAGCTTGCGCGCCAGCGGATCGGCCGCGAGGGCGACGCTGTCCGCTTCCAGGAAGCGGTTCTGCTGAGCCGCCGCCAGCGCCTGCCGCCCGGCGAGCCGCGCGCCCTCGCTCGCCCATGGCTGGGCACCGGCGGCGAGGGGGAGGAGCAGGAGGGGCAGGGCGAGCAGGGCGCGGCGCATGGGCCCGAGCATTAGCCGATCCGGCCGCGGGCCGCGACAGGGACGGCCCGCGGGCCGCGACCTTGTCCGCGCCGGGGCGGATCATTAGGTTGCGTCCCCCATCCCCACGTCACGGATACCCCGACATGTTCAGCGGATCGCTGGTGGCGCTGATCACGCCGATGCAGGCCGACGGCTCGCTGGACCTCAAGGCCTTCACCGACTTCGTCGAGTGGCAGGTCGCCGAGGGCACGCAGGGCCTCATCCCGGTCGGCACCACCGGCGAAAGCCCGACGCTGAGCCACGAGGAGCACCACCTGGTGGTGGAGCACTGCATCGCCGCGGCGCGTGGCCGCGTGCCGGTGATGGCCGGCACCGGCAGCAATTCCACGGCGGAGGCGATCGACCTGACGCGCCATGCGAAGCAGGCGGGGGCGGATGCCGCGCTGGTGGTCACGCCCTACTACAACAAGCCGACGCAGGAAGGCCTGTACCGCCACTACATGGCGATCGCGGATGCGGTGGACCTGCCAGTCTTCATCTACAACATCCCCGGCCGCAGCGTGATCGACATGACGGTCGAGACCATGGCGCGGCTTGCGAAGCACCCGAACATCGTCGGCGTGAAGGACGCGACGGCGAAGCTGGAGCGCCCGGTTCACACGCGCCTCGCCTGCGGGGCGGACTTCATCCAGCTCTCGGGGGAGGACCACACCGTGCTCCCCTACCTCGCGGCCGGCGGGCATGGCTGCATCAGCGTCACCGCCAACATCGCGCCCCGCCTCTGCCGCGCCATGCACGACGCCTGGGCGGCCGGACGGCTGAAGGAGGCGATCGCGATCCAGGACCGGCTGACGCCGGTGCATGACGCGCTGTTCAGCGAGACCTCGCCCGGGCCGGTGAAGTTCGCGGCCAGCCTGCTCGGCCGCGGCACCGATGCCTGCCGCCTGCCGCTCGCGCCCATCGGGGAGGCGACGGGCGCGCGCGTCCGCGCCGCGATGCAGGGCGCGGGGCTGCTGAACTAGCGCATGGCGGAACCCCGCAAGAAGGGCCTGATCAGCCACGGCATCGCCTCGCAGAACCGCAAGGCGCGCTTCGACTACAAGATCGGCGACACGGTCGAGGCCGGGCTGATGCTGGTCGGGCCCGAGGTGAAGTCGCTCCGCGCCGGCCGCGCCACGCTGGCCGAGGCCTGGGCCGGCGAGCGCGACGGGGAGATGTGGCTGTTCAACTGCTACATCCCCGAATGGCAGGCCGGCAGCTTCGTCGCCCGGTTCGAGCCGCGGCGCCCGCGCAAGCTGCTGCTGCACCGGAAGCAGGTGCGGGAGCTGACCGGCAGCATCACGCGCGAGGGCATCACGCTGGTGCCGCTGCAGATCCACTTCAACGAACGTGGCCGCGCCAAGGTCCTGCTCGGCATCGCCGAGGGCAAGAAGAAGCACGACAAGCGCGCCGCCATCGCGGACCGCGACTGGGCGCGCGACAAGGCGCGGCTGATGCGGAACCGGGGATAGGCGCGCGGCCTTCCCCCGGCCCGCTCTGCGCCCGTCACGCGGCCTTCGGCACCGCCGCCACGCCCATCGCCTCCAGCATCAGCTCCGCCACCCGCGCGGAGGACATGGGGTTCTGGCCGGTCACCAGGTTGCCGTCGCGCACGGCATGGGGCGTGAAGGGGGCGCTGCCCTCGAACCGGCCGCCGAGTTCGCGCAGCCGCGTCTCGAGCAGGAAGGGCATCACGTCCGTCAGGCCGACCGCCTCCTCCTCGGCATCCGTGAAGCCGTTGACGCGCCGGCCCTCCACCACCGGGCGGCCATCGGCGCGCCGCGCCGCGACCAGCCCCGCCGGGCCGTGGCAGACGGCGCCCACCGCCTTGCCGGCATCGAACATCGCGCCGACGAGGTTGGCGAGTTGCCCGCTGCGCGGCAGGTCCCACATCGTGCCATGCCCGCCGGGCAGGAAGATGCCGGCCAGCGCCGCGCTGCGATGCGCGCCGACCGGGCTGGTGTTGCGCATGGCGATCATCGCCGCCGCATCCGCCATGAAGCGGCGCACCGCGGGCGGGTTGTCCGCCTGGTCCTCCGCCAGGCTGGTCGGGTCCGCGACGGGCGAGCCGCCGTTGAGGGTGGACAGCAGCACCTCCATCCCGGCATCCCGGAAGGCCCAGTAGGGGACGGCCAGCTCCTCCCAGTGGTAGCCGGTGCGCCGGCCGGTGGTGCCGAGCGCGGCGTGGCTGGTCAGGACGATGAGGACCTTCGGCATGGGACGCGGCTCCGCTGCGGGCGGCGGGATGCCGGCCCGGTCGCGCGCCCCAACGCGCGAGGCGCCCGAATGCTCCGCCGGCCGGCCGCGGCCCTTGCATCCCGCCCCCGGCTCCGCACCTATCGCGCCTGAGGGAGATCCCATGGCCGA
Organism: Falsiroseomonas sp. CW058; assembly: GCF_050563535.1. NCBI lineage: Bacteria > Pseudomonadati > Pseudomonadota > Alphaproteobacteria > Acetobacterales > Roseomonadaceae > Falsiroseomonas > Falsiroseomonas sp. CW058. The sequence goes on from NZ_JBNXUO010000002.1 coordinate 160,225, forward strand.
GGACGAGGACGTGCCGCTGACCGGCCAGGTCCGGCAGAAGCTGGTGGAGACGAAGCAGGCCTGGGCGCGCGACGGGCGGCTTCTGACCGGCGCCACCAGCACCCCCGACCGGGACCGCCTGCCGCCCGGGCAGCGCCTGGTGCAGGACTGGCCGGTGCTGGATCTCGGCGTGCAGCCGGACGTGAACCCGGCCAACTGGCGCCTGCGGGTCGAGGGGCTGGTGATGGCGCCGCTCCGCCTCACCCTCGACGAATTCCGCGCCCTGCCGCAGGCGGACCGCGTGAACGACATCCACTGCGTGACGCAATGGAGCCGCTACGACAACCGATGGCAGGGCGTGCCAGTGCGGGACCTGCTGGCGATGGCCCGTCCGAAGGACGAGGCGCGGTTCGTCTCCCTCACCAGCTATGACGGCTACACCACCAACCTCGCGATGGAGGACTTCGCGCGGGAGGAGAACCTGTTCGCCCATTCCTGGGAGGGCCGGCCGCTCGAGCGCCAGCATGGCGGGCCGGTGCGGCTGGTGGTGCCGCATCTCTATTTCTGGAAAAGTCCGAAATGGGTCACCCGCATCGAGCTGCTGCGCGAGGACCGGCCCGGCTTCTGGGAGGTGCGGGGCTACCACAACCGCGGCGATCCCTGGATGGAGGAACGCTATGGCTGACATCGCCCGGCGCGCGGTGCTCGCGGCGTCGCTTGCGGCAGCGGCCGCGCCGGCCATGGCCTCGGGCCCGGCCCGCACCGCCTTCGACTTCACCCTCGACGCGCTGGAGGGCGGGAGCCTGCCGCTGGCCGAGCATCGCGGCCGCGCGCTGCTGGTGGTGAACACCGCGAGCTTCTGCGGCTTCACCCCGCAATACGCCGCGCTGCAACGCCTGCATGACCGCTTCGCCCCGCGCGGCTTCGCGGTGATCGGCGTGCCGTCCAACGACTTCCGGCAGGAGAGCACGGAGGCCGCGCGCATCCGCGACTTTTGCGACACGATGTACGGCATCACCTTCCCCATGGCGGGGCTGACGCGGGTGTCCGGGCAGGGGGCGCATCCGTTCTTCGCGTGGCTTGCCGCGCGGGCGGGCGGGCCGCCGCGCTGGAACTTCCACAAATACCTGGTGGCCCGCGACGGCCGTTCGGTGCGCGCCTTTCCCACCGCGACGGAGCCGGACAGCACGCCGATGACGCGCGCGGTCGAAGCGGCGCTGGACGGCCGGCCCCTGGCGTGAGCGACCGATCGCATCAGGCGGTCCGGCGCAGCAGCTCCTCCACCACCCCTTCGAACATCTCCGTCGTGAGGCGGCCGGTCTGGGTGTTGTAGCGGCTGACATGGTAGCTGTCGGCCAGCAGCAGGCCGCCAGGCAGGTCGTGCAGCGCGCCATGGGCGAATTTGTGCCGCGCCGCCGGGATGCGAAGGCTGCGCAGCAGCGCGTTGTGGGCGACGAGGCCGAGCGCGAGGACCGCCCGCAGCACCGGCATGGCGTCTCGTTCCGCCACGAAGAAGCGGTTGCAGGTCGCGACCTCGGCGGGGGTGGGCAGGTTCTGGGGCGGGACGCAGCGGACGGCGTTGACGATCCGCACCCCGGTCAGCTCCATCCCGTCCATCGGGTCCTCGCGGTATTCCCCGCGCGCGAGACCGTATTTCAGCAGCGTCGCATAAAGAAGCTTGCCGGCATGGTCGCCGGTGAAGGGGCGGCCGGTGCGGTTCGCGCCTTTCACCCCCGGCGCCATGCCCAGCACCATGATGCGCGAGTCGCGCGGCCCCCAGCAGGGCACCGGGGCATTGTGCCAGCCCGGCCATGTCGCCCGGTTCGCCAGGCGGTACTCGACCAGCCGCGGGCAGAGCGGGCAGTCGCGCCCGGGCTCCTCCGCCGGTGCGGCCGCCGTCACTCCGGCACGTCCACCGTGTCGCGGAAGGGTTCGGCCGGGGTGGCGCGCGGGCGGTCCGGCGCGCGGATCGGCGCGGGGCGGGGGCGGGGCTCCACCTGGCGGCGGGTGATCTCGGGCGCGAGGTCGGCGAGGTCGATGAACTGGTCGGCCTGCCGGCGCAGCTCGTCCCCGATCATCCCGGGCTGGGTGCGGATGGTGGACAGCACGGTGACGCGGATGCCCTGCTGCTGCGCCGCCTCGACCAGGCGTCGCAGGTCGCCGTCCCCGGCGAAGATCACGGCATGGTCGAGCCGCGGGGCGAGGGTCAGCACATCCACCGCCATCTCCACCTCGATATGGCCGCGGACGCGGCGGCGGCCGGCGGCATCGGTGAATTCCCGCGCGGGCTTGGTCACCACGCAGTAGCCGTTGTAGCCCAGCCAGTCGACCAACGGGCGGAGCGGCGAGTACTCGTCGTTCTCCAGCAGCGCCGTGTAGTAGGAGGCGCGGATCAGCCGCGCCTGCCGGCGGAAGACGTTGAGCAGGTTGCGGTAGTCCACGTCGAAGCCGAGGTTGCGCGACGCGGCGTAGAGATGTGCGCCGTCGATGAAGATGCCGAGGCGGTCCTGGGGGTCGAAATGCACGGCGTGATCTTTCACTTCAATGGCGGGGAACATAGAGGCCCGGGGCCGGAACGTCACGATGCCGAGGCGATGGGCGCGATCTCGTGATCCTGGTCGCGCTCGGCGCCAACCTGCCCGGCCCGGACGGGCGCCCTGCGCTGGAGACCTGCCGGGCCGCGGCGGCGCGGCTCGACGGGATACCGGGAGTGCGTTTGCGCGCGCTGTCCCGCTGGTACTCAACGGCACCCGTCCCGGCCGTGTCCGGGGTTCCGGACTATGTGAACGGGGTGGCGCTGCTGGAGGCGCGCAGGGGTTGCGGAGCCCCCGATCCGGCACGGCTGTTGCGAGATCTCCAGGCCATCGAGACCATCTTCGGTCGCGTTCGTCCCTATCGTGATGCGCCGCGGACGCTGGACCTCGATCTTGTCGGAATCGGGGCGGTCCGGCGCGACACACCCGATCCGGTCCTGCCGCATCCCCGCATGCACGCCCGCGCCTTCGTGCTCGCGCCGCTCTGCGACGTGGCGCCGGGCTGGGTGCATCCCGGGTTGGGGCGCAGCGCGGCCGCGCTGCTTGCGGAGGTCGACCTGGCGGGGATCCGGGTGGCGGGATAGGAGCTGCGGCGCTTGCATCTCCCGGCCGGGATGGCTAGATCGGAGGTTCACCAAAGGTGGGGAGGGGTCCGCCCGCGCGGCTGCGCGCCGGGGCAGCCCCCTCGACACCCGGGGTCACGGGATTGGAGCCGGCATGGCACGCGTCACGGTCGAGGACTGCATCCTCAAGGTGCCCAACCGCTTCGAGCTGGTGCTCTACGCGGCGCAGCGCGCCCGCAACATCAGCCGCGGCGAGGAGCTGACGGTCGAGCGCGACAACGACAAGAACCCCGTCGTGGCGCTGCGCGAGATCGCGGACGACACTGTGGAGCTGCCCGCGCTCGAGGCCGACCTCATCAAGTCCCTCCAGCGCGCCCCGGAGCCGGAGCCGGCCGAGGAGGAGGTTCTCGACCTCATCGCGACGGACGAGAACATCTTCGGCGTGATGGACGTGAACGAGGAGCCGATCGGCGACGGCGCCGGGCTCGAGGACCTTTCGGCCGACGACATCGAGGCCGCGATCGCCGCCGAACTCGGCGGCGGCAAGCGCTGATCGCCCGAAGGCGACGCGGGCCGCGGCCCGCGACGCCCTGCGCGGCCTTCCCGGCACGGGCGGGCCGGGGTTGAGCGCGCCCCTCGATCCCGCCCCGCTCCACGCGCCCGATGGCCTCGCCACCGGCGTGGGCGACGCGACAGGCCAGGACCTCGCGGCGCTCGTCGGTGCCTATGACCCGCGCGCCGACGGCGCGGCGATCGAACGGGCCTATGCCGCCGCCGCGGCCGCCCATGCCGGGCAGCTGCGCGACAACGGCGACCCCTACATCACCCACCCCGTCGCGGTGGCGCGCATCCTGGCGGAATACCGTCTGGACAGCGCCTCCATCGTCACCGCGCTGCTGCACGACGTGGCGGAGGACACGAAGGTCGGCCTTGCCGACATCGAGCGCCGCTTCGGCAAGGAAGTGGCGCGCCTGGTGGACGGCGTCACGAAGCTGACGCGCCTCGAGCTCCAGTCGGAGCGCACGAAGCAGGCGGAGAACTTCCGCAAGCTCGTCCTCGCCATGTCCGAGGACATCCGTGTCCTGCTCGTCAAGCTCGCGGACCGGCTGCACAACATGCGGACCCTGCACTTCGTCCCGCAGGAAGCCCGCCGCCGGAAGACCGCGCGGGAGACGATGGACATCTTCGCCCCCCTTGCCGAGCGCATCGGCATGGACGCGCTGAAGACCGAGCTCGAGACCCTGTCCTTCCGCGAGCTGGATCCCGACGCCTTCCAGACCATCGCCGCGCGCAGGGCGTTCCTGTACGGCCAGGGCGCCGACCTGATCGAGGAGATCAAGGACGACATCGCGCGCGTGATGCACGAGGCCGGGGTGGAGGTGCTGGAGCTGACGGGGCGGGAGAAGTCGCCCTATTCGATCTGGCTCAAGATGCACGGGAAGAAGGTGGAGTTCGAGCAGCTCTCGGACATCATGGCCTTCCGCGTGATCGTCCCGGACAAGGCCGCCTGCTACGCCGCGCTCGGCACCATCCATTCCGCCTATCGCGTGGTCCCGGGGCGGTTCAAGGACTACATCTCGACCCCGAAGCCCAACGGCTACCAGTCCATCCACACCGGCGTCACCGTGCCGGAGAAGCGCAACGCCAAGATCGAGGTGCAGATCCGCACGCGGGAGATGCACGAGGTCGCGGAATACGGCGTGGCCGCGCATTGGATCTACAAGCAGGGCGGAGAGGCGGCGAAGGACCGGCAGAAGTTCGGCTGGGTGAAGGAACTGCTGGAGATCCTGGAACAGGCTGCCGAGCCGCAGGAATTCCTGGACGCCACGAAGCTCGAGCTCCACCGCGACGAGGTGTTCTGCTTCACTCCGAAGGGCGACCTGATCGCCCTGCCGCGGGGCGCGACGCCGGTGGATTTCGCCTACCAGGTCCACAGCCAGGTGGGCGACCAGTGCGTCGGTGCGAAGATCAACGGCCAGATCAAGCCGCTGCGCACGCCGCTCGAGAACGGCGACCAGGTGGAGATCATCACCGCGCGCGCCGGCACGCCGAACCCGCAATGGGAACGCTTCGTCGTCACCGGCAAGGCGCGCGCGCGCATCCGCCGCGTCATCCACGCCGAACAGCGCAAGCAGCAGCAGGCCGAGGGCCGCGCCGCCATCGCCAAGGCCTTCCGCCAGGAAGGCGTCGAGTTTTCGGAAAAGGCGGTGGAGCCGGCGCTGAAGGCGCTGAAGCAGCCCGGCTTCGAGGAACTCTGCATCGCCGTGGCGGGCGGGGCGCTTTCGGCGCGGGACGTGGTGCATGCGGTGTATCCCGAACTTCGCGGGCCGCCGCGCGCCGCCGACCCGCTGCCGCTCGCGCGGTCGCGCCCGCGCGTGGTGCCGCCCGTGCAGGGCAAGGGCGGCGGGCGGCGCGACGTGGCGATGGGCATCTCCGGCCTCGTCGCCGGGATGCAGGTGAACTTCGCGGGCTGCTGCCACCCGCTGCCGGGGGACCGCATCGTGGGCATCGTCACCACCGGCAAGGGCGTGACGGTCCACAAGACCGACTGCGCCAACCTGTCGGGCTTCTCCGACAGCCCGGAGCGTTTCCTCGACGTGGACTGGGACTACGAGGGCGGCGCGGGCGGGGCGCATATCGGCCGGCTCGACATCGTCACCTCCTCGGAACGCGGCGCCGTGTCGGCGGTGACGGACGCGATCGCCAGCCAGGACGGCGCGATCGACAGCCTGCGCATCGTCCATCGCGGCCCCGACTTCCAGGAGATCCTGGTCGATGTGGAGGTGAAGGACCTGCGCCACCTGTCGAACATCCTCGCCGCGCTGCGCGCCGTGCAGGGCGTGGCGCAGGCCGAGCGGTCGAAGGGATGAGGGTCGCGGGCGGCCCGCCGGGGCGAAGGGGAATCGCGTGATCATCGGGCTCGGCAGCGACCTGATCGACATCCGGCGGATCGAGTCGGTCATCGCCCGGCACGGCGACCGCTTCCTCGACCGCATCTTCACCCCAGCCGAGCGCGCGAAGGCCGAACGCCGCACCGAACGCATCCGGGCCGCCACCTACGCCAAGCGTTTCGCGGCGAAGGAGGCGGCGTCCAAGGCGCTCGGCACCGGCTTCCGCGAGGGGGTGTTCTGGCGCGATCTCGGCGTGGTCAACCTCTCCTCCGGCCAGCCGACCCTGCGGATGACGGGTGGCGCGGCCGCGCGACTCACCGCGATCACGCCCCGCGGGCATGGCGCGCATGTCGCGCTGACGATGACCGACGAGTATCCCTATGCCCAGGCGATGGTCATCCTGACGGCGGTGCCGCTCCGGCTGGGCGGCATTCCTTGACAGGGCGGGCCGCGGCGCGCTCTATCCGGCCCCGCAGCGACGGACCCGGTGAGCGGGCCGGCCGATAGGATGCCCGCGAAAACCCCCCTCATGGCGAAACAGAAGACGGGCGGCTGGCTCGAATCCATCAAGACGATCGTCTATGCCGGGCTCATCGCCATCGGCATCCGCACGATCGCGTTCGAGCCCTTCAACATCCCCTCCGGCAGCATGATCCCGACGCTGCTGGTGGGCGACTACCTGTTCGTCTCGAAATTCTCCTACGGCTATTCGCGGCACTCGATGCCGTTCAGCCCGAACCTGTTCAACGGGCGCATCTTCGGCAGCCTGCCGCAGCGCGGCGACGTCGCCGTCTTCAAGCTGCCGCGGGACAACGCGACCGACTACATCAAGCGCATCATCGGCCTGCCGGGCGACCGCCTGCAGGTCCGCGCCGGCGTGCTGCACCTGAACGGCCAGCCGGTCCGGCGCGAGTTGCTCGGCCCCTACACGGTCGATGGCGACGGGCCGCGGATGGTCGTGCGCCAGTTCCGAGAGTTCCTCCCCCCGCAGCCGGGGATCGAGCCGCACGCCCACAACATCCTCGAGATCTCGGACGACCAGCCCTTCGACAACACGCCGGAATTCCTCGTGCCGGCGGGTCACGTCTTCGCCATGGGCGACAACCGCGACAACAGCCTCGACAGCCGGGCGCAGAGCCATGTCGGCTTCATCCCGGTGGAGAACCTGGTGGGCCGGGCGGAATTCATCTTCTTCTCGGTCGACGGCTCCGCCCGCTGGTGGGAGATCTGGGGATGGCCGATGGCGATCCGCTGGACCCGCCTGTTCAGCGCGGTCCGTTGAACCCCGTGCCGCGCCCCGCCGCCCCGCAGGGGGACGCGCGCGGGCAGCGCCGCAGCCGCCGCAACGCCCGCCGCGCGGACGAGATGCAGGCGGCCGCGGAGGCCGGGGATGCCGCCATCGCCGCCTTCGCCGCGACCCTGCCGCACAGCTTCGCCCGCCCGGAACTGCTGGAGGAGGCGCTGACCCACCGCTCCGCCGCCAATCCGCGTCGGCAGATGCTGGACAGCAACGAAAGGCTGGAATTCCTCGGCGACCGCGTGCTGGCGCTGCTGGTGGCCGAATGGCTGTCGGAACGCTTTCCGGACGAACGCGAAGGCGCGCTCGGCAAGCGTCTGGGCGCGCTCGTCTCGGCCGAGAGCCTGGCGCGGGTGGCGGAGGCGATGGAACTCGGCGCCGCATTGCGGGTGCCGCCGGGGGAAAAGCGCGCCGGGGTGGTGATGCGGGGCAGCGTGCTGGCCGATGCGCTGGAGGCGCTGCTCGGCGCGCTCTACCTCGATGGCGGGCTCGACCCCGCCCGGGTGCTGGTGCGCAGCCGCTTCGCGCCTCTGCTGGACGCGGCGGTGCGCCCGCCCTCCTCGGCGAAGACGCGGCTGCAGGAATGGACGCTCGGCCGCGGGCTGGGGCTGCCGGAATATGTGCTGGTCTCCTCCTCCGGCCCGTCCCACGCCCCCATCTTCGAGGTGCGCGCGATGGCGGCGGGACGGGAGGCGGACGGCGTGGGCGAGAGCAAGCGGGCGGCGGAACAGGCAGCGGCGGAACGGCTGCTCGGCCTGCTGGGGGCGTCGTGAGCGACGCGCCGGGCGGCCCGGAGCCCCCCGCCCCTGGCGCGGCGGGGGGGCCGACGCGCTGCGGCCTGGTCGCGGTGGTGGGTGCGCCCAATGCGGGCAAGTCCACGCTGGTGAATGCGCTCGCGGGCACCAAGGTCACCATCGTCTCGCCCAAGCCGCAGACCACGCGCTTCCGCATCCGCGCGGTGGTGATGCACGGCCGCAGCCAGGTCGTGCTGGTGGACACGCCCGGCATCTTCAAGCCGCGCCGGCGGCTGGACCGCGCGATGGTGGCCGCGGCCTGGGGCGGCGCGCAGGATGCCGACCTGTCGCTGTTCATCGTCGACGCCCGCGCGGGCCTGACGGACGAGGTGCGCGCCATCGCCGACCGCCTGAAGCAGGGCCGGCGGCCGGTGATGCTGCTGCTGAACAAGGCCGACCTGATCGACCCGCCCCGCCTGTTGCCGCTCGCGCAGGAGCTGAACGGGATCCTGCCGGCCGCCGAGACCTTCATGGTCAGCGCGCTCAAGGGCCGCGGGCTCGACCGCGTGCTCGACGTGCTGGCCAGGAGCGTCCCGGAAGGCCCCTTCCTGTTCCCCGAGGACGACCTTTCCGACCTGCCGCAGCGCATGCTGGCGGCCGAGATCGTGCGCGAGCAGGTGCTGCGCCAGACGCATGAGGAAGTGCCCCACCACGCCACGGTGGAGACGGAAAGCTGGCAGGAACGCAAGGACGGCAGCGCGCGGATCGACGTGACGATCTATGTCGGACGGGCCACCCAGAAGGCGATCCTGATCGGCGATGGCGGCGCCAAGGTGAAGGAGATCGGCCGCCGCGCCCGGCAGGAGCTGGAGACGCTGCTGGAACGCCGCATCCACCTGTTCCTGAACGTCAAGGAACGCTCGGGCTGGGACGAGGAAGGCGGCCGGATCCGCGCGCTCGGCCTCGACGACGTGGGCTGAGCGCGGGGGCGGCTGGTCCTACCAGCCGCCGCTGGCGCGCCAGGCGGCGGCGATGCGGCCGATGCGGTCCTCGCGCGGCGTCAGGCGCACCTCCATCACGCGGTCGTCGCTCCAGCGCCGCACCGGGCCGCTGTCCAGGTGGACGAAGCCGCGGAACGGATAGAGCCCGACCCCGCCGCGCCCGAGCCGCAGCGCCGCGTCCGAGACCGCCGCCATCCGCCCGGCCGTCACCTCGACATCGATCGCGCCGGCCCGCAGGTGCTGGCTGTCCCCCGCGCCATGGACGGCGCGGTTGATCGCCGGCGTCCGGTAGCCGGACCGCACGACCAGTTCCCCCGCAAGTCGCGCGCGCTGCGCGACTTCCCACAGGATCTCGACCGCCGCGGCGTCGAAGGGCAGGGGCTGGATGGCCGCGCTGTCCGACAGCACGGCCGAAAGCTCCGCCATGGCGGCCGGGTCGGGAGCCGCCCCATCGTGCCAGGGGCCGTCGAAGCGCGCGCCGGTATGGGCATGGCGAAGCGTGAGGCGCCGCCCCGCGCCGGCCTGCGCCGCACGGGACAGCAGGGCGGCCGACAAGCCGCCGAGCAGGATGCGTCGTTGCATGCCCCCGTCCTAGACGCATCCGGCGGTCCCGGGGGCGGTGCCTCACGCAATCGGCACCGCGTGCCATGCACGACTTGTTCAGAATCCTCCCCCGGCGCGAGGGCTGGCGCGGCGGCACAACCTCCACGCTCGGCTGGACGTCGCGGCGCCGATATGGAAGGGCTTGCGGATGGAATGGCAGGCCCCCGCCGTCGTGCTCGATGCGCGGCCGCACGGCGAATCCGGTGCGCTGGTGACGCTGCTGACCGAAGCGCATGGACGCCATGCCGGCCTGGCCAAGGGCGGCGCGTCCCGCGCCCAGGCACCGGTCTGGCAGCCGGGCAACCTGGTGGAGGCGCGCTGGGTCGCGCGGCTGGCCGAGCAGCTTGGCGCCGTCTCGGCCGAGATGGTGCATCCCGCGGCGGCGCTGGCCATGGAGGACCCGCTGGCGCTGGCGGTGCTGCGCGCCGCGACCGCCGTGGCCGATGCCGCCCTGCCGGAGCGCGAGCCGCATCCGCGCCTGTTCCACGGGCTGGTCGGCATCGTCGCCCGCCTGGCCGACAGCGCCGCCGCCGCCCTGCCGGAGCTGGTGCGGTGGGAGGCGGAGCTGCTGGCCGATCTCGGCTACGGGCTCGACCTCACGCGCTGCGCGGTGACGGGCACGGCGGAGGACCTCGCCTTCGTCTCGCCCCGCAGCGGGCGGGCGGTGTCCGCCGGCGCGGCGGGGGAATGGCGGGACCGGCTGCTGCCGCTGCCGACCTTCCTGCTGGGGCAGGGCCCCTCGGAGCCGGCGGACTGGCTGGCCGGCCTGCGGCTGACCGGGCATTTCCTGGCCCGGGACGTCTTCGGCAGCACCCATCGCGGCATGCCCCAGCCGCGGGAGGCGCTGGTGGACCGGGTGGCGGCGCTGGTGGCGCCGCCGGCCGAGATGGGGTAGACCGGCCGGCGAGAACGAACCGCGAATACCGGGACCCCCGATGCCGGACGACATCAAGCAACTGCCCGAAGGCGGCGCCTCGCGCGAGACGAAGCTCGCCGATGCGCTGTCGGAACGCTACCTGGCCTATGCGCTGTCCACCATCGTCAGCCGGTCCCTGCCGGATGTCCGCGACGGGCTGAAGCCGGTGCATCGCCGCCTGCTCTACGCCATGCACCAGCTGAAGCTGGACCCGGCGGCGGGCTTCAAGAAATGCGCCCGCATCGTCGGCGACGTGATGGGCAAGTACCACCCGCATGGCGACAGCTCGATCTACGAGGCGCTGGTCCGCCAGGCGCAGGACTTCGCCGCGCGCTACCCGCTGGTCGAAGGCCAGGGCAATTTCGGCAACATCGACGGCGATAACGCCGCCGCCATGCGCTACACCGAGGCCCGCCTGACCGAGGTCGCGCAGGCCCTGCTGGAGGGCATCGAGGAGAACGCGGTCGACTTCCGCGCCACCTATGACGGCGAGGAGAAGGAGCCGCTGGTCCTGCCGGCCGCCTTCCCGAACCTGCTGGCGAACGGCGCGGCGGGCATCGCGGTGGGCATGGCGACCTCCATCCCGCCGCACAATGCGGGCGAACTCTGCGGAGCGGCGCTGGTGCTGATCCGCAACCCGGATGCCACCACGGACGACCTGCTGCAGCATGTGAAGGGACCGGACTTCCCGACCGGCGGCCTGCTGGTGGAAGGCGCCGAGAGCATCCGGGAAGCCTATGCCACCGGCCGCGGCGGCTTCCGCCTCCGCGCGAAGTGGCATGTCGAGCCGCTGAAGGGCGGCACCTGGCAGGTGGTGGTCACGGAAATCCCCTACCAGGTTCAGAAATCCCGCCTCATCGAGCAGATCGCGCAGCTGATGGAGGAGAAGAAGCTGCCGCTGCTGGGCGACGTGCGGGACGAGAGCACGGATGTGGTGCGGCTGGTGCTGGAGCCGAAGACGCGCCTGGTCGATGCGAAGCTGATGATGGAGATGCTGTTCCGCACCTCCGCGCTCGAGACCCGCTTCCCGCTGAACATGAACGTGCTGGACGCCGACCGCACGCCCCGCGTCATGGGGCTGAAGGAGGTGCTGCGCGCCTGGCTCGACCACCGCCATGTCGTGCTGGTGCGGCGGTCGGAGCACCGGCTGGCGGCGATCGCGCGGCGGCTCGAGATCCTCGACGGCTACCTCCTCGTCTACCTCAACCTCGACGAGGTCATCCGCATCGTGCGCGAGGAGGACAAGCCGAAGGAGGCGCTGATGGCCACCTTCACGCTGACCGAGGTGCAGGCGAACGCCATCCTCGACATGCGGCTGCGTGCGCTGCGCCGGCTGGAGGAGATGGAGATCCGCAAGGAGCACCGGAAGCTCAGCACCGAGCAGAAGGGGCTGCAGGCGCTTCTGAAGTCAGAGGCGAAGCGGTGGGAGGCGATCGGGCGGGAGCTGGAGGCGACGCGCGAGAAGTTCGGCGAGGCGACCGCGCTCGGCAGGCGCCGCACCGAGGTGGGCGGCGTCCTGCCGGCCATCGCGGTGGACGAGAACGCCTTCGTCGAGAAGGAGCCGATCACCGTCATCCTGTCGGAGAAGGGCTGGATCCGCGCCCAGAAGGGCCACCTGCCCGAGGATGCGGAGCTGCGCTTCAAGGAAGGGGATGCGCTGCATGGCTGGGTGCATGCGCAGACCACCGACCGCATCGTGCTGTTCGCGACCTCGGGCCGGTCCTACACGCTGAAGGCGGACGCCATCCCCCGCGGCCGCGGCGACGGGCAGCCGGTGCGGCTGATCGTGGAGATGACGAACGAGGACGCGGTGGTCGCGATGTTCGTCCATGCCGACGGCGCGAAGTGGCTCGTCGCCTCGACCGACGGCAAGGGCTTCGTCGTGAAGGGCGAGGAGATGCTGGCGGAGAAGCGGACCGGCAAGCAGGTGCTGGTGCCGGAGGCCGGGAAGGAAGCCTGCATCTGCACGCCGGTCGAGGGTGATTCGGTGGCGGTCACCGCGAATGACCGCCTGCTGGTCTTCCCGCTCGACCAGATCCCGGAGATGACGCGCGGCCGCGGCGTGCAGCTGATCGCGCTGAAGGACGGCGAGCTGAAGGACGCGAAGGTGTTCGCCCGGAAGGAAGGGCTGGCCTGGCGCTACGGCAGCGGCGTTCGGGTGGAGACGGACCTCGCCACCTGGCGCGGCAGCCGGGCGGGGGCGGGCAAGATGCCGCCCACGGGCTTCCCGCGGAACCGCCGCTTCGGGGTGTAGCGCCCCTTCCGCTTGCGCCGGGCGCGCGGGCGTGGTTGGGTTCATGGGCACGGCGGCGCGTCACGTCCGCCGGCCCCGCCGCCCCGAGGAAGGCCGCTGCCAGCAACCTTCCGCCCGTCCGGGCGGAGCAGGAGGTTCCCATGTGGCTGCGCCGCCCTATCCTAGACCTCCTCGATGCGCTCGCCGCCGCGGCGCCCGATGCCGCCCAGGGCCTGACCCGCACGCGGGAGGAGATGGTGGCCCTGCTCGTCGCCTTGTTCCGACCGGTCGTCGCCGCCTCCGAAGCCTCCCTGCGTGACGAGGTGGCGCGCAGCCTCGATGCCGTGCTCGCGGAGCGCGGCGCGGCGGCGTGACGCGGGTGGGCTGACGGAGGCGGGTCGGCTCAGCCGGTGACGCTGATCTTGTCCTGCCCGTCCGTCTCGGCCATCGCCTCGGCCCCGGCGCCGTCCTCGGGCAGCACCCGCCAGATGCCGCCCGACAGCGTCTCGCTCGGCCGGAAGCGGGACTTGTAGGACATCTTCTGGCTCTGCGGCACCCAGTAGCCAAGGTAGACATAGGGCAGCGACAGGCTGCGTGCGCGCGACACCAGCCACAGGATCGCATAGGTGCCGAGGCTGCGCTTCGCCTCCTCCGGCTCAAAGAAGGAATAGACGGCCGACAGCCCGTCCGACAGCCAGTCGGTCAGGCAGGCGCCGACCAGCTTTCCGCGCTCGTCCCGGAATTCCACCATCCCGGTGGTGATGGGCGTGTCCTCCACCATGGCGCGGTAGTCGTAGAAGCCCATCGCCGCCATGTCGCCGTCGCCGTGGCGGGCGCCCTGGTATCGTTGGAACAGCGCGAACTGCTCCGCGCTGGCACGCGCCGGCATCTCGACCGCGGAGAGGTCGGCATTGGCGCGCATGATCTTCCGCTGCGTCCGGTCGGGCTGGAAGGCGCCGGCGACGATGCGGATGGGGATGCAGGCGCGGCAGCCCGGGCAGACGGGCGAATAGGCGATGTTGTGGCTGCGCCGGAACCCCGCGCGCGACAGGCGGTCATGCAGGGGTTCGGCATCGGTGCCCGACAATTCGGTCACGATCTTCCGCTCCGTCCTCCCGGCCAGGTAGGGGCAGGGCAGGGGGGCGGTGGTGTAGAAGAACTGCGGGCGGCGTGCGGCGCGGTGGAGCATGGTCCTCAGCCGCCAGTGTCGGCGTTGTGCCGCAGCGAATCAACCTTGGGCCGGGAACGGGGTGCGTCGGTCGACAGGGGGCGGGGGGACAAGCAGGCATCTCCGCTGGCGCAGGGGAGGAGGCGGATGCGGCCGCCCTCGCGCTCCGGCTGCCGCCCAAGTCGCACAACGTCGCCGTCCCGCCAGCGTTGCAGCAGCCCGCCCCAATGGTCCGACAGCGGGTGGCCGGACTGGCCGGTGGCGATCATCACCAGCGCGCCATCCGGGTCCGCCAGGTCGAAGACGCCGCGGAAGCCGGCCCCGTGCAGGTGCGCGAAGGGCGTGTCCCCGGCGCCGCGGAAGCCCCCGCGGGAGATCGTCTCCCCATCGCCGCCGGTCGGCACCTCCAGCCGGGCAAGGTCGCGCAGCACGGGGACGAAGCGCAGCACCGGGTGGTCGAAGCGGGCGACGTGGACCGCGCCCCAGCGCCAGGACGCCGGGTCCCCGCCATGGGCCGCGCGCAGTTCCGCCACCGCGGCGTCGAGCGCGCGGGCGAGCAGGGCGCCGCAGCCGCCCGCGCCGCAGAAGGCGGCGCCGCGGCCATCGGGGTGCAGGATCCGGCGCAGCGCCTCCGGCCCGATCTCGGCTTCCTCCGGCAGGGCGGCCTCGGCCAGGGCCAGGCGGCGGAAGGCGGCCATCCAGGCGTGGAAGACCAGCGGCTGCGGCGCATCGGCCCGCATGTCGCCATCCCACCCCCGCAGCAGGGCCAGGGCGGGCGCGGCGGCGGCACCCGGCTGGACGGCCCGCAGGGTCGGCAGCACCTCCCGCGCGAGGAGCGAGACGGTGTCGGCCTGCATCGCCACGAAGCCGGCGGCGTCGTGCCGCGGCCGCGCCGCGACCAGCTCCGCGATGCGCCGCAGCCGCCAGTCGCCCGGCCAGTCGCGGCCGAGGAACACCGGGTGGTCCGCCGGCGCGGGGCGGCTGTTCGCCGTGGCCAGCACGCCGCCCGCCGGGTCCTCGACATGCGGCATCGCGTCGAAGGGCACGAAGCCCGTCCAGTCCCCCGCCCCGTCCCAGCCCCGCGCCGGCAGGCTGCCGTCGCCCGAGGCCCGGACCGGGGTGCGGCCGACGAGATACATCCCGATCCGGCCATCCGCGTCGGCGACCACCAGGTTCTGCGCCGGGCTCGACAGCCGCGCGGCGGCGGCCCGTGCCTCGGCCAGCGACCGGGCGCGGTTCAGCGCCAGCAGCGCGTCGGCCGAGCTGTCGGCCGGCGCCAGGTTCGCCATGGCGACGGCCAGCACGGTGTCTCCGCCCGGCGCGGCATCGAGGTCCGAGATGACGGGGCCGTGCCGCGTTTCCCGCACGCGCAGCACCTCCTCGGTGCCGCCGCGGATGCGGATGCGTTCCTCCCGCACGGCGAAGGGACGGGGGCCGTCCGGGGTCTCGTAGGCATCCGGGCCGGCCAGGCGCTCGACGAAGACGTCCTGCGTGTCGGAATGGGTGGTGGTGAAGCCCCAGGCCAGCCGCTCGTTGCGGCCGATCAGCATCACCGGCACCCCCGGCGCGGTGGCGCCGGCGCGGAAGCGCCCGTCCGGCAGCTCGATGCGGGCGAGGTACCACAGGACCGGCGCCTGGAAGCCGAGATGCGGGTCGGAGGCGAGGATCGGCGCGCCGGAGGCGGAGCGCGCGGGCGCCACCACCCAGGCATTCGACGCGGTGGCGGGCAGCGGCGCATCGACGCCGAAGGCGGGCACCGCACCCAGCAGGCGGGCGAGATGTGTGGGCTCCGAGGTCGGTGCGGCCGCGCGCAGGTCCGGCCGGCCAGGGCTGTCGTCGGCCGGGTACAGCACCTCGAACCGCCCGGGCGGCAGCGCCGCGGCAAGGCGCGACCGTTCCAGGTCGCGCCGCCAGTTGCCGGACAGCCAGAGGCCCATGACCTTGGCCCAGAGCAGGGAGTGTTCGGGCTTCCAGGGCTCCGGCTCGCCGAACACCATGAATTCCGGCCCGGCCAGCCGCCCGCGCGCGGCAAGCAGGGCGTTCACCCCCTCCGCATAGGCCTCCAGCAGGTCCCGCGCCTCGGGCGGAAGCGCGGCCAGGTCCGCCTCGGCCCGCTGCGCCAGGCCGAGGGTGCGGGAGAAGCGGTCGAGCCGCAGCGCCTGGGGACCCAGGATCTCCGCCAGCCGGCCCTGGGCGCCGCGGCGCATGGTTTCCATCTGGAACATGCGATCCCGCGCATGCATCCAGCCCAGCGCCACCGCCGCGTCGCGTTCGGAGGCTGCGGCGATGCGCGGGATGCCGTCCGCGTCGAGCACGATCTCGACCGGCGCCGAAAGGGTGGGCAGCGCGAGTTCCTCCCGCGCGTCGGGCACGCTGGAATAGACCAGCGCCGCAGCGAGGGCGGAGGCGAGGACGGACAGCACCAGGGCCAGGACCAGCAGCCGGCCTAGCAGGCGGGGGAGGACGCGCATCGGCGGGAGATGGACCCGCCGCGCGGGAAAGGGAAGCCGAGCCCGGCTCAGCGGCTGCGCATCATCCCCAGCACGGCGACGAAGAAGGCGCCGAAGGCGAGCTGGAGCCCGAGCAGCATGGCGGTGACCGAGGCGATCGCGAGACGCATCGCCCCGGTCCCCGGAAGCGGCCCGAACCGCTCCGCCCCCCAGATCGCCACGGTGCCGGCGCCGAGCCCGAGGCCCAGCAGCACCAACGCCCCGGCTGCCAGCAGTGCCCGTTCCAGCCCGAAGCGGGCCAGAACCAGCTCCAGCGCGGGGGAGGCGGGAACCACCCCCTGCTGAGCGCCATGCAGGCGGGCGAAGGTCCAGAACTGCACCGCCTGGAAGCCCATCACCACCGCGCCCGCGGCATAGAGCAGGGTGTGGACGTCGAATGTCACCCCCGCGACGCGCGCCGGCCCTGGCAGCAGCAGCGCCATCGCCGCCAGCCCGGCCAGGAACAGCAGCGCGCCGGGATAGAGGAACAGCCAGCGCGGGCAGAAGACCAGCAGGAAGCGCAGGTGCCGCCAGCCATCCCGCCAGGAGCGCAGATGCGGCGGGCGGGACCGCCCGTCCTTCGACAGCGTCGTGGGAACCTCCGCGATCCGCAGCCCCTGCACGGTGGCCTTCACCACCATCTCGGATGCGAATTCCATCCCCGGCGCGCGCAGGTCGAGCCCGAGCACCGCCGCACGGTCGAAGCCGCGCAGCCCGCAGTGGAAATCGCCGACGGGGCTGCCGAAGAACACCCGCCCGACGGTCGACAGCACCGGATTGCCCAGGTAGCGGTGCAGCGGCGGCATGGCGCCGGGCCGGATGCCGCCCCGGAAGCGGTTGCCCATCACCAGTTGCCACCCTTCCCGCAGCTTCGCGACGAAGGGGTCGAGCGCGGCGAAGTCGTAGCTGTCGTCGCTGTCGCCCATGATGACGAAGCGGCCGCGCGCGGCGTCGATGCCGGCGATCAGCGCGGCGCCGTAGCCGCGCTCCGCCACCGGCACTACGCGTGCGCCGAGCCGCTCCGCGATGGCCTGGCTGCCGTCGGTGCTGCCGTTGTCGGCGACCAGCACCTCGCCCTCGATCCCGCTGCGGGCCAGGTAGTCCATCGCCTTGCGGACGCAGGCTCCAAGCGTCTCCGCCTCGTCGAGGCAGGGCATCAGGATGGTCAGCTCGACGGGGGCGAGGCTTGCCGCCGCCCCTCGTTCCCGCACCGCGACCCGATCGACCCGCATGCACCCCCCCTTTTGCCGGCCGCATCCGCCGCGGCACGGCACCGGCGCGGCAGAGATGGGGGGCCGCGCCAGGGTAGAAAGAGGCGCGATTTCCGGCAATTCGCGCGCGCATCGCCTGGGCGCGCGGCTGGCGCGGCGGGGGCGGAACCCGGCCCCTCGCCGCGAGCCGGCCGTCAGGCCATGTTCACCATGATGGTCTTCTTGTGCGTGAAGTGCTCCAGCATCGCCTCGAGCGAGGCTTCCTTGCCGAGGCCGCTGCTCTTCACGCCGCCGTAGGACAGGTTGGCCTGCACGACGAGGTTCTGGTTGATCTGCACCAGCCCCGCCTCCAGCCGGTGCGCCAGGTCGAGGCCCACCTTCAGGTTGTTGGTCCAGAGGCTGGCGGCCAGCCCGTACTCGCTGTCATTCGCCTCAGCCAGCACGGCCTCGGGGTCGTCGAAGGGCTGGATGACGGTGACGGGGCCGAAGATCTCCTCGCGCACCAGGCGGCTTTCGCCGGTCAGGCCGGTGAAGATCACGGGCTGGATGAACAGGCCCTTCCGCAGCGCCGGGTCCTTCGGCATGGCACTGCACACATGCGCGGTGGCGCCCGGGGTGCGGGTGCCTTCCTCGATGTAGGACCTCACCTTGTCGAACTGGCCGTCGCTGATGATGGTGCCGATGTCGGTCGCCTCGTCCAGCGGGTCGCCCATCACCATCCCGTCCACCGCCGTCTTCATGGCGGTGACGAAGCGGTCGAAGATCGGGCGCTCGACATAGATGCGCGACGCGGCGGTGCAGGACTGCCCCTGCCGGGTGAAGCGCATCGAGGTGAGCGCGCCGCTGACGGTCTTGTCGAAGTCGCAGTCGGCGAAGACGATCATCGGCGACTTGCCGCCGAGTTCCAGCGTCACCGGGATCAGCTTCTCGGCCGCGGCCTTGTAGACGATCTTCCCCGTCTCGACCGAGCCGGTGAAGGTCACCTTCCGCACCTTGGGGTGGGAGACGAGCGGCGCGCCGCATTCCGGGCCGAAGCCCGATACCATGTTGAAGACGCCGGGCGGCAGGACGCGGTTCAGGATCTCGCAGATGCGCAGCACGGCAAGCGGCGCCTCCTCGGCCGACTTCACCACCACCGTGTTGCCCGCCACCAGCGCCGGCGCGACCTTCAGCGCCATCAGCAGCATGGGCACGTTCCACGGGATGATGGCGCCGACGACGCCGAGCGGCTCGCGCACCGTCACCGACAGGACGTTGGGGGCGAAGGGGACGGATTCGCCCTTCAGCTCGCTGCCGAGGCCGCCGAAGAACTCGAACACGTCGGCGACGACGTTCGCCTCGACGCGCGACTCGGTGCGCAGCGCCTTGCCGGTCTCGAGCGCGATGAGGCGGCCGAGTTCCTCGACATGCGCCTTCAGCGCGGTCGCGCAGGCATGGACCAGGGCGCCGCGCTTGCGGGCCGGGACCTTGGCCCAGGCCTTCTGCGCCTCGGCGGCGGAGGCGACGGCAGCATCCACGTCGGACGCATCACCTTCCGCGGCGCGGCCGATCTCGGCGCCCGTTGCGGGATTGATGACGGGGAAGGTCCTGCCGGAACGTGCGGGGACGTAGCGGCCGCCGATGAAGTGGACGCCGGACAGGGCCTTGGCGAGGGCGAAGCAATCCGTGGTGGGTGCCTCGGGCGTGGGGTGGGGACGGTCGAGCATGGGTTTCCTCCCGCGGGATCGGGGCCTTATAAGCGGCCGCGACAATGCGTTGACCAGCCCCCCTGGGCAATGGTGGGGCGGTGACCGATGGGAGAGGGCTGGAAAGCGATGGAGAAGGCGCCGAGTGGCCCGCTGCGGGGCTTGCGGGTCCTCGACCTGACACGGGTCCTGGCGGGGCCGACCTGCACCCAGATGCTCGGCGACCTGGGTGCCGAGGTCATCAAGATCGAGCGTCCGGAATCCGGCGACGACACACGCGGCTTCGCGCCGCCCTTCTGGCTGAACACCAAGGAAAGCGCCTATTTCCTCGGGGTCAACAGGAACAAGAAGTCGCTCACCCTCGACATCGCGCAGGAGGACGGGCAGGCCATCATCCACCGCCTGCTCGAGACCTGCGACATCCTGGTCGAGAACTTCAAGGTCGGTGCGCTGTCCAAATACGGGCTCGGCTACGAACAGCTGAAGCCGAGGTATTCGGGGCTGATCTACTGCTCGATCACCGGCTTCGGGCAGACCGGCCCCTATGCGCCCCGCCCGGGCTATGACGCGCTGATCCAGGGCATGGGCGGCGTGATGAGCCTGACCGGGGAGCCCGACGGCCTGCCGCAGAAGGTGGGCGTGCCGGTGGCGGACCTGTTCGCCGGGCTCTATGGCTGCATCGGCATCCTCGCCGCGCTGCGCCACCGCGAACGCACCGGGCAGGGCCAGCAGATCGACATCGGCATGCTCGACACCTCGGTCGCATGGCTCGCGAACCAGGGGATGAACTACCTGGCCACGGGGGAGAACCCGCCGCGGCTCGGCAACCAGCACCCGAACATCGCGCCCTACCAGGTCTTCCCGACTAAGGACGGTCACATGGTGCTGTCCGTCGGCAACGACCCGACCTGGGAGCGTTTCTGCCGGTCCTTCGGCTGCGAACACCTGCTGGAGGACCCGCGCTTCGCCACCAATGCCGAACGCGTGGCGAACCGGCAGCTGGTCACCGACACGCTGACGCCGGTGATGCAGTCCCGCACCACCGCCGAATGGGTGGCGGCGCTGGAGGAGCGTAAGATCGGCTGCGGCCCGATCAACAAGCTGTCCGACGTCTTCGCGGACCCGCATGTGCAGGCGCGCAACTGCGTGGTCCACCTGCCGCACGCCTCGGGCGAGGACATCAAGGTGATCGCCAACCCGGTGCGGCTGTCGGCCACCCCGCCCGACTACCGCATCCCCCCGCCGACGCTCGGCGAGCATTCGGAGGAGGTGCTGTCCGGCCTTCTCGGGCTGAGCGAGGCCGAGGTAGCGGCGCTGCGCGAGAAGGGCGTTGTCTGACCCTGCCGGGATGCGGCGGGGGCATCTGCGCTACCTCCTCGGCGGCGGCTTCCACGGCCTGGCCTGGACCGAATGGGGCCCGACCGGGGGTGCGCCCGTCATCTGCGTCCATGGGCTGACCCGCAACGGGCGGGACTTCGATGCGCTGGCCGCGGCGCTGGCGGCGCGCGGGCGGCGGGTGTTCTGCCCGGACCTGCCGGGGCGCGGCGGGTCGGACTGGCTGGCGCCGCCGGCGCTGTACTCGCCGCCCTCCTATGTCATCGCGCTGGCGCATCTGCTGGCGCGCATCGACGGGCCGGTGGACTGGGTGGGCACCTCGCTCGGCGGCATCTGCGGGATGATGGTGGCGGCGGGGCAGGGGCAGCCGATCCGGCGGCTGGTGCTGAACGACATCGGCAGCCGCATCCCGACCGCCGCGCTGGGCCGCATCGCGGCCTATGTCCGCACGCAATTCGCCTTCGACGACCTGCCCGCGTTGGAAGCCCATCTGCGCCAGGTTCACGCCCCTTTCGGCCGCCTGACCGACGCCCAGTGGCGCCACCTGGCCGAGACCGGCGCCCGCACGCTGCCGGACGGCAGGCTCGCGCCGCATTACGACCCCGCGATCGCCGACCCCTTCGAGAATTCCGCCACCGGCGAAGTGGACCTTTCCGCCGTCTGGTCGCGCGTCGCCGTGCCCACGCTGCTGCTGCGCGGCGCGGACAGCGACGTGCTGGAGGCCGAGGTCGCGGCCGAGATGGCGATGCGCCCGGCGGTGCGGCTGGTGACGCTGCCCGGCATCGGCCACGCGCCGGCGCTGATGGACCCGGCCCAGATCACGCTGGTGGAGGGCTTCCTCTCCGCCGCTTGACGCGGCGCCCGGCGGGTCCGCACCCTGCCGGGCAGAAGCGCCGCGCGGGTCACGACGCGGCGCGCCGAGGAGGAATGCCGGCCGCCATGATCACCCGCCGCACCCTTGCCCTGGCCGCCGCCGCGCTCGGCGCCCCGGCCCTGGCCCGCGCCCAGGCCTGGCAGCCCGCCGGCCCCATCCGCATCGTCGTGCCCTTCCCGGCCGGCGGCACCACCGACATCCTCGCCAGGCTCTACGCCCAGCGCCTGACGGAGACGATGGGCGTGTCCGTCGTGGTCGAGAACCGGGGCGGCGCGGGCGGGTCGATCGGGGCGGATGTGGTCGCGAAGGCGCCGGCCGACGGGCAGGTGCTGCTGTTCCACAACCTCACCTTCTCCACCACCACCGCCGCGCTGGAATTCGTCGGCCGCGCGCCGCATTCGATCGAGCGCGACTTCGCGCCGATCAGCCTTGGCGCCAACGTGCCGATGATGCTGCTGGTGGGGGCGCAGGTGCCGGCGCGGGACCTGCGCGAGCTGGTGGCCTGGGCCAAGGCGCAGAACCCGCCCGCCTTCTACGGCTCCACCGGCCCGGGCAGCACCATCAACCTGATCGGGGAGGTGCTGAAGCGCGACGGCGGCTTCCAGATGGAGCACGTCCCCTTCCGCGGCGCCGCGCCGCTGGTGCAGGACATGCTGGCCGGGCGCATCGCCTTCGGCGGCGACCAGCTTTCCTCCTCCCTCCCGCATATCCGCGCCGGCGCGCTGCGCCCGGTCGCGACGCTGGCCGCGCAGCGGGCGCGCGCCCTGCCGGATGTGCCGACCGTGCGGGAGCAGGGGTTCCCGAATGCGGAACTGCTGGGCTGGAACGGCTTCTTCGCCCCTGCCCGCACGCCGGAGCCGGTGCTGGCACGCCTGCATGACGAGATCGCGGCCGCGGCTCGCCACCCGCCGCTGGCCGCGCGCATCGTCGAACTGGGCGCCGAGCCGGGCGGCAACAGCGCGGCGGAATTTGGCGCCTCCGTCCACGCCCAGGTCGCCGCGGTGCGGCCGCTGGTGCGGGAGCTGCGGATGCAGGTGGAGTAGGGCAGGGAACTCCCCCGGCGCGGCGCGTTCTCCGGCGGAACAGCCCCGCCGGAGATCAGATGCCCCGCATCCTCGTGCTCTACCACTCGACCTACGGCCATATCGAGCGCATGGCGGAAGCCGTGGCGGAAGGCGCGCGCGGCGTCCCGGGCGCCGATGTCGTGATCAAGCGCGTGCCGGAACTGGTGCCGGAGGAGGTGGCCCGCCGGTCGGGCTACCGCATGGACCAGCCCGCCCCGATCGCCACCGTGGCCGAGCTGCCGGAGTACGACGCCATCATCGTCGGCGTCGGCACGCGCTACGGGCGGATGGCGTCGCAGATGGCGAACTTCCTCGACCAGACCGGTGGGCTCTGGGCCAGGGGCGCGCTGGAAGGGAAGGTGGGGGCCGCCTTCTCCTCAACCGCGACCCAGCATGGCGGGCAGGAGACGACGCCGATCTCGGTCCTGGTGAACCTGCTGCACTACGGCATGGTGGTGGTCGGCGTGCCCTATTCCGAGGCGAAGCTGATGACCATGGAGGAGATCACCGGCGGCACGCCCTATGGCGCGACCACCATCACCAAGGGCGACGGGTCGCGGATGCCAAGCGCGAACGAGCTGGACATCGCGCGCACCCAGGGCCGCGTGGTGGCGGAGACGGCGGCGGCGCTGAAGCTCGGGCGCCAGGCGGTGACCAGCAACGAGGGGCCGCTTTAGGCGCGCCTCGCCTCACGCCCCGCCGAGGGCGCGCGCGACCGGGGCGGGCGGTGCCGCCCGTTCCAGCCGCAGCAGGCCGAGCCGCAGCCGCAGCCCCTGCCATCGGCCGAGCGCGCCGGGTGGTGGCGGGGGCAGGGCGGGCAGCCTCGCGGCCTCCACGGGCGGAAGCGCCGCAAGCCGCGCCCGCCGCGCCCCGTGCAGCCGCCACCAGGCGAGGATCCGTCCCTCCCCCTCCGGCGCATGCCGGAAGACGAGGGCGGCCTCCACCTCGGCGCGCTGCGCCCTGATCTTCCCGACCTCGTCCATCAATGGTGCCGGCGCAGGACCTCCGCCGCCTCGACCGCGAAATAGGTCAGCACGCCATCGGCGCCGGCGCGCTTGAAGCCGAGCAGGCTTTCCATCATCGCCTTCTCCCGGTCCAGCCAGCCGTTGCGGACGGCCGCCATGATCATCGCGTATTCGCCGCTGACCTGGTACGCGAAGGTCGGCACGCCGAAGCGGTCCTTCACGCGGCGCACGATGTCGAGATAGGGCATCCCCGGCTTCACCATCACCATGTCGGCCCCTTCCGCGAGGTCGAGGGCGACTTCCCGCATCGCCTCGTCGGAATTGGCGGGGTCCATCTGGTAGGTCTTCTTGTCGCCCTTCAGCGCGCCGCCCGATCCCACGGCATCGCGGAACGGGCCGTAGAAGGCCGATGCGTATTTGGCGGCGTAGCTCATGATGCGCGTGTGGATCAGCCCGCGCGCGTCGAGCGCCGCGCGGATAGCGCCGACGCGGCCATCCATCATGTCGGACGGCGCGATCACGTCGATGCCCGCCTCCGCCTGGATCGCCGCCTGCACCGTCAGCACCTCGAGCGATTCGTCGTTGGCCACGTAGAGCCCGCCCGGCCCCTCGCGCAGCACGCCGTCCTGCCCATGGTCGGTGTAGGGGTCGAGCGCGACGTCGCCGACCAGGCCGAGATGCGGGTATTCGTGCTTCAGCAGCCGCGCGGCGCGGCACATCAGGTTGTCGGGGTTCTTCGCCTCCGTCCCCTCCGCGTCCTTCTTCGCGGCCGGGGTGGCGGGGAACAGCGCGACGGCGGGGATGCCCGCCGCCACCGCCGGCGCGACGTGATGCGCGAGCCGGTCGAGCGTGACGCGCCGCACGCCGGGCATCGAGGCGACCTCGGTCTCC
Organism: Falsiroseomonas sp. CW058; assembly: GCF_050563535.1. Taxonomy (NCBI): domain Bacteria; kingdom Pseudomonadati; phylum Pseudomonadota; class Alphaproteobacteria; order Acetobacterales; family Roseomonadaceae; genus Falsiroseomonas; species Falsiroseomonas sp. CW058. Next base: position 184,658 of record NZ_JBNXUO010000002.1, read on the forward strand.
GTCTCCGTCCCCTCGATGACGAAGACAGGCCAGATCAGGTCGTCGACGGACAGCCGGTTCTCCGCCACCAGGCGGCGGGTGAAGGCGTCCACCCGGTTCCGGCGGGGCCGGATCGCCGGGAAGGCGCCCTGCTGCGCGGGGGCGGGCACCGCGCTGGCATGCAGCGCGGCGCGGGGGGGTTCCGCCGTCATTCGGCGGCGGCCTTCATCCCGCCCCCGGCGGCAGCCAGCGCCTGGTCGAGGTCGGCGATGATGTCGTCGATGTGCTCGATCCCGATCGACAGCCGCACATAGCCGGGCGTGACGCCGGACGCCGCCTGTTCCTCGGCGCTGAGCTGGCTGTGCGTGGTCGTCGCGGGGTGGATCGCCAGGCTGCGCGCGTCGCCGATGTTGGCGACGTGGTAGAACATCCGCAGCGCCTCGATGAAGCGCCGCCCGGCTTCCGCGCCCGCCTTCAGCTCGAAGCCGATCAGGCTGCCGTAGCCGCCCTTCAGCGTGGCATCCGCGCGGCGCTTGGCTTCCCCGGTCTGCAGGCTGGGATGGATTACCTTCGCCACCGCGGGGTGTCCGGCCAGGTGGGCGGCCACCTTGATGGCGTTGGCGCAGTGCCGCTCCATCCGCAGCGGCAGCGTCTCCAGCCCCTGGAGGGTGAGGAAGGCGTTCATCGGCGCCATCGGCGCGCCGAGGTCGCGCAGCAGGCAGGTGCGCATGCGGATGATGTAGGCGACGGGGCCGAGCGGCTTCACCGCCTGCGTCCAGACCGCGCCGTGGTAGCTGGGGTCGGGCTTGTTCAGCGTGGGGAAGCGCTCCGCATGGGCTTCCCAGTCGAAGTTGCCGCCATCCACCACCACGCCGCCGATGCTGGTGCCGTGGCCGCCGATCCACTTCGTGGTCGAATGCATCACCACCGCCGCGCCGAGCGCGAGGGGACGGCACAGGATGGGCGCCGCCGTGTTGTCCATGATCAGCGGCACGCCGAGCTTGCGGCCGAGCGCGGCCACTTCCGCGACCGGGAAGACCTGGAGCTTCGGGTTCGGCAGGGTTTCCGCGTACCAGCAGCGGGTGCGGGCATCGGTGGCGCGGACGAAGGCCTGCGGATCGGCGGGGTCCACGAAGCGGACCTCGATCCCGAAGCCCTTCAGCGTGTTCGCGAACAGGTTCCAGGTGCCGCCGTAGAGATCGGTGGCGGAGACGATGTTGTCCCCGGCCTCGCACAGGTTCATCACCGTGAAGGTGGTCGCCGCCTGGCCCGAGCCCAGCGCCAGCGCGGCGACGCCGCCTTCCAGCGCGGCGACGCGCTTCTCCAGCACGTCCACCGTCGGGTTCATGATGCGGGTGTAGATGTTCCCCATCTCCTGCAGCGCGAAGAGCCGCGCGGCATGGCCGGTGTCCTGGAACTGGAAGGAGGTGGTCTGGTGGATCGGCACCGCGACCGAGCCCGTGGTGGGATCCGCCCGCCAGCCGGCATGGAGTGCGATGGTCTCGGGGTTCGTGCTGTCCGCCATGGGGGGTCCCTCCGGGTCTGGCCGGGGGGAGTCGTCGCATATCCCGCCCCGCCGGGCCAAGGGGCGCGAGGTTCCTGCCGCCGCCCGCCCGCGCCGCGAAAAGGCTTGGCCCGCGCGACCCGGGCGGGAGGCGGGCTTGCCCCGCGCAGCCGTGGCCCCGGCCGGCGACCCCAGGGATTGCGGGCCGGCGTTCCGCCCGGACACAGGAAGTGGTAACCCAGCGCCATGAGACCCGAGGACACCCCCGTCGCGCTCGGCTGCGACCATGCCGGCCCGGCCCTGAAGCAGGCCCTGCGCGAGGCGCTGGAGGCCGCCGGCCACCCCACGCTCGACATGGGCACCCATGGGCCGGAAAGCGTGGACTACCCCGATTTCGCGAATGCCGTCTGCGCCGCGGTGCTGGACGGGCGGGCGCGCTTCGGCGTGCTGGTCTGCGGCACGGGCATAGGCATCTCCATCGCCGCCAACCGCCACCCCGGCATCCGCTGCGCCCTGGTGCATGACGCGACCGGCGCGCGGCTGACGCGGGAGCACAACGACGCCAACGTGCTCGCGCTCGGCGCCCGGATGACGGGGGTGGAGGTCGCGCTCGACGCGCTCCGCGCCTTCCTCGCCACCCCCTTCGGCGGCGGCCGCCACGAACGCCGCGTCCGCAAGCTGACCCCGGACTGGAGCCCCCGCCCATGAACGAGACCACGCCCGCCGTCACCCCGGCGCGCTTCTTCTCGGCCGGCCTGGCCGAGAGCGACCCGGAACTCGCCGCCGCCATCGGCCTGGAGCTCGGCCGGCAGCAGGACGGGATCGAGCTGATCGCGAGCGAGAACATCGTCTCCCGCGCGGTGCTCGAAGCGCAGGGCAGCGTGCTGACGAACAAGTATGCGGAAGGCTATTCGGGCCGCCGCTACTACGGCGGCTGCGAATTCGTGGACATCGCCGAGAACCTGGCGGTGGCGCGCGCGACGAAGCTGTTCGGCTGCGGCTTCGCCAATGTCCAGCCGCACAGCGGCGCGCAGGCGAACCAGGCGGTCTTCCTCGCCCTCCTCCAGCCGGGCGACGCCTTCATGGGCCTCGACCTCGCGGCGGGCGGGCACCTGACGCACGGGGCCCCCGCCAACCTGTCGGGCAAGTGGTTCCGGCCCGTGCCCTACACGGTGCGGCGCGAGGACCAGCGCATCGACATGGCGGAGGTGCGGCGCATCGCGCTGGAGAACCGGCCGAAGCTCATCATCGCCGGCGGGTCGGCCTATGCCCGCGAATGGGACTTCGCCGGCTTCCGCGCCATCGCGGACGAGGTGGGGGCGCTGTTCATGGTGGACATGGCGCATTTCGCAGGCCTCGTCGCGGGCGGCGCCCATGCCTCGCCCTTCCCGCACGCGCATGTGGCGACGACGACCACCCACAAGACGCTGCGCGGCCCGCGCGGCGGCATGATCCTGACGGATGACGAGGCGCTGGCGAAGAAGTTCAACAGCGCCGTCTTCCCGGGCCTCCAGGGCGGGCCGCTGATGCATGTGATCGCCGCCAAGGCGGTGGCTTTCGGGGAGGCGCTGAAGCCCGAGTTCCGCGCCTATTCGCGCCAGGTGGTGGCGAATGCCCGCGCCCTGGCCGAGGAGGTGAAGGCCCAGGGCCTCGACCTCGTCACCGGCGGCACCGACAACCACCTGGTGCTGGTGGACCTGCGGCCGAAGCGCCTGACCGGCAAGGCGGCGGAAGGCGCGCTGAACCGCGCGCACCTGACCTGCAACAAGAACGCCATCCCCTTCGACCCCGAGAAGCCGATGGTGACCTCCGGCGTCCGCCTCGGCAGCCCCGCCGCCACCACGCGCGGCTTCGGCGAAGCGGAGTTCCGCGAGGTGGGCCGCATGATCGGGGAAGTGCTGGAAGGCCTTGCCCGCGCCAACGCCGCGGACGGCAACGGCGCGGTCGAGACCGCGGTGAAGGCCCGCGTGCTGGACCTGTGCCGGCGCTTCCCGATCTACGCGTGAGCCGCGGGGGCTCGGCGCGGGCGGGGCAGCACGCCGCCGCACGGCCGCCTGCCCCGCCGCGCCGCGCCCGGCACCCGAGGGCCTAGACACATGCGCTGCCCCTTCTGCGGGAACGACGACACCCAGGTGAAGGACAGCCGCCCGGCCGAGGACGGCGCCTCCATCCGGCGGCGGCGGTCCTGCCCGGCCTGCGGCAACCGCTTCACCACCTTCGAGCGCGTGCAGCTGCGCGAGCTGATCGTGCTGAAGACCGACGGCCGCCGCGTACCCTTCGACCGGGATAAGCTGGCGCGGTCCGTCCGCGTCGCGCTGCGCAAGCGGCCCTTCGACGAGGAGCGGATCGAGCGCATCGTGAACGGCATCCAGCGCCGGCTGGAGGTGGAGGCCGACAGCGAGGTCACCAGCCGCCGCATCGGCGAGGTGGTGATGGAGACGCTGCGCGACGTGGACGAGGTGGCCTATGTCCGCTTCGCCAGCGTCTACCGGAATTTCCGCGAGGCGAAGGACTTCCGGGCCTTCCTGGGACAGATCGAAGGTTCCTGACCTTGGACGACGCCGCCCAGATGCGCACCGCCCTGGCGCTGGCCCGGCGGGGCCTCGGCAACACATGGCCGAACCCGTCGGTGGGCTGCGTCATCGTGCGCGACGGCCGGGTGGTGGGCCGCGGCTGGACCCAGCCCGGCGGTCGCCCCCATGCCGAGACCGAGGCGCTGCGCCGCGCGGGCGAAGCCGCGCGCGGCGCCACCGCCTATGTGACTCTGGAGCCCTGTTCCCATTTCGGCCGCACGCCGCCCTGCTGCAACGCCCTGATCGCGGCCGGCGTCGCCCGCGTGGTGGTGGCGATGCGCGACCCCGACCCCCGTGTGGACGGCCGCGGCTTCGCCCGTCTGCGAGAGGCCGGGATCGCGGTCGAGGAGGGGCTGCTGGAAGCCGAGGCGCGGGCGCTCAATGCCGGCTTCGCCCGCCGCATCCGCGAAGGGCTGCCCCTCGTCACCCTCAAGCTCGCCACCACCCTCGACGGCCGGATCGCGACCGCGACGGGGGAAAGCCGCTGGATCACCGGTCCCGCCGCCCGGCGGGAGGCGCATGCGATGCGCGCGCGCCACGACGCCATCCTGGTCGGCAGCGGCACGGTGCTGGCCGACGACCCGGACCTGACCTGCCGGCTGGCGGGCGCGGCCCTGACCCCCGCCCTGCGGGTAATCGCCGATGCCCGGCTCCGCACGCCGCCCGGCGCAAGGCTGGTCCGCACCGCGCGGGACCACCCGACGCTTCTCGCCACCGTCCCCGGCCATCCCCCCGCCGCCCTCGCTCCCTATCAGGATGCGGGGGTGGAGGTGGCGAAGGTGGCGCGGGGGGATGAGGGGCTGCAGCTTCGCCCCCTTCTTTCCGCCCTTGCCCAGCGCGGCGTGACACGGGTGCTGGCCGAGGGCGGCGCCGGGATCGCGGCCGCCCTGCTGCGGGAGGGGCTGGTCGATCGCCTCGCCTGGTTCCATGCCCCCGCCGTGATGGGCGGCGATGGCATGCCTGCCGCCTATCCCCTGCCGGTTGAGGTGCTGGCCACCATGCCCAAGTTCCGCCGTGTCGCGGCCCGCCCGCTCGGGGACGACTGGCTCACCGAATTCGAACCCGCGAGGGAATGAGAGATGTTCACCGGCATCGTCACCGACCTCGGCACCGTGCGGGAGGTCCAGCCCATCGGGGGCGGGCACGACCTGCGGCTGGTGATCGGCACCTCGCCCGCCTTCCTCGCAGCGCCGGTGCCGGTCGCGCTCGGCGCCTCCATCGCCTGTTCGGGGGTGTGCCTGACGGCGGTGCAGCTCGGCGGCGACTGGTTCGCGGTCGATGCCTCGGCCGAGACGCTGTCGAAGACGACGCTGGGCGGCTGGCGGGCCGGCACGCGGGTGAACCTGGAGCGCAGCCTGCGGATGGGCGACGAGCTGGGCGGGCACCTGGTGGCCGGCCATGTGGACGGCACGGGGGAGGTGCTGTCCGCCACGGCGGAGAACGGGTCCGTCCGTTGGCGCTTCCGCGCGCCCGCGGCGCTGGCGCCCTTCATTGCCACCAAGGGGTCGATCGCGATCGACGGCGTGTCGCTGACGGTGAACGAGGTTGACCGCGAGGTCTTCGGGGTCAACATCATCCCCCACACCGCCACGGTGACGACCTTCGGCACGCTGCAGCCCGGCGCGCGGGTGAATCTCGAGATCGACATGCTGGCCCGCTACGTCGCGCGGCAGAGGGAATTCGGCGCATGACCATGCAGACCGTGAAGACCGGCTTCGCCGAGTTCATCTCGCCGACCGAGGAGCTGATCGAGGAAGCCCGCCGCGGCCGCATGTTCATCCTGGTGGACGACGAGGACCGGGAGAACGAGGGCGACCTGGTGATCCCCGCCCAGTTCGCGACGCCCGACGCCATCAACTTCATGGCGAAGCATGCTCGTGGCCTGATCTGCCTGGCGATGGCGCGGCACCGGGTGGAGCAGCTCGGCCTGCCGCTGATGGCGCAGTCGAACGGCACCCGCCACGCCACCGCCTTCACCGTCTCGATCGAGGCGCGGGACGGCGTCACCACCGGCATCTCCGCCGCCGACCGCGCCCGCACGGTAGCCGTCGCCATCAACCCGGAGCTGGGGCGGGAGCACATCGTCACGCCCGGCCATGTCTTCCCCCTCGTCGCGCGCGACGGCGGCACGCTCGTCCGCGCCGGCCACACCGAGGCGGCGGTGGACCTCGCGCGCCTTGCCGGGCTGAACCCGGCGGGGGTGATCTGCGAGATCATGAACGATGACGGGTCGATGGCGCGGATGCCGGACCTGGTCGCCTTCGCCCAGCACCACGGCCTGAAGCTCGGCACCATCGCGGACCTGATCGGGCACCGGCGCCGGACGGAACGGCTGGTGAAGCGGGTCGAGGAAGGGATGGTGGAGGGGGTGGGCGGCAACTGGCGCGCCATCACCTATGCCTCCTCGCTGGATGGCGGGGAACACCTGGCGCTGGTGAAGGGGGACCTCACCGGGCGCGGCCCGACGCTGGTGCGGATGCACGCCGCCTCCATGCTGCACGACATGGTGGGCGGCCGCGCCCAGCATGGGCTGCACAACGCCATGCGCGCCATCGCGGCGGAAGGGCGCGGCGCGGTGGTGCTGCTGCGCGACTGGCGGATGGACGGCCTGTCGCAGCAGATCCGCGCCGGCCGCGAACGGCGCGGCACCGCGCCCGAGATCCGCGATTACGGCATCGGCGCCCAGATCCTGGCCGATCTGGGCTTGCGCGAGATCATCCGTCTGTCGGACAACCCGCGCCCCGTGGTGGGTCTCGAAGGCTATGGCCTGACCGTGGTCGAGACCCGGCCGATCCCGAAGGACATGACGTGAGTACGAAAGATTCCCCCGAGCGCGCGGCCCCCCGGCTCGACGGGCCGCCGCCCCGCGTGCTGGTCATCCAGGCGCCCTACTATGCCGAGGTCGTCGGCGGCATGCTGGCCGGCGCGCGCCGCGTGCTGGCGGCGACCGGCGCCGAGCTGGAGGTCGCCGAGGTCGCCGGCGCCTATGAACTGCCGGCGGCGCTGCGCATGGCGCTGCGCCGCGGCGGCTGGGACGGCTTCCTGCTGCTGGGCTGCGTGGTCCGGGGCGAGACCGACCACTACGACTTCATCTGCGACGCCGTCTGCCAGGGCGTCATGGCCATCTCCGCCGAGACCGGCGCCGCGCTCGGCTTCGGGCTGCTGACCGTGGACCGGCTGGAGCAGGCGGTGGCGCGGTCCCGCGACGACCGGATGAACAAGGGCGCGGAAGCGGCCCATGCGCTGGTGGCGCAGGTCGGGCTGGCGCGGCGGTGGGCGGCATGAGCGGCCGCGCCCCGATGCAGAAGGGCCGCCCCCGCACCGGCGCGCGGCTCGCCGCCGTGCAGGCCCTGTTCCAGTCCGAACAGGCCGGCGAGAACCCGGAAGCGGTGATCGAGCAGTTCGTGCGCCACCGCCTCGGCCCGAACGACGCGGAGGAAGGCGTGGCCGAGGGCCGCGTGCCCGATGCCGATGCGAAGCTGTTCGCCCGCATCGTCCGCACCACGGCCAAGCGGATCGAGGAGATCGACGCGACGCTGGCGGGCGCGCTGGCGAAGGACTGGCCGCTTGAGAAGCTCGACCCCGTGCTGCGCGCCCTGCTGCGCGCGGCGGCGAGCGAGCTTTCGGTACCGGGCGAGCCCCCGGCGAAGGTGGTCATCAACGAATACCTCGACATCGCCCATGGCTTCTTCCTGGGCGACGAGCCGCGTTTCGCGAACGGCGTGCTGGATTCGCTGGCCCGGAGCCTGCGGGCGGAGGAGTTCGCGAAGCCGTGACGAAGGCCGGGGGGATGGCCGGCGCCCGCGCCGCATGACGCTGCCCCCCGAATTCGCCCTCATCGCCCGCCACTTCCTGCCGCTGGCCGGGCAGGGGGCGCTCGACCTCTCGGACGATGCCGCGCTGCTGGACCCGCCCGCGGGCCGGCAGCTCGTGCTCGCGGCGGATGCGATGGTGGCGGGGGTGCATTTCCTGCCCGACGACCCGCCCGGGACGATCGGGCGCAAGCTGCTGCGGGTGAACCTGTCCGACCTCGCGGCGATGGGCGCGGCGCCGCTCGGCTACCTGATGACCTGCGCCTTCCCGCGCGGCACCGACGATGCCTGGATCGCCGCCTTCGCCGCCGGCCTCGCCGAGGACCAGCGGGAGTTCGGGCTGTCCGTGCTCGGCGGCGACACCGTCTCCACCACCGGGCCGGCGAGCTTCTCGCTCACCATCCTCGGCACCGTCGCGCCCGGCGCGGCGCTCCGGCGCCGGGGGGCGCGGCCGGGGGACGAGGTCTGGGTGTCCGGGACCATCGGCGACGGCGCGCTCGGCCTGCTCGCGCTCACCGGGCGGCTGGCGGAGGACGCGCATCTCGCCCGCCGCTACCGCCTGCCGGAGCCGCGGCTGGCGCTCGGTGCCGCCCTTGCCGGCATCGCCCATGCGGCGATGGATGTCTCGGACGGGCTGGCGCAGGATCTCGGCCACCTGGCGCGGGCGGGGGGCTGCGGCGCGTTGCTGGAGGCGGCATCCGTGCCGCTCTCCGCGCCGGCGCGCGCGGCGCTGGCGGCGGATGCGGCGCTGCTGGCGCGCATCCTGTCAGGCGGCGACGATTATGAATTGCTGTTCGCGGCGGCGCCGGCCGATGCGCCCCGCATCCTGGACGCCGCGCGGCGGGCCGGGGTGGCGGCCACGCGGATCGGCCGCTTCGTGCCCGGCGAGGGCGTGACGATACTCGACGAGGCAGGCGCGCCGCTGGCGCTGCCGCAGGGCGGATGGAGCCACTTCTGATGCAGAGCGTCGCCGAGCGGCGGATGAAGGTCGATGTCTGGCTGCTGTTCTTCTGTCAGGCGCTGATGAATGCCTCGGTGGTGGGGCAGGTCGCGATGGGGGCGCTGGTCGGCTACAGCCTGGCGGCCGACAAGTCGCTGGCGACCATGCCGATGGGGGTCCAGATGGCGGCCACCATGGCGGCCTCCATCCCGGCCGGCATCATCTTCGCGCGACTCGGCCGGCGAACGGGCTTCCTGCTGGGCGCCGCCGCCTCCACGCTCGGCAGCCTGGTCTTCGCGGCGGGCATCTGGCAGCACGACTTCTGGCTGTACCTCGCGGGCGCGGTGCCGGCGGGGCTCGGCTTCGGCATCGCCCAGCACTACCGCTTCGCGGCGGCCGAGGTGGCGGCCCCCGCCTACCGCCCGCGCGCCATCGCGCTGGTGATGACGGGGGGCATCCTGTCTGCCATCTTCGGGCCGGAACTGGTGAAGCACAGCAAGGACCTGGCACCGCCCTTCCTGTTCCTCGGCACCTACCTGATCCTGGCGACGCTGCCGGTGGCCTGCGCCGTGCTGCTGGCCCTGGTGCGGCTGCCGCCAGCGCCGCCGCGGCAGGCGAGCCCGACGCCGGTGATGGAGATCGTCCGCCGCCCGGCCTTCCTGACGGCCGCCATCACCGGGGCCATCGCCTACGGCACGATGAACCTCGTGATGACCTCCACCCCGCTCGAGATGATGGCCTGCGGCTTCGCCGTGACCGCGAGCGCCACCGTCATCCAGGCGCATGCGGTATCGATGTTCGCGCCAGGCTTCGTCACCGGGCGCCTGATCGCACGGTTCGGGGTGCGCAACATCATCGCCGCCGGCGCGGCGCTGAACGCGGCATGCGTTGCGGTGGCGCTGACGGGGGAGGCGTTCTGGAACTTCACCCTCGCGCTCGTCCTGCTCGGCGTCGGGTGGAACTTCATGTTCGTCGGCGCGACGACCCTGCTGTCGGAAGCGCATGCGCCGGAGGAGAGGGTGCGGGCGCAGACCGCGAACGACTTCATCGTCTTCGGGACGGTGGCCTGCACCGCGCTGGGGTCTGGCGCCGTCCATGCCGGCTTCGGCTGGAATGCGCTGAACCTGCTGCTGCTGCCCGCGCTGCTGGTCGCGATGGCGCTGACCCTGCGGCGCCCGGCGGCGCGGGCGGCCTGACCGGCCGGCCCCGCCCCGGCGCTCAGCGCGTGCCGGAGGGGCTCGGCGCGCCGGGGCCGCCCTGCTGCCCGGCGCCGAGGCCTGGGCCGAGGCGGCCGATATTGCCGAACAGCTGCTGCAGCAGGGTCCGTTCCGTGCCCGGCGACGCGGTCTCGCGCTGGACGAAGCGGACCTGCTGCCCGGCCTCGGGGCCGAGGCGCCGCACCTCCGTCACCGTCCCGCGGGCGTCGAAGCGGATGGCCACCACCTGCTGGTCGTCGATCGCGAGCGCGCGGCCCGGGCGCTGGCGGGTGACGGCGCTGATGTAGTACCAGCTGTCCTCGTCGAAGGTGCCCGTCGCGGTCGGGGAACCAAGGAGGGAGGCGACGTCGCTGCGCGAGGAGACGCCGACCGTGACCTGCGCCAGGTCCTCGGCGTCCACCGCATGGCCGCGCATCACGCGCGGGCTGTCGAACAGGTCCGTGCCGGGAAGGGACGGCATCGTCGGCAGCCACGAACAGGCGCCGAGCGCCAGCAGCGACGCGGCCAGGGCGGCCCCGCGCAGGGGCGATACGTTGACCGGGTGGCGGGGGCGCTCCATGTGGGCTGAGTGCCATTGCCTCGCCCCGCGGTCAACGGGAGGGCGGGGCAGGCGGGCGGCCATCGGGCCGCCGCATCGACCAGGGAGCACAGGGATGGGCCTGCTCGGCCTCTTCAGCCGCAAGCCGCATGAGCGGGCGGGCTTTTCGCTCTATGCCGCAGCGGTGGCCGCCGCGCGGGACCCCGGACTGTTCGGCACCTTCGGCGTGCCCGACACGCTCGACGGCCGCTTCGACCTCGTCTCGCTGCATGCGGCGCTGCTGATCCGCCGGGTCCGGCGCGATCCGGATCCGCGGGGCAAGGACCTCGCCCAGGCCGTCTTCGATGCGATGTTCGCCGACATGGACGTCAACCTGCGGGAGATGGGGGTGGGCGACTTGGCGGTGGGCAAGCGGGTGAAGCGGATGTGGGAAGCCTTCCACGGCCGCGCCGCCGCCTATGAGGCCGCGCTCGATTCGGGCGATGCCGCGGCGCTGGCCGAGGCGCTGGCGCGCAATGTCTGGCGGGGCGAGGCGCCGGGCGCCGCCGCCGCCGGGCTGGCCGCGCATGCCATCGCCGCCGATGCCGTCCTCGCGGCCCAGCCCTTCTCGGCCCTTGTCGAGGGGCGCGTGCGCTTCGCCGGGGGCGCCGCGTGACCCGCCCGGAATTCTCCCGCCCGCACCGGCTGGGCCCGGAACGCCGGCACATCGTGCTGGAGGCGACGGCCGGGGAATGCAGCGCGCTTGCGGCGCGGTTCGGCATCCTCGGCGTCGGCGCGCTGCGCGCGGAACTCGACCTGCTGCCCGAATCGAGCGGCGTGGTCCGCGTGCAGGGACGGCTGCGCGCTGCCGTCGAGCAGGCCTGCGTGGCCACGCTGGAGCCGGTGGCGCAGGAGGTGGACGTGCCCCTCGCGCTCCGCATCCTGCCCGACGGCACGCCCCCGACGGACGACGACCCCGACAGCCCCGACGAGATCGAGAGCGAGGGCGGGGTCGTGGACCTCGGCGAGGCGGTGGCGGAACAGCTTGCCCTCGCGCTCGATCCCTATCCGCGCGCCCCGGGCGCCGAGATCGAGTTGCCGGATGACCCGCTGGACGCCCCGGCGGCGAAGCCCAACCCCTTCGCCGCGCTGGCCAGGCTGAAGCGCGGCTGAACCGCGCGCCGGGAATGACACTTCCGCGGCGCGATGCTTGCGCCCCCTTGGGGGCGGTGGTAATGCCCGCGGCTCCTTCGATCCTGAGACTGTTCACGAGAAAGGCTCGGCACCATGGCCGTTCCGAAGAAGAAGGTTTCGCCGTCCCGCCGCGGGATGCGCCGGAGCCATGAGGCGCTGAAGCCGTCCGCGCATCTCGAATGCTCGAACTGCGGCGAGCTGAAGCGGCCGCACCATATCTGCTCGCATTGCGGGCACTATGACGGGCGCGAGGTGATGGCCGCGGACAAGGCCCGGGGCGTCGTCCGCGTCTGATCCCGCCGATCCCCCTGGGGGACATGCACGCCATGCCGTGGCTGCGGGGTTGACGATGCCGGCACCTTCGCGGCCCGCGGAAGCGGGCCCGTTCTCGCTGGCGATCGATGCGATGGGCGGCGACCATGCGCCGGAGTCCGTCCTCGACGGCCTGGAGCTTGCCGCCGAGCGCCATCCGCATGCGCGCTTCCTGCTGGTGGGCGACGAGGCGCGTCTCGGCGCGCTGCTCGCGCTGCGGCCGCGCGCGGCCAAGGTGTGCAGCCTGCGCCACGCGCCGGAGGCGATCGCGGGCGACATGAAGCCGACGGCGGCGCTGCGCGTCCGCGGGTCGTCCATGCGCGTCGCCATCGATGCGGTGGCCAGCCGGGAAGCGGCGGGCGTCGTCTCGGCCGGTAACACCGGCGCGCTGATGGCGCTGGCCAAGATCGTCGTGAAGACCCTGCCCGAGATCGACCGGCCGGCGCTGGCCGCCATCGGTCCCTCGGCGCGCGGCGACGTGGTGATGCTCGACCTCGGCGCCAATGTGCAGTGCGACGCGCGCAACCTGGTGGAGTTCGCCGTGATGGGCGACGCCTTCGCCCGCGCCGTGCTCGGCCTGACCAACCCGACGCTCGGCCTGCTGAACGTGGGGTCGGAGGAGCTGAAGGGCGACGAGCGCGTGCGGCTCGCGGCGGAGACGCTGCGGGATTCGCATATCGGCGCGAATTTCCGCGGCTTCGTCGAAGGCCACGACATCGCGGCGGGCACGGTGGACGTGATCGTCACCGACGGCTTCACCGGCAATGTCGCGCTGAAAACCGGGGAAGGCGCGCTGAAGCTGATGCGCGACCTGCTGCGCCAGGTCTTCACCAGCTCCATCCCCGCGCGCGTCGGCTACCTGCTGGCGCGCCCCGCGCTGGACCGGCTGCGGGAATGGATGGATCCCCGCCGCTACAACGGCGCGGTGCTGATCGGGCTGAACGGCGTGGTGGTGAAGAGCCATGGCGGCACGGATGCGCTGGGCTTCGCCCATGCCGTCGACGTCGCGATGGACATGGTGACCCACCGCTTCAACGACACGATCCGCGACGGGCTGGCGAAGCTGTCCGAGACGCCGCCCCGGCTCGCCGCCGGCGCGCGCTAGGCATTCCTGTGGAGACCCGCGCGATGCGCGCGACAGATCCCCGCGCGTCCGGCGCGACCTCGTCCCCCCTCCTCGGCGCGGCCCGCCCGCCGGCGCTCCGCGCCGTCATCGCCGGCACCGGCGGTTATCTTCCCGAACGTTCGCTGACGAATGACGAGCTGGCCGCGTGGAAGGGGCTCGAGACCTCCGACGCCTGGATCGTGGAGCGCACCGGCATCCGCCGCCGCCACATCGCGGCGGAGGGAGAGACGGCATCCGACATGGCGGCGAAGGCCGCGCTCGCGGCCCTCGCCCAGGCCGGCGCGGAGGTGGGGGAGGTGGATGCCGTCATCGTCGCGACCGCCACCCCGGACAGCGCCTTCCCCTCGACCGCCGCGCGCGTGCAGGGCAGGCTCGGCATCGGGAAGGGCTTCGCCTTCGACCTTGCGGCGGCCTGCACGGGCTTCGTCTATGCCCTCGGCGTCGCCGATGCGCTGATCCGCAGCGGCCAGGCGCGCGGCGCGCTGGTGATCGGGACCGAGATCTATTCGCGCATCCTGGACTGGACCGACCGCGGCACCTGCGTGCTGTTCGGCGACGGCGCGGGCGCGGTGTTCCTGCGCGCCGTGCCGGAGGCCGAGGCTGGCGGCCGCGGGCTGCTGTCCACCCATCTGCACGCCGATGGCCGCTTCGGCGACATCCTGAACGTCGATGGCGGCGCTGGGTCCACCGGCGGGACGGGCGTGGTCCGGATGGCGGGACGCGAGGTGTTCCGCCATGCGGTCGCCAAGCTCTCCTCCGCCGTGGACGAGGCGCTGGCCGCCAACGGGCTCGGCCATGACGACGTGGCCTGGCTGGTGCCGCACCAGGCGAACATCCGCATCATCGAGGCCATGGGCAAGAAGCTCGGCCTCGGGCTCGACCGCGTGGTGGTCACGGTGGACCGGCACGCCAACACCTCCGCCGCGTCGATCCCGCTCGCGCTCGCGGAAGCCGCGCGCGACGGGCGGATCAAGCCTGGCGACCTGGTGCTGATGGAAGCCATCGGTGGCGGGCTGACCTGGGGCGCGGCGCTGGCGCGCTTCTGAACCTCGCCGGTCAGCCGCGGCCGGGCAGCCGGTGGCGGAAGGCCAGCGCCTCCGCGACATGCGTGCGGGCGACGTGCGCGGCGCCGGCCAGGTCCGCGATGCTGCGCGCCACCCGCAGCGCCCGCACCTGGCCGCGGGTGGACAGGCGCAGCCGGCCTGCCGCCGTCTCCAGCAGCGCCACCGCGTCCGGCGCGACGCCGGGCTGAAGCTCGGCCCACTCCGCTTCCGCGTTGCAGCGGGCACCGCCGCGGGCCCGGCAGCGGTCCCGCGCGGCGGCGACACGCGCCGCGACGGCCGCCGTCGGCTCTCCGGCCGGGGCGCGGGCCAGTTCCGTGGCGGCGATGGGCTGCACCTCGATCGTCAGGTCCATGCGGTCCAGCAGCGGCCCCGACAGCCGCATCTGGTAGTCCTGGCCGCAGCCCGGCGCGCGCGCGCATTCACGCGCCGGATCGCCGAGATGGCCGCAGCGGCACGGATTCATCGCGGCCACGCACTGGAAGCGCGCGGGGTAGGTGACATGCGCGTTCGCGCGGCTGATCGTGGTGCGCCCGGTCTCCATCGGCTGGCGCAGCGCCTCCAGCGCGGGGCGGGGGAATTCCGGCCATTCGTCGAGGAACAGCACGCCGAGATGGGCGAGGCTGATCTCCCCCGGCCGCGCGCGCAGCCCGCCGCCGACGAGCGCGGCGACGGAAGCCGAATGGTGCGGCTCGCGGAAGGGCGGGCGGCGCAGCAGCCGGCCGTCGGTCAGCATCCCGGCGACGGAGTGGACCAGGCTGACCTCCAGCGCCTCGGCCGGGGTCAGGTCGGGCAGCAGGCCGGGCATCCGCGCCGCCAGCATGGACTTGCCCGCACCGGGCGGGCCCATCATCAGCAGGTTGTGGCCGCCGGCGGCCGCGATCTCCAGCGCGCGCTTGGCGGATTCCTGGCCGCGCACCTCCGCCATGTCGCCGCCGCGCCAGGGTTCGGGCTCCAGCGCCGGCACGCCCGGCGCCTCCAGCAACTGGGTGCCGCGGAAATGGTTGATGAGGGAGGGCAGGTCGGGCGGGGCCAGGACCTGCACCTGTCCGGCCCAGGCCGCCTCCGGCCCCTGCCGCGCCGGGCAGACCAGGCCGAGTTCCCGCGCGCCGGCCGCGATGGCGGCGGGCAGCACGCCGGCCACCGGGGCCAGCGTGCCGTCCAGCGCCAATTCACCGAGCGCGGCGAAATCCGCCAGCTCGTCGCGCGGCAGCACATCCATCGCGGCAAGCACGCCGAGCGCGATGGGAAGGTCGAAATGGCTGCCCTCCTTCGTCAGGTCGGCGGGGGCGAGGTTGATGATGACCCGCTTCGGCGGCAGCGACAGGCCGATGGCAGTCAGCGCGGCGCGCACCCTCTCGCGCGATTCGCCCACCGCCTTGTCCGGCAGGCCGACGACGAGGAAGGCCGGCAGGCCCGGCGCGATCTGGACCTGCACCTCCACCGGCACGGCCTCGATCCCGGCGAAGGCGAAGGTCTGGACGCGGGCGATGGCGGACACGGGCCGAGCCTTGTCCGTTCCTGGCGTGAAAGCAACCCCGGGTTGATTCAGTCGCCCCAGCCATCGAGGAAGCGGGCCAGCAGCGTCCCCAGCAGGTCGACGTTGTAGCCGCCTTCCTGGATGATGGCCGTGGGCAGCTTCGCCGCGGCGATGGCCGCGCCGGCGCGGGCGAATCCGTCCTCCGTCACGTTCAGCGCGGCCAGCGGCTCGTCCTTCGAGGCGTCGAAGCCGAGCGAGAGGACGAGCGCATCCGCGCCGTATTCGCGGATCTCCGCCAGGCCGATGGCGATCGAATCGAGCCAGCCGGCATCGCCGGTGCCGAAGGGCAGGGGCAGGTTCAGGTTGCAGCCGCCGCCCGCGCCCGCCCCCGTTTCCCCGCCGCGGCCCACATACCAGGGGTAGTAGCGGTCCGGGTCGGCATGGACGCTGATGGTCATCACGTCGCCGCGTTCCCAGAAGATGCCCTGGGTGCCGTTGCCGTGGTGGCTGTCGATGTCGAGCACGGCGACACGCGCGGCGCCCGCCCGCCGCAGCGCCTCCGCCGCGATGGCGGCGTTGTTCAGGTAGCAATGCCCTCCGGCCCGCGCCGCATAGGCGTGGTGGCCGGGCGGGCGGCAGAGCGCATAGGCGCTGCGCCCGGCCGCGGCCTCCCCGGCGGCGGCCAGTGCGCAGGCGGCGGCGCCGAGGGCTGCCTGCCAGGTGCCGGGGCCGATCGGGCAGGCGGTGTCGGCGGTGAACTGGCCGAGCTGCGCGACCGGGTGCGAGCCCGCGAAGCCGCCCTGCGCCAGCATCTCCGGCGCGGGATGGATGTTCGCCACCATCTCCGCCCCCGCATCGGGCAGCGCCGCCCATTGCGCCGGCGCGTCGCGCAGGAAGTCGAGGAAGGCCGCCGAATGCACCGCCTCCAGCGCGGCCCGCGGAGCCGGCGCCGGGCGCTGCGGCGCGATCCCCGCCCGCGCGAGGCCGGCGGCGAGCGAGGCGGCGCGGGCCGGCACCTCGTAGTTCGGATGCAGGCGGCCGCGCATCAGGAAGAAGCGCGGGCTGTGCAATTCCTGGGCAGGGTCGGAGAAGGCCTTCATGCGGGGACGTTAGTGGCGCCCGCGCGGCCTTGTCCATGCGCCCCGGCGCGGTCTAGCGTCCCGCATCCGCCTGGGAGGCTGAGACCGATGCGCGTCACCCGCCGTGGCCTGATGGCCGCCACCGCCGCCGCACCCGTGCTGATGCGCGTCGGGGACGCGCTGGCGCAGGGGATCCAGCCGCGCCGCGGCGGCACGCTGACCACCATCCTGCAGCCGGAACCGCCGGTGCTGCAGATCGGCGTGAACAACCAGGGCCCGACGCTGATCGCGGCGCCGAAGATGTTCCAGGGACTGCTGCGCTTCAGCCAGACGCTGGAGCCGCAGCCCGAGCTGGCGCGGAGCTGGACGGTCAGCCAGGACGGGCGCGAATACGTCTTCCGCCTGCAGGAGAATGTGCGCTTCCACGACGGAAGGCCGATGACGGCGGACGACGTCATCTTCTCCGTCATGAAGTTCCACATGGAGGTGTCGCCCCGCGCGCGCGGCATCTTCCAGCTGATCGAGACGGCGGAGGCGCCGGACCCGCACACCGTGCGGCTCGTGCTGCGGCGCCCTTTCCAGCCCTTCCTGCTGATGTTCGACGCGACCGCCTGCGCCATCGTCCCGAAGCACCTGTTCGACGGGCAGGACTACCGCACCGCGCCGGCGGTGCAGCGGCCGGTCGGCACCGGGCCCTTCCGCTTCACCGAATGGCAGCGCGGCAACTTCATCCGCATGGACCGCTTCGACGGCTACTGGAAGCCGGGGCAGCCCTATCTCGACGCCATCATCTGGCGCATCGTGCCCGACAGCCAGAGCCGGCGCCTCGCGCTCGAGACGGGGCAGGTGCAGCTGACCACCTCGGGCGATGTCGAGCCCTTCGACGTGCCGCAGCTGCGCCAGCGGCCTAACCTCAACGTGCGGACCGATGGGTGGGAATACTTCGCGCCGCTGGCCTGGATCGAGGTGAACCACCGCGTCGCGCCTCTCGGCGACCCGCGCGTGCGGCGCGCCATCGCGCATGCCATCGACCGCAACTTCATCGCGCAGCGCCTGTGGTTCGGTGTCGGCAAGCCGGCGACCAGCCCCATCGCCTCCGCCACGCGCTTCCACGACCCCTCCGTCGCGCTGCCGGCGCATGACCCGCGGGCCGCGATGCAGCTGCTCGATGCCGCCGGGCTGCGGCCCAACGCGCAGGGCGTGCGCGCCACGATCAAGCACCTGGTGCTGCCCTATGGCGAGGTGTGGGTCAGGCTTGCCGAATACATCCGCCAGTCGCTGCGCCAGGTCGGCATCGCGGTGGAGCTGGAGAGCACGGATGCCGGCGCCTGGGCGCGCCGCGTCGGCAACTGGGAATACGAGACCTCGATCAACTTCCTCTACCAGTTCGGCGACCCGACGCTGGGGGTCGAGCGCACCTATGTCAGCAGCAACATCCAGCGCGTCCTGTTCACCAACACCGGCGGCTATTCCAACCCGCGGGTCGATGCGCTGTTCCAGGCCGCGCGCGAGAGCGGGGTGGAGGCCGAGCGCCGCGCCGCCTTCAGCGAGGTGCAGAAGCTGCTGGCCGAGGAGATGCCGCAGATCTGGCTAATGGAGATGTCCTTCCCCAGCATCCACGACCGGCGGCTGAACAACGTCATCACCAGCGGCACCGGGCCGAATGGCAGCTTCGACGACATGTTCCTGGCGCAGTAGCCGATGGACCCCTCGCGCCTGCCGGGATTCCTGCTGCGGCGGGGGGTGAAGGCGCTGCTGGTCGTGCTTGCGATCGTGGTCTGCAACTTCCTGCTGATCCACGCCGCGCCGGGCGACCCGGCCAGCGTCATCGCCGGGCAGTCCGGCGCGGCGGATGCGCGCTTCATGGAACAGCTGCGCGCGCAGTTCGGGCTTGACCAGCCGCTGCATGTCCAGCTCTGGCTCTACGTGAAGGGCGTGCTGCAGCTGGACCTCGGCTTTTCCCACCGGCAGCAGCAGCCGGTGGCGGGGCTGGTGCTGGAACGGCTGCCGGCGACGCTGCTGCTGACCGGCGCGGCCTTCGCCTTCGCGGTCGTGCTCGGCGTCACGCTCGGCACGCTCGCGGCGCGGCGGGTGGGCAGCTGGGCGGACAGCGTCATCACCGTGCTCGCGCTCACCTTCTACGCCACGCCGCTGTTCTGGGTGGGGCTGATGCTGGTGCTGGTCTTCAGCGTCTGGCTGGAATGGCTGCCGAGCTTCGGGATGATGAGCGTGGGCGCCAACCTGGCGGGCGCGGCCTTCCTGCTCGACATCGGGCGGCACCTGCTGCTGCCGGCGCTGACGCTCGGCCTGTTCTACATGGCCGTCTACGCGCGGCTGACGCGGGCGACGATGCTGGAGGTGGCGGACCAGGACTTCGTGAAGACCGCGCGCGCCAAGGGCGTGCCGGAAGGGCAGGTGGTGCGCCGCCACGTCCTGCGGAACGCGCTGCTGCCGGTCATCACCTTCGCCGGCATCCAAGCGGGGCAGCTGATCGGCGGGTCCATCCTGGTGGAGACGGTCTTCGCATGGCCCGGCATCGGGCGGCTGGCCTTCGAGGCGCTGCTGGCGCGCGACTACCCGGTGCTGATGGGCGTCTTCCTCGCGACCTCGGTGATGGTCGTGCTGTTCAACCTGCTGACCGACCTGCTCTACGCCGTGGTCGATCCGCGCGTGGAGGTCAGCGGTTGAGGGACTTCTGGCGGCGCTTCGCGCGCAACAAGGGCGCGGTGGTCGGCCTCGTCATCCTGGTGCTGGTGCTGGCGCTGGCGGCCGGCGCGCCGCTGCTGTTCCCGGGCAGCCCGTGGGACATGGTGGCGGCCCCCTTCATGCCGCCGGGCGAGATGGGCATGCTGCTCGGCTCCGACAGCCTCGGGCGGGACGTGGCGGCGGGCATCGCCCACGGGGCGCGCGTCTCGCTCCTCGTCGGCGCCGTCTCGACCGTGGCGGCGCTGGCGGTCGGCGTGACGCTCGGCGCCGCGGCGGGCTATCTCGGCGGCGTCGCGGATGACATCGTGATGCGCTTCACCGAGTTCTTCCAGACGATCCCGAGCTTCGTGCTGGCGATCCTGCTCGTCGCGATCTTCACGCCGTCGATCGGCAGCGTGGTCTTCGCCATCGCCGTCGTGTCCTGGCCGCCGGTGGCGCGGGTGGTGCGGGCGGAGTTCCTCTCGCTCCGCTCGCGCGAATTCGTGCAGGCGGCGGAGGTGCTGGGGAAATCGCGGCTCGCCATCGTCGCGGGGGACATCCTGCCGAACGCCCTGTCGCCCATCATCGTGCTGTCGTCGCTGATGATCGCCACCGCCATCCTGCTGGAGAGCGCCTTGTCCTTCCTCGGCCTCGGCGACCCGAACCTGATGACCTGGGGCTTCCTGATCGGGTCGGGGCGTAGCGTCATCCGCCTCGCCTGGTGGATGAGCGTCTTCCCGGGCGTCGCCATCTTCCTGACCGTGCTGGCGCTGAACCTGGTGGGGGAGGGGCTGTCGGACGCGCTGAACCCGCGGCTTGCGCGGCAGCGCGGGGGCGTGCGGTGAGCCTCCTCCGGGTCGAGGGGCTGACCGTCGCGCTACCGCCGGGCGGCGACCGGGCGCATGCGGTGGAGGACATCACGCTGCATGTGGATGCGGGGGAGATCCTCTGCGTCGTCGGCGAATCGGGGTCGGGCAAGTCGATCACCGCCAATGCGGTGATGGGGCTGCTGCCGAAGGCGCTGCCCCGCCGCGGCGGGCGCATCACCTTCGACGGCACGAACCTGACGGCGCAGTCGGCCGAACAGCTTCGCCAGCTGCGCGGCAGCCGCATGGCGATGATCTTCCAGGAACCGATGACCGCGCTGAACCCGCTGATGCGGGTGGGCGACCAGATCGCCGAGGCGCTGGCGGTTCACGGCGAAGGGCGCCGCGCGAAGGACCGCGTGCCCGAACTGCTGGCCGCGGTGAACCTGCCCGACCCCGCGGCCATCGCCCGCGCGCATCCCTTCCGGCTGTCTGGCGGGCAGCGGCAGCGGGTGATGATCGCCATGGCGCTGGCGCTGGAGCCGCGGCTGCTGATTGCCGACGAGCCGACCACCGCTCTCGACGTCACCACGCAGATGCAGATCCTGCGCCTGATCCGGGACATCCAGTCGCGCCGCGGGACGGGCGTGATGTTCATCACCCATGACTTCGGCGTGGTGGCGGAAGTGGCGGACCGCGTGGCGGTGATGCAGCACGGCCGCATCGTGGAACAGGGCGCGGCGGAGGAGGTGCTGAACCGCCCGCGCCATCCCTACACGCGCGGGCTGATCGCCGCCGTGCCCCATGGCGCGCCCGGCCCGCGCGCCGCCGTCACCG
The DNA here is from genome assembly GCF_050563535.1 of Falsiroseomonas sp. CW058. Classification (NCBI taxonomy): domain Bacteria; kingdom Pseudomonadati; phylum Pseudomonadota; class Alphaproteobacteria; order Acetobacterales; family Roseomonadaceae; genus Falsiroseomonas; species Falsiroseomonas sp. CW058. The sequence continues at coordinate 205,780 of NZ_JBNXUO010000002.1, forward strand.
GCGCGACGGTGCTGGAGGCGAAGGGCGTCGCCAAGACCTACCGGCGCGGCGGCTGGTTCGGCGCGAAGGCGCTGGTGCGCGCCGTCCACGACGCCGACTTCACGCTCCGCCGCGGCGAGACGCTCGGCCTCGTCGGCGAATCGGGCAGCGGCAAGTCCACGCTCGCGCGCTGCGTCGTGAAGCTGGTGGAGCCGGAGACGGGCGAGATCCGCTTCCATGGCGACGACCTGCGCCCGCTGTCGCGCAGCGCCTGGAAGCCGTATCGCAAGCGCATCCAGATGGTCTTCCAGGACCCCTTCGCCTCGCTCAACCCGCGCCGGCGCGTGGGCGACATCATCGCGGAAGGCCCGGTCACCCACGGCACCCCGCGCGCGGCCGCACTGGCCCGTGCCGCGGAGCTGCTGCGCCTGGTGCAGCTCGACCCCGGCGCGATGGACCGCTACCCGCACGAGTTCAGCGGCGGCCAGCGCCAGCGCATCGGCATCGCCCGCGCGCTGGCGATGGAGCCCGAGCTGCTGATCGCGGACGAGCCGGTCAGCGCGCTCGACGTTTCCGTCCAGGCGCAGGTGCTGGACCTGCTGGCGGAGATCCGCGCGCGGCTCGGCCTCACGATGCTGTTCATCACGCATGACCTGCGCGTCGCGGCGCAGGTCTGCGACCGCATCGCCGTGATGCAGCGCGGCGCCATCGTGGAGCAGGGACCGACCGGGGAGGTCTTCGCCCGCCCGCGCCACGCCTACACGCAGCAGCTGCTCGACAGCATCCCCGGCCGGGGCTGGACCCCGCCCGTCTTCACGTGAGCACCCCCATGACCGATGCCATCGCCCTCGACCCCGGCGCCCGCCGCGCCATCCTCGACGCCTGCGACGCGCTCCGCGACGACGGGGTGCGGATGCTGGAAGGGCTGGTGCGCTGCCGCTCCACGCTCGGCAAGGAACAGTCGGCGCTGGAGGAGATGGCCCGCATCTACGAAGGGCTGGGCCTGTCGCCGCGCCGCGTGCCGACCGACCCGGCGGCGCTGGCCGGCCACCCCGGCTTCTCGCCCCCGCTGATCCCGTATGAGGGGCGGGACAACGTCGTCGCCGTCCATCGCCCGGCGCGGGGCGGCGGGCGCAGCCTGGTGCTGCAGGGCCATGTGGACGTGGTGCCGGAAGGCGCCGAGGACGAATGGACCACGCCCCCCTTCGAGCCCGCGATCCGCAACGGGCGCATGTACGGCCGCGGCGCGGGCGACATGAAGGCCGGCATCGTCAGCTACGTCACCGCCTTCCGCGCGCTGCGGGCCGCCGGGCTGCAGCCGGCGGGCGAGGTGCAGATGCAGTCGGTGATCGAGGAGGAGTGCAGCGGCAACGGCGCGCTGGCCTGCATGGTGGCGATGCCGAAGGCGGATGCCGTGATCATCCCCGAACCCGGCCCCGGCCTGCCCGCGCTCTACACCGCGGAAGTGGGCGTGGTCTGGGCCTTCGTCACCGTCACCGGCCGGCCCGCGCATGTGCGGGACAAGCAGGCGGGGGTGAATGCGGTGGAGGCGGCGATGGCCGTCTGGGCGCGCTTCCAGGACTATGAGCGGGAGATGAACCGCGCCGAGCATGTCCATGCCAGCTTCCGCGGCGTGAACCATCCGGTCAACGTCAACCTCGGCACCTTCGAGGGGGGCGAGTGGAACAGCTCCGTCGCCACGCGCGCGCGACTCGGGCTTCGCGTCGGGGTGATGATGGGCAACACCGCGGACCGCGTGCGTGCCGACATCGACCGCATCGTGGATGCCGCGCGCGGCGACCCGGCGATGAAGGGGGCGAAGGTGAAGGTGGAGTACAAGGGCTTCCACGCCGATCCCTGCGTCTTCGACATCACCGCCCCCATCGTGAAGCTGTCGCAGCGCAACTTCGCCGAGGTGGCGGGCCACGACCTGCGGATGTACCCCGCAACCGGCCTGACGGATGGCCGCTTCTTCCAGCTCTACCAGGGCACGCCCGTCGCCTGCTTCGGGCCGGACGCGCAGGAGATCCACGGCATCGACGAAAGCGTGGGGCTCGATTCGATGCACGACATCACCCGCGCCATCGCGCTGACGATGGCAGAGTGGTGCGGGGTGGAGCGGGTGTGATGGCCTCCAACCTCCCCGTCTCGGGCGCGCGGCTCTGGGACAGCCTGATGGAGTTCGCGGCCATCGGCGCGACCGCGAAGGGCGGCTGCAACCGTCAGACGCTGACCGATCTCGACAGCCAGGCGCGCCACCTTCTGCGACGCCGGGCGGAGGCGGCGGGGGCGACGCTCTCGCTCGACCGGGTCGGCAACATGGTCCTCACCAGGCCGGGGCGCGACCCGTCGCGAGGGGCCGTCGCCATCGGCAGCCACCTCGACACCCAGCCGACGGGCGGCAAGTTCGACGGCGTGCTCGGCGTCCTCGCGGGGCTCGAGATCCTGCGCGCCCTGGACGAGGCCGGGATCGAGACGGAGGCGCCCGTCGCCCTGGTGAATTGGACCAACGAGGAAGGCGCGCGCTTCTCGCCCCCGATGATGGGCAGCGGCGCGGCGATGGGCATCTTCCCGGAAGCCGAGGTGCTGGCCAAGACCGACGCCGGCGGCGCCGTCTTCGGGGGGGAACTCGCGCGCATCGGCTGGGCCGGGCACGCCGACCCCGCCGCGCTGCAATCCCTCGGCGCCTATTTCGAGCTGCACATCGAACAGGGCCCGCAGCTGGAGGCGGCGGGGCTCGAACTCGGCATCGTCACCCATGCGCTGGCGCAGCACTGGTTCGAGGTGACCTGCACCGGCGAGGAGGCGCATGGCGGCAGCCGCATGGCGGGGCGGCGCGACGCGATGATGGCGGCCGCCGAGGCGATGGCGATGATCGAGCGCACGGCGCTGGATGCCGGCGCGCGCGCCACCGTCGGGCGGCTGACCGTGCATCCCGACAGCCGCAACGTGGTGCCCGGCCGGGTCTGGTTCAGCCTCGACACCCGCCACGACCACGAGGACCAGCTGGCCGCGCTCGCGGCCACGCTGCGGGCCGAGGCGGCGGCGATCTCCGCGCGCCGCGGGGTCGCGCTCGACATCGCGGATTTCTGGATCTCGCCCGCCACGCCCTTCGATCCCGCGCTGGTCGCGCATCTGCGCGCGGCGGCCGCGGCCCGCGGCATCCCCTACCAGGAGATGCCGACGGCGATCGGGCATGACGCGGTCTATGTCGCGCGGAATCTGCCGGCCGTGATGATCTTCGTCCCCTGCCACGGCGGCATCAGCCACAACGAGGCGGAGAGCATCACGCCGCGCTGGGCGGAGGCGGGGCTGCTGGTGCTGGCGGATGCCGTGCTCGCGGCCGCCGGCGTCGCGAAGGGCTGACCATGCGCATCGCCGTGGGCGGCTTCCTCCATGAGAGCCATTCCTTCGCGCCGCTGCCGACCGGCTGGGCCGATTTCCTGGCGCCGGGCGGCTGGCCCCCGGTGCAGCGCCCGGCCGGCCTCGTCGCGGGGCTGCGCGACACGGCCGTGCCCGCCGCCGGCGCGATCCGCGCGCTGGAAGCCGCGGGCGCGGCCATCGCCCCATTGTCCTGGGGCTTCGCCAACCCCGCCGGCCCGGTCACCGCGGAAGCCTTCGAACGCCTGGCCGCGCTGATCCTCGCCGACCTCCAGGCGGCGATGGAGGCGGGGCCGCTCGACGGCCTCTATCTCGACCTGCACGGCGCGATGGTGGCCGACGGGTTCCCGGATGCGGAAGGGGAACTGCTGCGCCGCGCGCGCGCCATCCTGGGCCCCGATGTCCCGATCGCCGCCAGCCTCGACCCGCATTGCAACCTGACCGCGGCGATGGTCCGCCACGCCGATGCCCTCGCGCCCTTCCGCACCTATCCGCATGTGGACATGCGGGACGCCGGCGCCCGCGCCGTGGCGCTGCTGCTGCGCCGCATCGCGCTCGGCCGGCCCTTCGCCAAGGCGTTCCGGCAGCTCGACTACCTCATCCCCATCACCAGCCAGTGCACGCTGGTGCCGCCGATGGCGGATGCGATGGCGGCGCGCGCGGCGCTCGCCTCCCGCATGGAGGTCGCGGAACTCGCGCTCTGCTTCGGCTTCCCCTATGCCGACTTCGCCGATTGCGGCTGCGCCGTCGCCGCCTTCGCCGAGGATGCCGGCCGCGCCGAGGCCGCGGCGGATGCGATGGTGCAGGACCTGAAGGCGCGCGAGCCCGCCTTCGCTCAGCCGATCCTGCCGGCCGGGGAGGGGGTGGCGAAGGCGCTGACCCTTGCCGCCAACGCCGCGCGGCCGGTGGTGCTGGCGGACACGCAGGACAATCCCGGCGGTGGCGGCCATGGCGACACCACGGGGCTGCTGGCGGAGCTGATGCGCCAGGGGGCGGAAGGCGCGGTGCTGGCGCTGATCAACGACGAGGCGAGCGCCGCCGCCTGCCATGCGGCGGGGGAGGGGGCGCAGGTCCAGCTCACGCTCGGCGGCAGGTCGGACGGCGCGCCGCTGGCGGTCACCGCGCGGGTGCTGCGCGTCACCGATGGGCGCTTCGTCTGCACCGGGCCGATGGCGAAGGGCAATTTCGCCGATCTCGGCCCGACCGCGCTGGTCAGCCCGCAGCCCGGCATCCGTGTGATCGTCACCTCGCGCAAGATGCAGGCCTATGACCAGGCGCTGTTCCGCCACGTCGGCATCGAGCCCGCGGCCCAGCGCATCCTGGCCCTGAAGTCGAGCGTGCATTTCCGTGCGGACTTCCAGCCCATCGCCTCGGCCGTGCTCGTGGTTGCGGCGCCGGGACCGGTGGTGGCGGACCCCGCGGCGCTGCCCTTCCGCCACCTGCGCCCCGGCCTGCGGCTGCGGCCCGGCGACAACCGCCGGACGTGAATGCGACTGCGCTTCCCCATCCGCGTCGCGCGCCTCGCCGCCCTGCCCCCGGGCTTCGAGGAACTGGCGGCCGATGCCACGGCGGACGGGCAGCGCCTGCTGGAGGTGCTGCGGCAGGACTGGGAGAGCGGCGCGATGCGCTTCGCCGGCCCGGGGGAGGCGCTGTTCGGCGCCTTTGCGGGCGATGCGCTGCTCGGCCTCGGCGGGCTGACGCGCGACCCCTATGCGAAGGGGGAAGGCGCGGCGCGGCTGCGGCGGCTCTATGTCCGGCGCAGCTCGCGCCGGCAGGGGGTGGGGCGGGCGCTGGTGCGGGCCATCGTGGCGGAAGCGCGGGCGGGGGGCTGGGCGCGGCTGCGCGTGCGCGCACCGCCGGCCGCCTTTCCCTTCCACGAATCCTGCGGCTTCCTGCGGGCGGTGGGCGAGGCCTCCGCCACGCATGTCATGCCGCTGCGGCCTGCTGCGCCAGGAACGCCTTGACCTCGGCCGCGGTCGGGATGGGCGCGACCGCGCCGTAGCCGCGGGTGGACAGCGCGGCGGCTGCGTTGGCGTAGCGCGCCGCGTCCCAGGTGCCGTCGCCCGCCACGGCGCGGGCCAGGAAGGCGCCGGCCAGCGTGTCGCCCGCGCCGGTCGCGTCCACCGCCTGCACCGCATGGCCCGGGATCAGCCCGCGGCCTTCCCGGTTCGCCACCATCAGCCCGTCGCGGCCCAGCTTCAGCAGCACCAGCGGGCAGAGCCTCAGGTAGAAGTCGAGGATGTCGTCCGGCTTCTCCAGCCCGGTCAGCGCCCGCGCATCCTCGATCGAGGGGAAGACGATGTCGGCCATGCCGACGGCGGTGTGGATGCAGGCCGAAGCGCGGCGCAGCGGCCACAGCCGCAGCCGCAGGTTGGTGTCGACCGACACGGTCACCTTGGCGTCGCGCGCGACCTCGATGGCGTGGAAGGCGGCGTCGCAGGAGGTGTCGGAGATGCCGAGCGTGATGCCCGACAGGTGCAGCACATTGGCCGCGCGCACCGCTTCCTCCGGCACGTCGGCGGGGCGGTAGCGCGACGCGGCGCTGCCCTTGCGGTAGAAGGTGAAGTGGTGGCCGCGGTCGTCATGCGTGACGAAGTAGATGCCTGTCGGCGCATCCGGGTCCTGCCGCAGCAGGGAGGTGTCGACCCCTTCCATCTGCCAGAGCGCGCGGAAGCTGTCGCCCGCCGCGTCCTGGCCGACCGAGGTCAGCATCGCCACGTCCGCGCCGCTGCGCGCCGCCGCGATGGCCGCGTTCGACGTGTCCCCCCCATGCCCTTCGAGGTAGAGGCGCCGGCCATCGGCGCCGGGCGGCTGCTGGTTGAATTCCAGCATCGGCTCGCCCATGCAGAGGATCTCGGCCATCGTCCCATCCGGATTGAGGAGGCGCGCGGCAGCGCCCGCCCTGGCGGAGTGCCAAGGCGGGCGCGCGCTGTCAAATGCGGCCGTACTTGGCGAGGCCCTGCTTCAGCGACTTCGCCTCCACGATCAGCCGCGCCTGCTCGGCCTCGCGCGCGTCGATCTCCTGCGCCATGCGCAGCACCTCGGCGGCGTGCTGCGGGCGGATGATGCAGACGCCGTCGACGTCGCCCACCACCAGGTCGCCGGGATGGACCAGGATGCCGCCGACCTCCACGGGGATGTCCTTCGCGATGGTCGCGGTGCGGCCGAGGCTGGTGCCCGGCGAGACATGGGGGGCGAAGACCGGCAGGTCGTAGTCGCGCCGGATCTCCTGCACGTCGCGCAGTCCGCCGCCGAGCAGCGCGCCCGCATGGCCCCGCGCGAAGGCGCCCGCGGTCATGATGCCGCCCCAGAAGGCGAGGTCGTTGTCGCCCAGCACGCCGATGACGATGACGCTGCCAGGCGCGCCCTCCTCGATGAGGTCGAGGGCCATGGCGGGGGGCAGGAATTCGTCGGTCTTCGCGTGCAGCGCCGTCAGCGCGGGGCCGACCATCCGCTTCTCGTTGATGCGGTTCTTGACGGCATGGTGCAGGTAGCCCCGCCGGCCGGCCACCTTGTCGATCGCATCCGCCACGCTGGCGATCGCGACGGAGCGGAAGCCGTCGATGATCTCGGGGGTGAGCATTCTTGTTCCCTCTCGGACAGGTCAGGCTTGCATGAGGCCGAGCACGTCGCGTGCCGCGGCCTCGACGGCGGCGCGGTCGCCGCGCTCCAGCAGGGCTTCGTCCACCAGCCTGCCGCCGATGCCGACAAAGGCGGCGCCGGCCGCCAGGTAGTCCGGCGCGTTGCGCGCATCGACGCCGCCGGTCGGGCAGAAGGCGGTGTCGGGGAAGACGGCGCGCAGCGCCCGGAGATGGGCGGGCCCGCCGGCGGAGGCCGCGGGGAACAGCTTCACCACGTCGGCGCCCGCCGCCAGCGCCGCGCGCACCTCGGTCGGCGTCATCGCGCCGAGCATCGCGCAGGCGCCGCCCGCGCGGGCCGCGGCGGCGATGGCCGGGTCGACCCAGGGCGCGACGAGGAAGCGCGCACCCGCTTCGAGGCACGCTTCCGCCGCCGCGCGATCCGGCACCGTGCCGGCGCCGACCAGCAGCGCGGGGTCGTCGGCGAGCCCGCGGATCAGCGCCGGCGCGTCCGGCACCGTCATCGTGATCTCGAACACGGTGATGCCGGCGCCGCGCAGCCATTCCACCGCGCGGGCGGCAAGGTCGGCGCGGGTGGTCCGGACCACGGGGATCACGCGGGCGGCGCGCAGGCGGGGGATCAGCGGATGGGTCACGATGTCACGTCCGGCGGTTCACCTGGTGCGGCGGCCCTGCGCAGTGCCGGCCACCGGCGCACTGGATACCACGCCGCGCGGGTGCTGGGGATGACGGCACCGGCTCAGCCATCCCGCGGCCGCGGGCGGAGCGCCGCCTGCATCCTGGCCAGCCGCTCCTCCGCCGCCGGGGGCGAAAGCAGCGCGGCCGCGACCGCCAGCGCGTCGCCGAGGACGAGATGCACGAGTCGCGAGACCATCGGCGCGTGCAGCCCGCCATCCTCCTCGACCTCGCAGGGGATCACCAGCGTGGCGGCGGCGGCGAGCGGCGAGGCCGGGCGGGTGATGGCGACCACCGTGGCCCCCGCCGCGGCGGCCAGCCCCGCCGCCTCCACGATCCCGCGCGACAGGCCGCTGCGGGAGAGGCAGAGCGCCACCGCGTCTCCGTCCAGCGTCGCGGCCGCCATCGCCTGCATCTGCGGGTCGCTGCGCGCCACGACGCTGCGGCAGACGCGGAACAGCTTGTGCGCCAGGTCCCCCGCCACCGCCGCCGAGGCGCCGTAGCCCCAGATCTCGACGCGCGAGGAACGGACCAGTGCCAGCGCCGCCCGTTCCATCACGGCGGGGTCGAGCGCGTCGCGCGCCCCGGACAGTGCGGCGATGGCGGCGTCGAAGACGGCGGCCGGGGCTTCGGGCAGGGGGGTGCCAGGGCCGATCCGGCGGAGGGGGCGCGGCGCGGCCGGCGCGCCGCCCTCGGCGCGGGCGAGGGACAGGCGCAGCTCGGCGAAGCCGTCGAGGCCGAGGGAGCGGCAGAAGCGGACGACGGTGGGTTCTGAGACACCCGCGGCCTTGGCGAGCGAGGCGACCGTCGCGCCCATGGCTGCGTGCGGGTCGGCGGCGACCAGCTCGGCAACCTTGCGCTCCGCCGGGCTCAGCCGGTCCAGCGCCTCCGCGATGCGCTCCCGCATCCGCTCCTCCCGGCCCGTCGCGTCACGACATGGCGGCGGGCAGGGCGCGCGGCCCGACGCGGGTCAGCAGAGCCGCTGCATCTCCTCGGCGGTGCGGGCAAGGCGCGCGGCGGCGTCCTGGGCGCGCGCGGTGTCCTGCGCGGCATCCGCCAGCCGGTCCCGCAGTTCCGTCGCGCTGTCCTCCAGCTGCGACACGGCGCCGCCGAGGGCCGACAGCTCCCGCCGGAAGGCCGCCACGGCCTGCCGCTGCTCGGCCAGCGCGGTGTCCAGGTTGCGCAGCGCGACGCGCAGCCGGGATTCGCCCGTGACGGGGAAGGCGATCACCGCGGCGCTGGAAGGGGCCTGGTCGGACACCGTCATCGGGGGGACTCCGCGTGGCTGTTAACGGAGTCTTATCATACGTTCCGAAAAAGAGACAAGCGTCAAAGACCCAGGCGTGCAGCCGCCGCACCCGCCAGGAGGCAGGCCGCCGCCGCGCAGGACAGCGCCCAGCGCAACCTCAGGTAGTCCCGCGGCACCAGGCCGGAGCGGGCGCCGACCGTCTCGACCAGCGCGGTCGCCAGGATGGCCGCGGCCAGCAGGGCGAGGGCCTGCGCCGTCGGCAGCAGCAGCGCCACCCAGGCCACCAGTGCCGGCACGACGCCCAGGCCCAGGCGCGGCAGGTCCGCCCGCCGTTCCGCCGGCGGCGCGCGCATCGCCAGGCCCCAATGCACCGCGCCGAGGAAGGCGAGGATGGTCGCCCCATAGGCGGCCAGCGCCGGCGCCGCCCCGCGCGCGCCAAGCCAGGCGCCGGCCGCCAGCGCGACGAAGGGGATGAGCCCGGCGGGGCCGAGCCAGCGTGCCGAGGGGGAAAGGGTGGCGTCCATGCCCCCACATCTTCGCGCGCGTCGCGGCAACGCAAGGCCCAAGGGGCGTTTGCCCCGCGGCCGCGGGCCGCTACATCACGCCCTGACCGTCCGGAGGGACCCGCCTGCTATGGCCATCGGCCTGGAACTGCTGCTGATCCTGCTGCTGGTGTTGCTGAACGGGGCCTTCGCGATGAGCGAGCTGGCCATCGTCTCCGCCAGGCGGGCCCGGCTGATGGCGATGCAGCGCCGCGGCAGCGAAGGGGCGGCGGCGGCGCTTGCGCTGGCCGACGACCCGCAGCGATTCCTGCCGACCGTGCAGGTCGGCATCACGATGGTCGGCGTGCTGGCCGGCGCCTTCGGCGGCGCGCGCCTGGCCGCGCTGCTGGACGACGGGATCGCGCTGATTCCGGGCCTCGCGCCCTTCGCCGAACAGATCGCCTTTGCCCTCGTGGTGCTGCTTATCACCTATCTCTCCCTCATCCTCGGGGAGCTGGTGCCGAAGCAGCTGGCGCTTCGACACCCGGAGGGGATCGCTGTCGTCGTCTCCCGCCCGCTCGGCTGGCTGTCGCGCGTGACGGCGCCGGTGATCTGGGTGCTCTCCACCTCCTCCTCGCTCGTGCTGCGCATCTTCGGCCGCCACGCGCCGTCCGACACCTCCGTGACGGAGGAGGAGGTGAAGGCGGTGGTGGCGGAAGGCGCGACCTCCGGCGCGATCGAGACGGAGGAGCGGCACATGATCGAGCGCGTGCTGCGCCTGGCCGACAAGCCCGTCCGCGCCCTGATGACCCCCCGGCCGGAACTGGAATGGCTGGACCGGACGGCGCCGGCCGAGGATGTGGCGGCGCGGCTCCGCGCCTCCGGCGTCACGCGGTTCGTGGTGGCGGACGGCCGCATCGACAACGTCGTGGGGGTGGTGGCGGCGAAGGACCTGCTGGACCAGATCCTGGAGGGTCAGCCCCTCTCCCTTGCCCGCGCGCTGCGCCAGCCGCTGGTCCTGCCCGACACGCTCTCCGCCCTCGACGCGCTGGAACGGATGCGCGGCGACCCGATCGGGATGGCGCTGGTTCTCGACGAATACGGCAGCTTCGAGGGCGTGGTCACCGCCTCCGACCTGCTGGAGGCGATCGTGGGGGAACTCGGCCCCGCCCCCGCCGCCGCGCACCGCCCGGCCGTGCGCCGACACGACGGCAGCCTGCTGCTCGACGGGATGATGGCCAGCGACGAGCTGAAGGCGCGGCTGGAACTGCCCGACCTCCCGCGGGAGGGGACCTACCACACGGTCGCCGGCCTCATGCTCGCGCTGCTGCAGCGCGTCCCGCGGGAGGGTGACCGCATCGCCTGGGCGGGCTGGCGGTTCGAGATCATCGACATGGACGGCCGCCGCGTGGACAAGGTGCTGGCGGTGCGGGAGGAGGTGCCGGACGTCCCGCCGGTGTAGCCGGACGCCCGCGGAAAGGTCGGCAACCACGGGCGGGCGCGGGCTTTCTCCTCCGGCCGCCGGGCCCCCGCCCGGATGGCCCGGGAGAAGCCTTCATGATCCGACGCATCGCCCTCGGCACGCTTGCCGTGCCCTTCCTGCTCCGCCCCACCCTGGCGCAGTCGCCTGGTGCCGAACGGGCGCAGGCGCCGAACCAGTCCGCCACGCCCCGCCAGTCCGCCGCGGCGGACCAGCAGAGGATGCAGGCGCTCGGCGGCATGGCCTTCGCGCTGGCCAGCAGCCAGCTCGCCGAGCGGTCGGCGGAGAATGCGGCGGTGAAGCTGTTCGCCACGCTCGAGGCGGAGGAGCAGACGACCTTCACCAATGTGCGCCGCCATGTCGGCCTGCAGGTGCCGACGCCGGAGATGATGGACGACCAGAAGCGCCAGCTGATGCAGCAGATCCAGGGCCTGCGCGGCGCCGAGTTCGACCGCGCCTATGTCCGCGCCCAGATGGCCGGCCACCAGGAACTGCTGCGCCTCCACCAGGCCATCGCCTCCACCCCCGCGAACCGGGAGGAGGAGATCATTGCGACGCTCGCCGTGCCGGGCATCAAGAGCCACCTGGCGATGCTGGAAGGGCTGAGCGGAACGATGCGCGGCTGACGCCGCACCCCGGCCAGGCGCGGCGGGCTACGACCCGTTCGCGTGGCTCTTCGCGATGGGTGCGATGAACTGCGGCTCGGTGTCCCAGGGGAACAGGATCCAGGTGTCCTGGGACACCTCGGTGATGAAGGTGTCGACCGTCGGCTTGCCGGCGGGCTTCGCATAGACGGTCGCGAAATGGGCCTTGGGCAGCATCGCGCGCACCACCTTCGCGGTGGTCCCGGTGTCGACCAGGTCGTCGACCAGCAGCCAGCCCTCGCCCAGGCTTTCCAGCGCGGCGGCGGGCGGCTTCACCACCTGCGGGTGGCCGCGCGACTCCTCGTCATAGGTGACGACGGACACCGTCTCGATCAGGCGGCATTCCAGCTCGCGCGAGATGATGGCGCAGGGGATCAGCCCGCCGCGCGTGATGGCGACCATGCCCTTCCAGGGCCGCTTCTCCACCAGCCGCCAGGCCAGCGCCTTGGCGTCGCGGTGCAGCTGGTCCCAGGTCACCGTGTAGTAGCGCGGCGCCATCCCCGAAGTCCCCTCCATCAGAACATCCTCCCGCCGTCCGGCACCTTGATGTCGGGGCGGAGCAGCACGACCGCCCCGTTCTCGTCCGGCAGGCCGAGCACGAGGACCTGGCTTTCGAAGCCGGCGATGCGGCGAGGCGGGAAGTTCACTACGGCGACCACCTGCCGCCCGATCAGCCGGTCCGGCGTGTAGTGGGCGGTGAGCTGGGCGGAGCTCTGCCGCACGCCGAGGCCGGGGCCGAAATCGACCCACAGCTTGATCGCCGGCTTGCGGGCTTCCGGGAAGGCCTGCGCATCCACGACCGTGCCGGCGCGCACATCGACCTTGTCGAAATCGGCGGTGTCGATCTGGTCCATGCGGCGCTTTAGCGCGCGGCGGCGGGGCGGGGAAGGGGTCGCGGCGCACCGGGCCGGGGCGCCCCTTGCGCCGCCGGCCGGGCCGGCGCATGGAACGATCGCCGAAGCGACAACCGCCGACAGGGACCGTCCATGCTGCCCGAGACCCCCTCATTCCGCCTGGATGGCCAGCGCGCCCTGGTGACGGGTGCGAGCAAGGGCATCGGCCGCGCCGGTGCCGTCGCCCTGGCTGCGGCCGGGGCGGAGGTGGTGCTGGCCGCCCGCAGCCTGGCGGAGATGGAGGAGGTGGTGGCCGAACTCGCCGCCGCCGGCCACCGCGCCCGCGCCCGCGCGCTCGACGTCACCGACCGGGCGGCGGTGCGCGCCACCGTCGCGGCCGAAGGCCCCTTCGACGTGCTGGTGAACAATGCCGGCACCAACATCCGGGAAGGCTTCCTGGAAGTGCAGGACGCCTCCCTGGACACGCTGCTCGACCTCAACATCCGCGCGATGTTCACCGTGGCGCAGGCGGTCGCGGGGGGGATGGTGGCGGCCGGCAGGGGCGGGTCCATCATCAACCTCAGCTCCATCAACGGCCATGTCGCGGGCGCCAACCGCAGTGTCTATTCCGCCACCAAGCACGCGGTGGAGGGCATGACGAAGGCGATGGCCTTCGAGCTTGGCCCCAAGGGCATCCGGGTGAACGCGGTCGCCCCCGGCTTCGTCGAGACGCCGCTGACCCGGCCGGTGCTGGACGACCCGCAGTTCAGGGCCCGCATCGTCCGCGGCATGCCGCTCGGCCGCATCATGGAGGTGGAGGACATCATGGGTCCCATCCTGTTCCTCGCCTCCCCCGCAAGCCGGATGGTGAACGGCCTCAGCCTCGTCGTGGACGGCGGCTACCTGACGCACTGATGCGGGCCGCCCCGGTCGGTCCCCCCCCCTGCGGATGCGCGGGCGGCGCGGCCGGCCGATGCCGCTCGTCGAACCGATGTCGAGAACGGAACCACAGGAATGAAGCGCGACTTCCACGCCCCCGGCCGCAGCGCCGTCTACGCCGCCAACGGCATGGCCGCGACCTCCATGCCGCAGGCGACGCTCGCCGCGCTCGACATCCTGCGCGCGGGCGGCAACGCGCTCGACGCCGCCATCGCGGCCTGCGCCGTGCTCGGCGTGGTGGAGCCGCAATCCACCGGCATCGGCGGGGACTGCTTCTGCCTCTACGCCCCCGCGGGCACGGGGAAGGTGGTCGCGCTCAACGGCTCCGGCCGTGCGCCGCGTGGCGCGACGCCGGAGGCGCTGCGCGCGGCGGGGCTGACCGCGATGTCCCCGACCTCGGCGCATTCCGTCACCGTGCCCGGCGCGATCTCGGCCTGGGCGGCGCTGAACGCGGCGCATGGGCGCAAGTCGCTCGACGAGATCCTGCAGCCGGCCATCCGCTACGCGGAGGAGGGGTTCCACCTCTCGGCCCGCGTGGCGTCGGACTGGGAAGGGTCGGTCGGCAAGCTGTCGAAGCACGCGCCGGCGGCGGCGCTGTTCCTGAAGGACGGCGCGGCCTACGGCCTTGGCGACCGCTTCGTGAACCCGGCGCTGGGCCGCACGCTGCGCGCCATCGGCAAGGGCGGCGCGAAGGCCTTCTACGAAGGCGCGATCGCCGCCGACATGGTCCGCACCCTGCGCGAGGCCGGCGGAACCCATGCCGAGGAGGACTTCGCCCGCGGCGCGACAGTGGCCGAGTTCGTCGATCCGATCAGCCGCGCCTGGCGCGACATGGAGGTGTTCCAGTGCCCGCCCAACGGGTCGGGCCTGCTGGTGCTGATGATCCTCGGGTTGATCGAGCGCCTCGGCACCGCCGAGGGCGGCTTCCTGTCGCCCGAGCGGTTCCATCGCCACATCGAGGCCGCGCGCCTGGCCTATCGCGACCGCGACGCCTTCCTCGCCGATCCGTCCCAGGTGGAGGTGCCGGTCGCCCGCCTCACATCGGACGCCTATCTCGAGAAGCTGGCGAAGCTCATCCGCGACGATCGCGCGATGCCGGAGATGCCGCCCGCGGGCGAGGCCGACTGGACGCGGCACAAGGACACCGTCTACCTCTCCGTCGTCGACCGCGACGGCAATGCGTGCAGCTTCATCAACAGCCTGTTCGAGGGCTTCGGCAGCGGCATCTACGCGCCGGAGGCGGGCGTGATGCTGCAGAACCGCGGCTTCGGCTTCCGGCTGGAGGAAGGCCACCCGAACTGCATCGCCCCCGACAAGCGCCCGATGCACACCATCATCCCCGGCATGGTGATGAAGGACGGGCAGGCGCTGATGCCCTATGGCGTGATGGGCGGGCACTACCAGCCGATGGGCCAGACCACCTTCCTGGCCAACCACTTCGAATACGGCCTCGACGTGCAGGAGGCGCTGGACGCGCCGCGCCTGTTCCCGCGCGAGGGCAAGGTGCAGGTGGAGAAGGGCATCCCCGCCGCGATGATCGACCGGCTGAACCGGCTCGGCCACCAGTGCGAGTTGATCGACAAGCCGCATGGCGGCGGCCAGGCCATCCTGATCGACCGGGAGCGCGGCTGCCTCGTCGGCGGGTCCGACCCGCGCAAGGACGGCTGCGCGATGGGCTACTGAGGCCGTGCCGCCGCGCGCCTTCCCCGCCGCCATCGCGATGCTCGACATCGTCCTTGCCTGCTTCGACGCCGGGATGCTGGCCCTCACCGAGAAGGAACCCGTCGCGTGACCGAACCCTGCGACCTCACCGCCATCGAGGCGCGACGCCTGATCGGCACGCGCAAGCTCAGCCCGGTGGAACTGCTGGACAGCTGCCTCGGCCGCGTCGCCGCTGTGAACCACGCGGTCAACGCGGTCGTCGCGCTGGACGAGGAGCGGGCGCGCGCGACCGCGAAGGAGGCCGAGGCCGCGGTGATGCGGGGCGACCGGCTCGGCCCGCTGCACGGACTGCCCATCGGCATCAAGGACCTGGAGGAGACGAAGGGGCTGCGCACCACCTGGGGCAGCCCGATCTTCGCCGACCATGTGCCCGACCGGGACGAGGCGATGGTGGCCAACCTGCGGGCCGCGGGCGCCGTCGTGCTGGGCAAGACCAACACGCCGGAATTCGGCGCGGGCGCCAACACCCGCAACGTGGTGTACGGCGCGACCGGCAACCCCTTCGACCCGGCGCGGTCGGCAGCCGGGTCCTCGGGCGGGTCGGCGGTGGCGCTGGCGACGGGGATGGTGCCCATCGCGTCGGGCAGCGACACCGGCGGGTCGCTCCGCAACCCCGCGGCCTTCAACGGCATCGTCGGCTTCCGCCCCTCGCCGGGGCTGGTGCCGAGCGAGCGGCGGGGCCATGGCTGGTCGCCGCTGCCGGTGCTCGGCCCCATGGCGCGCAACGCGGCGGATTGCGCGCTGCTGCTCTCCGCCATGGCGGATGACGATGCGGCCGACCCGCTGGCCTATACCCTGCCGGGGCGTCGCGTGCGCGGCGGCGACCGCGACCTGTTCCCGCCGATGGAGGTGGACCTGGCCGCCCTGCGGGTGGCGGCGACGCCCGATTTCGGCTTCGCGCCGACCGAGCGCCACATCCGCGACGTCTTCGCCGACCGCATCACCGCGCTCGAGCCCCTGTTCGGCCGCATCGCGCAGGCCAGCCCCGACTGCGCCGGCACGGATGAGAGCTTCGAGATCCTGCGCGCCACCGGCTTCATCGCGAGCCATGCCGAGAAGTGCCGCACCCGCCCGGCGGATGTCGGCCCCAATGTGCGCGCCAATGTCGAGGAAGGGCTGCGCTACGGCCTGGCCGACTACGCCCGGGCGGCGAGCGAGCAGACCCGCATCTACCGCAACTGGCAGGGCTTCTTCGCCAGCCACGACATCATCCTGAGCCCCGCCATCACCATCAGCCCGCGCCCCTGGAGCGAGCTGTATCCCGCCGAGATCGACGGGACGCCGACGCGGACCTATTTCCACTGGCTGGCACTGGCCTATGCCGTGACGCTGGTCGGCCACCCTGCCATCAGCATCCCGCTCGGCCTCGACCGCGCGGGGATGCCCTTCGGGCTGCAGATCGTCGGGCCGCGCGGGGGGGATGCGCTGGTGCTGGCCGTGGCCACCGCGATCGAGCGCGCGGTGGCGGGCGACGCGAGGCTGGCCCGCCCGGTGCCGGACCTGGCGAGGCTGAAGGCGGCACCGCCCATCTCCGCCATGCCCGGCTTCAAGACCTGGGACTGAAAAGCCCGCCGCCCCGCCGGCAAGGCGGGGCGGGGGTCCTACCAGCGGCGGTAGCCGTAGCCCTGGCCGTAATGGGGCCGGCCATAATAGCCATAGGCCGGCTGCCGGTAGCCGTAGGACGGCCGCTGGTCGTAGCGGTAATGGCCGTGCCGCGGACGGTCATTGGCCGCGGAGGCGATGGCGACGCCGGCGATCGCCGCGCCGACGCCGAGCGCCGCCGTGGCCGGCACGTTGAGCGAGCCGTCCGGGTTCTGGCAGGCGCCGAGCATCACGGCGGCGGAGAGGGCGAGGACGGGAAGGGCGCGCATGGGGGGATCCTCCTGTGCTTCCCAACATGGCCCTGCCGCAAGGCGGGCGAAGGGCGGGGCTGGGGCAGGCGCGGCGGGATTGCGGCACCCGCGTGGCGCCGCCCCTCCGCCCCCGCCCCGTCCGCTCAGCCCCGGCCGCCTCCGAAGGCGTTGAAGGTCTGCAGGGTGTAGGTGTCCTTCACGCCGGGCACGCTCTGCACCCGTTCCACCACGAACAGGCCGATATCCTGGTCCGACTCCAGGTAGAACTTGCCGAGAAGGTCGTACTGGCCGCTGATGGAGTGCATCTCGGACAATTCGGCGATGCTGTCCGCCATCTCCCTGGCGACTCGGTAGGCCTGCCCCATCTCGCATTTGATCATCACGAAGATCGCCCGCATCCCATCTCATCCCGTCGACATGCCGACCCCACATTGGCGCGGCCGGACGATGCGGGAAAGGGCGACGGGTCGCCCGTGATGCGTGGGGCCGGGGCCGGCATGCGGCTTGCATGGCCTGGATGGGTGGTTCGTGGCGTGGCTCCTGGGCTGGCCTTCATGCCGCCGGGTGAGACGGGATGCCTGCGGGAGGCTCGGCTCGCGGAGGCGGGAAGCCGGGGCGTCCAGGATCGCGAGGATTGGTTCAACATGCTTGCCCGTTGACAACAAACGGGTCAGAACAGGACGGAAAGAACTGGGGTCGCATGCGCACCATTTCCCAGCTTGCCGTATTGGCCCTGCTCGGCGGCATCGGCACCGCCTGGCATGTCTATGGCGAGCAGTTCGGCCTGCCTCGCCCGCTCGCCCTCATCGGGCTCGAGGCCGCGGCTCCGACCGCCGCGCAGCGGGGCTCGGGCGGTGGCGGCGGGCCGGTGGGGGTCGCGGTCGCGCCGGTGCGGGTGGGTGCCGTGGTCGACCGCGCGGAATCGGTGGGCACGGTGCGCGCGCGGGATGCCGTGACGATCACCGCCAAGGTCACCGGCATCGTCCAGTCGATCCGCTTCCAGGAAGGCCAGCGCGTGCGGGAGGGGGAGGTGCTGCTCGACCTCGACGCCGCGGCGCTGCGGGCCGATGTGGATCAGGCGCGCGCCCAGCTCGACGACGCGCGCAGCCAGCTTGCCCGCGCGCGGCAGCTTCAGCCCGGCCAGAGCATCGCCGCCCAGCGGCTCGACACTCTGGAGGCCGCGGCGCGCCAGGCGGAAGGGCGCGTGCGGTCGGCCCAGGCCCGGCTCGAGGAACTGCGCGTGACCGCGCCCTTTGCCGGCCGCGTCGGCCTGCGGCAGGTCAGCGTCGGCGCGCTGGTCCAGCCCGGCACGGTGGTCACCACGCTCGACGACATCTCCCGCGTGCGGGTCGAGTTCTCGGTGCCGGAGGTGTTCCTTGCGCGGCTCCAGGCCGGCAGCCCGGTGGTGGCCCGCAGCGCCGCCTTCGGCGACCGCCGGTTCACCGGCGCGGTCGCGGTGGTGGACACCCGGATCGACGCCAACACCCGCACCGTCCGGGTCATCAGCGAATTCGACAATGCGGACGAGGCGCTGAAGCCCGGCCTGTTCATGACGGTCGAGATGGTGCTGCAGCAGCGCAACGATGCGCTGCTGGTCGCGGAGGAGGCGCTCGACCCCCTCGGCGACCGCAACTTCGTCTACGTCATCCGCGACAACCGCGCGCGCCGGGTCGAGATCCGGATCGGCCAGCGCCTGCAGGGGGAGGTCGAAGTCCTCTCCGGCGTCGCCGCCACCGACCTGGTGGTGGTGCGCGGCATCCAGCGGCTGCGCAATGACGCACCCGTGCGCGTGACGGAAACGCTGACCCGCCCGACCTCGTGACCGCGGCATAGCCAGGGAAGCCGGCCATGATGCTCTCGGACGTCTCCATCAAGCGGCCGGTCTTCGCGACCGTCATCAGCCTGATGCTGATCGTGCTCGGCGTCGCGTCGCTGATGCGGCTGCCGATCCGCGAATACCCGGCCATCGACCCGCCGGTCGTCTCCGTCACCACCACCTATCGCGGCGCCTCGGCCGCCGTGGTCGACACCCAGATCACCGAGATCATCGAGGCCGCGGTTGCCGGGATCGAGGGCATCAAGTTCATCACCTCGCAGTCGCGCGACGAGCGCAGCCAGGTGACGATCGAGTTCCGCCTGACCCGGAACGTGGACGCCGCCGCGAACGACGTGCGCGACCGCGTGGCGCGCTCCCTCGCCCGGATGCCGGAACAGGCGGACACGCCGGTGGTGCAGAAGGTGGACGGCGACGCGCGCCCGATCCTCTGGGCGGCGCTGGTGTCCGACCAGCTCTCGGGCATGGAGCTGACGGAGCTTGCCCGGCGCCGCTTCGTCGACCGCCTCGCGATCGTCGAGGGCGTGGCCCAGGTGCTGGTGCTGGGCGAGCGCAAGCCCGCCATGCGCATCTGGCTGGACCGTCAGGCCCTCGCCGCCCGCGGCCTGACGGTGCAGGACGTCGAGGATGCGATCAAGCGCGAGAACATCGAGCTGCCCGGCGGCCGGATCGAGAGCAGCGCGCGGGAGCTGACGGTCCGCACCGACACCCGCATCAGCCGCCCCGAGCAGTTCCAGCGCGTCGTCCTCTCCCGCACGGCCAGCGGCCACGTCCTGCTAGGCGACGTGGCGCAGGTGGAGGTCGCGCCGGAGGACACGCGCGGCGAGTACCGCATCAACGGCCGCCCGGCCGTCGGGCTCGGCATCCTGCGCCAGTCCACCGCCAACACCCTGTCCGTCGCCGAGGGCGTGAAGGCCGAGGTGGAGCGCATCCGCGGCTCGATCCCCGACGGGGTCGACGTGGTGATCGGCTACGACGAGAGCACCTTCATCGCCCAGTCCATCTACGAGGTGGAGCACGCGCTGATGATCGCGCTGCTGCTCGTCGTCGTGGTGATCTTCTTCTTCCTGCGGTCCTGGCGCGCCACAATCATCCCCGCGGTCGCGATCCCGGTCTCCATCGTCGCGTCCTTCATCGCGCTCGCGGCCCTCGGCTTCTCGCTGAACGTGCTGACGCTGCTCGGCCTGGTGCTCGCCATCGGGCTGGTGGTGGACGACGCCATCGTGGTGCTGGAGAACATCCACCGCCGGATCGAGGAGGGGGAGGAGCCGCTGCTCGCCTCCATCCGCGGCGCGCGGGAGATCGCCTTCGCCGTCATCGCGACCACGCTGGTGCTGGTGGCGGTCTTCGTGCCGCTGTCCTTCATGGGCGGCAACACGGGGCGGCTCTTCACCGAGTTCGGGTTCGCGCTCGCGGCCTCGGTCGTGTGCTCGGGCCTCGTCGCGCTGACGCTGACGCCGATGATGTGCTCCAAGCTGCTGAAGGGGCACGAGAGCGAGAACCTGCTGGTCCGCGTGACGGAACCCTTCTTCCTCGGGCTCAACTGGCTGCTGCGGAAGTCGCTTTCCGCGGCGCTGGCGGCGCCGATCATCACCCTGGCGGGGGTGGGGCTGCTCACCGGGCTCGCGGTGCTCCTGTTCCAGGCGCTGCCGAAGGAATTCGCACCCGTCGAGGACCGCGCCAGCATCATCATCCCGACCACCGGCCCGGAAGGCGCGTCCTTCGCCTACACGCGCGAACAGGTGCAGCGGGTGGAACGCATCCTCCAGCCCTATGTCGAGCGGGGCGAGATCGCGGCGCAGTTCGCCACCATCGGCGGCTTCCAACGGCCGGCGCAGAGCAACGTGGCGAACATCTTCATGCGCCTTGCTCCCTGGGACCAGCGGGAGAGGAAGCAGCAGCAGATCGCGGCGGAGCTGATGCCGCAGCTCATCGCCATCCCCGGCGTGCGCGCCTTCGCGCTCAACCCGCCCTCGCTCGGCCAGCGCGGCTTCCAGCCGCCGGTGCAGTTCGTGATCGGCGGGCCGGACTACGGAACGCTGGTGCAGTGGCGCGACCGCTTCCTGGACCGCGCGCGGCAGAACCCGCAGCTCGTCAACCTCGACAGCAACTTCCGCGAGACCAAGCCCGAGATCCGCGTCGACATCGACCGCCGCAAGGCCGCCGAGCTCGGCGTCTCCATCCAGGCCGTCGGCCGCACGATCGAGACGATGCTCGGCTCGCGCGAGGTCGGCACCTATGTAGAGGGCGGGGAGGAGTACAAGATCCTCATCCAGGCGCGCGAGACGGACCGCGCGACCCCCTACGACCTGCAGAACATCTTCGTCCGCACCAGCGCGGGCGGGCAGCTCGGCCTCATCGCGGGGGCGGGCTCGACCCAGGGCGCGCTGATGCCGCTGTCGAACCTCGTCACCCTGACCGAACGCGCCCGGCCGCAGAGCCTGGCGCGGGAGGACCGGGTGCGCGCCATCACCATCAGCGCATCGCTTGCGCCCGGCTACACGCTGGGCCAGGCGCTGGCCTACATGGAAGGCGTGGCGCGCGAGGTCCTGCCGCCCGAGGCGCGGATCAGCTACCGCGGCCAGAGCCTGGAATTCAAGGAAAGCTCCGGCGCGCTCTACGTCACCTTCGCGCTGGCGCTGCTGGTGGTGTTCCTGGTGCTGGCGGCGCAGTTCGAAAGCTTCGTCCACCCGCTCATCATCCTGCTGTCCACCCCGCTTGCGGTCACGGGCGGGATGCTGGCGCTGCTGGTGACGGGGCAGACGCTGAACGTGTTCAGCCAGATCGGCATGATCCTGCTGATCGGCCTGATGGC
Organism: Falsiroseomonas sp. CW058; assembly: GCF_050563535.1. Lineage (NCBI taxonomy): Bacteria > Pseudomonadati > Pseudomonadota > Alphaproteobacteria > Acetobacterales > Roseomonadaceae > Falsiroseomonas > Falsiroseomonas sp. CW058. The sequence continues at coordinate 227,265 of NZ_JBNXUO010000002.1, forward strand.
GAAGAACGGCATCCTCGTCGTCGAATTCGCCAACCAGCTGCGCGACCGCGGGCTGTCGGTGCGGGATGCGGTCCTGGAAGCGTCGGTGGTGCGGCTGCGGCCCATCCTGATGACCTCCATCGCCACCGTCTTCGGCGCCCTCCCGCTTGCCATGGCCACCGGCGCGGGGGCGGAAAGCCGGCAGGCGCTCGGCATCGTCATCGTCGGCGGCGTCACCTTCTCCACGGTCCTCACGCTTTATGCCGTGCCCGCGCTCTACCTCCTGCTCGCACCCTTCACGAAGCCGATCGGCGCGGTCGCGGCGCGGCTGGCGGAGCTGGAGAAGGGCACGGCGAAGCCGCATGGTGGCTCGGGCGGCCATCCCGCCCCCGCGGAATGACCGGGGGCGAGTAGCCGGCCCGCCCGCATCGCGCTAATCCTGCCCGCCGCAAGGCACGGAGGTTGCGCGATGGCGGATGCGGCAGGCATCGAGGGCAGGACCGGCGGGCAGCTGCTCGCCGATGCGCTGGTGGCGAACGGCGCCACCCATGTCTTCGCCGTGCCGGGCGAGAGCTACCTCGACCTGCTCGACGGGCTCTACAACCAGCGCAACCGCATCCAGCTCGTCACCTGCCGGTTCGAGGCGGGGGCGGTCCACATGGCCGAGGCCCAGGGCAAGCTGACCGGCCGCCCCGGCGTCGCCGTCGTCACCCGCGGGCCCGGCGCCTGCCATGCCGCCATCGGCGTGCATGTGGCGATGCAGGACAGCACGCCGCTCGTGCTGCTCGTCGGGCAGATCCCGGTGTCGGAGACGGACCGCGAGACCTTCCAGGAAGTGGACTACCGCCGCTTCTTCTCCCCCATCGCGAAATGGGTGACGCAGATCGACGACGCGGCGCGCATCCCGGAACTGATGGCCCACGCCTTCGACGTCGCGACCAGCGGCCGGCCGGGGCCCGTGGTGGTCGCGCTGAGCGAGGAGATGCAGAAGCACGTCGTGGCCGTGCCGGACATCGGCCCCTCGCCGGTGCTGCCCGCGCATCCCGCCCCGGCCGCGCTGCCGCGGATGATGGAGATGCTGGCCCGCGCCGAACGGCCGCTCGCCATCCTCGGCGGCAGCGGCTGGACGGCGGAGGGCAGGGCGGCCATCCGCGACTTCCTGGTGGGCAACGACATCCCCGTCGCCGTGTCCTTCCGCCGCCAGGGCCTGTTCGACGGCACCAGCCCGCATTACGCGGGCGACCTCGGCGTGGGCGCCGATGCCGGGCTGGTGGCGAAGGCGCGGGAAGCGGACCTGATCCTCGCCTTCGGCACCCGCCTCGGCGAGCCGGTGAGCCAGGGCTACACGCTGTTCGACCTGGCGGGGCGGCAGCCCATCGTGCAGGTCCACCAGGACCAGGCGGAGATCGGGCGCGTCCACCGTGTCGCGCTCGGCATCACCTCGGACCTCAACGCCTTCGCGGCCGCCGCGGCGGCCACGCCGCGCATCGCCGCACCGCGCTGGGCAGGCTGGCGCGCCGCGCTGCGCGCCGCGCGGGAGAAGCAGGCCGTCGCGGGCAGCTACGAAGGGCCGCTGAACCTCGCCGTCGCGCTGCAGGCGCTGGAGGAGGCACTACCGGCGGACACCATCTTCACCACCGATGCCGGCAACTTCGCCACCTGGCCGACGCGCTTCATGCATGTGGCGGAAGGCCAGGACTTCCTCGGCCCCACCAACGGCGCGATGGGCTATGGCGTGCCGGCCGCGATCGGCGCCGCCATCACCCATCCGGACCGCACCGTCGTCTGCTTTGTCGGCGACGGCGGCGCGCTGATGACCGGGCAGGAACTCGCCACCGCCTTCCACCACGGCGCCGCGCCGATCATCCTGGTCTTCAACAACGGGATGTACGGCACGATCCGCATGTACCAGGAGCGCACCTATCCCGGCCGCGTCTCCGGCACGGCGCTGACCAACCCGGACTTCGCCCGCTTCATCGAGAGCTTCGGCGGACATGGCGAGGTGGTGGAGCGCACCGAGGAGATGTTGCCCGCCTTCCAGCGCGCGAAGGCCAGCGGCAAGCCCGCCATCATCGAGGTGCGGACCAACCCCGAGCAGGTGACGAACCGCGCCACCATCGCGGAACTGCGCGCGCAGGCGGCGAAGCGGTAGGCCGCGTCAGCCGGCCGTCGCGGCCCCCCCGGCAGCATCCGCGGCCGGGGCGGTGCCGCGCGGCCGCCGCGGTGGCCGCGGGCCGAACAGCAGCGCGTTGCGCTCCGGCAGGCCGAGCCCATCCCAGACCGGCGCGGCCTCCTCCTCGCGGGTCGCGAGCGGCGGTTCGGCGCGCCGCATCCGGGCGAGCACGCGGCCGCGCTGGGTCGGGGTCAGCTGTTCCCAGAACCGGGTGAGCCACGCCTCCCTCCGCACCCTCTCGCCAAGGGTGACGGGCGGCGCGGCCGCGGCCGAGCTTGCCGCCGACATTGCCGGTGGCGGGGGCACGCGCGCGGCGCAGCCGGCCGCCCAGGCCAGAATGGAAAGGGCGAACAGCCTCCGGCACGCCATGGCGCGAGGGTTGGAGGGCGGCGCGGGCCGGGTCAATTCACGCCGCCGTCACCGGCCGACCGCGTAGCCCTGCATCCCGCGCGGGTTGGCGCCGGCGAACAACTGCCCGTCCGCTTCCTGCCGCGCGGCCGAAAGGCGGCCCTCCGACCATTCCCCGCCGACATCCACCTGGTGGCCGCGCGCGCGCAGCGCGTCCGCCACCTCGGTCGGGTAGCGCCCCTCGATCACCACCTTGCCCGGGCGGGCATGGCGGGGCCAGAAGCTGCTCGGCCAGTGTTCGGTGTGGAAGGACGGCGCGTCGATCGCCTGCTGGATGTTCAGCGCGTGGTCGACCATGCGGGCATACATGATGGGCTGCCACTGGTCCTGCTGTTCGCCGCCTGGCGTGCCGAAGCTCATCCAGGGCCGCCCGTCCTTCAACGCCATGCCCGGCGACAGGGTCGTGCGTGGCCGCTTGCCCGGCTTCAGCCCGTTCGGCAGCGATTCGTCGAGCCAGAACATCTGCCCCCGCGTGCCGAGGCAGAAGCCGAGTTCGGGGATGGTGGGCGAGGATTGCAGCCATCCGCCCGACGGCGTGGCGGAGACCATGTTGCCCTGGCAGTCGATCACGTCGATGTGGCAGGTGTCGGCGCCGGAGACGCCGAGTCGCGCGACCGTCGGCTCCCCCGCGCCCGCCGCGCGGGTCAGCCAGTCGATCCGGGACGCCGCGTCGTGGTCCACCCAGGGTGCCGGCATGCCGGGCAGGCTGCCGGGGCGCAGCTCCATTGACGCCTCCTCCCCGACCAGGCGGCGGCGGGCGTCGTTGTACTCGGCGCCCAGCAGGTGGTGGATGGGCACGTCGACGAAATCCGGGTCGCCGTAATAGGCCTCGCGGTCGGCGAAGGCGAGCTTCAGGCATTCCACCACCGTGTGGACGAAGCGTTCGCCCAGCGGGTCCATGCCGGCGACATCGAAGCCCTCCAGCAGGGCCAGCGTCTGCAGCATCGTCGGCCCCTGGCTCCAGACGCCGCATTTCAGCACCGTGGTGCCGCGGTAGTCGCGCCGCAGCGGCGCCTCCACCCCCGCGCGCCAGCGCGCCATGTCGTCGCCGGTCAGCACGCCGCGATGGCGCCGGCCGGAGGCGTCCAGCACCTCGTTCCCGCGGAAGAAGCGGTCGATCGCCTCGGCGACGAAGCCGCCGTACCAGGCGCCGCGCGCGGCGTCGATCTGCGCGATGCGGTCGCGGCCGGCGGCCTCGGCCTCGCGCAGCAGCCTTTCCCAGGTGTCGGCCAGGGCGGGGTTGGCATAGAGCCCGCCCGGCTGCGGCCCGCCGTTGCGCAGCCAGACGGCGGCGGAGGTCGGCCACTCGCTCTCGAACAGCGGGCGGACGGAATTCAGCGTGGCCACGACGCGGGGCACGTAGTGGATGCCGCGCCGCGCATAGCCGATCGCATAGGACAACACGTCGCGCAGCGACCAGGTGCCGTGGTCCCGCAGCATCAGCGCCCAGGCATCGAAGGCGCCCGGCACCATCGCCGGCAGCAGCCCCGTGCCGGGGATGAGGTCGAGCCCGAGTTCGCCCTTCACATGCGCCACCGTCAGCGCGGCGGGCGCCACGCCCTGCCCGCAGATGACGTGCTGCGCGCCGGACTTCGCCTCGTGCACGATGATGGGGCAGTCGCCGCCCGGGCCGTTCAGGTGCGGCTCCGCCACCTGCAGGGTGAAGCCGGCGGCGGCCGCGGCGTCGAAGGCGTTGCCGCCGCGCTCCAGCACGCCCATCGCGACCTGGCTGGCGATCCAGTGGGTGGAGCCGACCACGCCGAAGGTGCCGGCGATCTCGGGGCGTGTCGTGAACATCCGATGTCTTTTCCGCTGGTCCGCTTGAGAAGCCGGATAGGGGCAGGCAGAAGGCGCGCGGTCAATATCGCGGTGCGGGATGCTGGTTCCTGTGGTCGGCCCTTCCGGGGCGGGGAAGGACACGCTGATGGCGGCGGCCCGCAGCCGCCTGGCAGGCGACCCGCGCTTCGTCTTCGCGCGGCGCTGCATCACCCGCCCGGCCGAGGCCGGGGGCGAGGACCACCACCCGATGACCCGCCCGGAGTTCGAGGCGGCACGCGGCGCGGGCGCCTTCGCGCTGTGGTGGGAGGCGCATGGCCTGCTCTACGGCATCCCGAGTGAGGTCGGGGACCGGCTGGCCGAGGGCCGCGTCGTCATCGCCAACCTCTCCCGCACGGTGCTGGCGGAAGCCGCCGCCCGCTGGCCGACCCGCGTGCTGCTGGTGACCGCGCCGGCCGCGCTGCTCGCCGCCCGGCTCGCCGCCCGGGGGCGCGAGGGGGCGGAGGACGTCGCCCGCCGCCTCTCGCGCGAGGCCGCGCTGCCCGCGGGAATCGAGGTCGAGACGGTGGTGAACGACGCGGGAGTGGAGGAGGGGGTGGGTCGCGTGCTCGCCGCGCTCAGCCGAGCAGCGGAAGGCGCTCGGCCACCAGGAAAGGCGCGCCCGGACCGGCCTGGGTGAACAGGCACAGCTCCGTCACCCGGCGCGGCAGGGCGGGCGTGTCGCCCAGATGCGCGGCCAGCGCGGGCCGCACCGTTGCGCATTCCGCCTCCGTCAGCCGCCGCGTGAGCGTGACGTGGAACCACCACTCGTCGAGGACGTACTGGTAGCCCCAGCGCCGCAGGTGGTCGCGCTGCCGGTCCGTCAGGCGGTCGGGGCGGCGTCGGGCGATCTCCTCCTCCGTCGGCGGCACGCGGTGGGCGTCGAGCGCGGTGACGCAAGCGTCGCAGAAGGCCTGAAGGCCGGGCGAGCGTTCCGACTCCAGCAGCGCCAGGAAGCCGTGATGCTCGGCCAGCCGCAGCGGCGGCAGCGCGAAGGGGCGGGTGCGGGCCGCGAGTGCCATCGCATCGGCCCGCATCGCCGCCCAGGAGGTCGCGATGCGGAAGGGCGGCTTCAGCGTGGCGTGCAGCCCGTAGCCGCGCGCATCGGCCGTGATCGCGGCGAGGTCGAGGCCGGGCAGGGCCGGCTGCGGCAGGGTGGCCCCGGTTTCCGCATCGCGGCCGAGCCAGCGGGAGCCGAGTGCATGGAGCGGGTCGTCGACCCGCGGGGCCCAGTAGAGCGCGACGCGCATCAGCGGCGCCGCCCGTGGCAGGTGCTGCGCGTCACGACACCCGTTCCCCCGCGCGCCAGACCCGCCGCACCACCGCATGCCCCTCGAAGGGATGAACCTGCACGAGGTCGGCGCGCAGCCCCGCCTCGATCCGGCCGCGATCGTCGAGGCCGACCATCCGCGCCGCGCCGTCGGTGATCATCCCGACCGCCTGCGGCAGGGTGATGTCGCCGGTGCCGGCGGACAGCCACGCGGCTTCCACCATGGCGGGCGGCACGTAGTCGCTCGCCAGTACCTGCACCGCGCCGGCCCGCACCAGGTCGGCCGCGGCGACGTTGCCGGAATGGCTGCCGCCGCGCACGATGTTCGGCGCCCCGGCGATCACCCCGACGCCCAGACGCTTCGCCTCCTCCGCCGCGTCGAGCGCGACGGGGAATTCGCTGATCATGATGCCGTCGGCGGCGTTGCGGCGCACCACCTCCGGCGTGTCGTCGTCATGGCTGGCCAGCGGCAGCTTGCGGTGCGCCACGCGGTCCAGCAGCCAGCGGCGCTGCGGCTCGCGCAGGCGGGCGCGCTGTTCCAGCAGCTCCGCGATGCGGCGGTCCACCTGCTCCGCCGTCTGGTTGTGCTGGCGCATGCGCATCAGGCGGTAGCGCGGGATGTCGCGGTACTGGCCGACCCCGGGGGAGTGGTCCATCAGGCTGACCATCCGCACGAGCGGGTGGTCGGCCACGCCCTCCACCAGTTCCGGCATGTCCGCCGCCGGCAGTTCGCAGCGGAGATGCAGGAAATGCTCGCTCCGCAGCAGATGCGTGCGGCTCAGCACATCCAGGTCCGCGACGCCTTCGAGGAAGGTCTGGGTGCGGCCCGCGTCGAAGCCGAGATCGCCGAGGCAGAGCGCGTCCAGCACCGTGGTCACGCCCGCCGCCGCCGTCTGCGTGTCATGCGCGAGCATGGCGGAACGCGACGGCCAGCGCGCGGTGGCGCGCGGCTGCACCTGGCGTTCGAGGTTGTCCGTGTGGACGTCCACGATGCCGGGGATGAGGTGGTCGCCGCCCAGGTCCTCGGCGCCCGGCAGGTGGCTGCGGCCGGGCTGGACCTCCGCGATGGCGGCGCCGCGAAGGACGACGGTGCCCGCCACCACCTCCCCGGGCAGGACGAGGAGGGCATTGGTCAGGATGGTCTCGGGGGTCATGCGGCGTCCTGGAAGGGCAACACGTCGAACAGGCGGTCGGCCACGCGGTCGCGGACCTCCGCATCGTGGAAGATGCCGATGACGGCGGCGCCCCGCGCCTTCGCCTCCGCGACGAGGGCGATCACCACCTCGCGGTTGCGGGCATCGAGGCTGGCCGTCGGCTCGTCCAGCAGCAGCACGGGGTACTCGGCCGCGAAGCCGCGGGCAAGGTTCACCCGCTGCTGTTCCCCGCCCGAGAAGGTGGCCGGCGGCAGGCCGTGCAGCCGCGCCGGCAGGTTCAGCCGGGCGAGCAGCGCGCCCGCGCGGCGCAGCGCCTCGGCGCGCGGCACCCCGCGCAGCACCAGCGGCTCCGCCGCGATCTCGGCCGCGGGGACGCGCGGGATGACGCGCAGGAACTGCGAGACATGGCCGAGCGTGTCGCGCCGCACCTCCCGCACCAGCCGCGCATCGGCGGCGGCGAGGTCCACCACGGCGCCACGGTGGCGCAGCAGGATGCGCCCCGCGCCGGCGCCGTAGTTGCCGTAGAGGCAGCGCATCAGCGTGGACTTGCCCGCGCCGGACGGGCCGGACAGCGCGACGCATTCGCCCGGCGCGACGGAGAGGTCGAGCCCGCGCAGCACCGGCAGTGTGACGCCGCCCTGGAGGTGCAGGGTGAAGTCCTTGCCCAGCCCCTCGGCCCGCAGCGCCCAGCTCATGCCGCGAGCACCGAGGAGACGAGGAGCTGCGTGTAGGGGTGCTGCGGGTCGTCCAGCACGCGGTCGGTCAGGCCCTGTTCCACCACGCGCCCCTCCCGCATCACCAGCATCCGGTGCGCCAGCAGCCGCGCCGCCGCGATGTCATGCGTCACGATCAGCACCGCCAGCCCGAGATCCGCGACCAGCGCGCGGATGAGGTCGAGCAGCCTCGCCTGGACCGAGACGTCGAGCCCGCCGGTCGGCTCGTCCATGAAGACCAAGCGCGGTCCGGTAACCAGCGTGCGGGCGATCTGCAGCCGCTGCTGCATCCCGCCCGAGAAGTTGCGCGGCAATTCGTCGAGCCGCGCCGGGTCGATCTCGACCCGCCGCAGCCAGTCCGTCGCCTGCGCGCGGATGTCGCCGTAGTGGCGCGCGCCCACGGCCATCAGCCTCTCGCCGATGTTGCCGCCGGCGGACACCGCGAGGCGCAGCCCGTCGCGCGGGTTCTGGTGGACGAAGCCCCAGTCGGTGCGCATCAGCCGCCGACGCTCCGCCTCCGCCATCGCCAGCACGTCGCGGCCGTCATAGGCGACCTCGCCCGCATCGGGCCGCAGCAGGCCGGACAGGGCGCGCAGCAGCGTGGTCTTGCCGCTGCCGGATTCGCCGACGATGGCCACCACCTCGCCCGGCCAGATGTCGAGCGCGACGCCATCGAGTGCCGCGACGCGGCCGAAGCGCAGCGCCAGGCCGCGCGCCGAGAGCAGGGGGGCGGTCATGCCGCGGCCTCCGGCCCGGCGCGGCGCCCGGCGCAGTAGTCGGTGTCGGAGCAGACGAAGATGCGCCCGCCGCGGTCGTCCGTCAGCACCTCGTCGAGGTAGCTCGTGCGGGAGGCGCAGAGCGCGCAGGCATGCGGCGCGCGGATCGGCCGGAAGGGGTGGTCGTCGAAGTCCAGGCTGCGCACGGCGGTGTAGGGCGGCACGGCGTAGATCCGCTTCTCCCGCCCCGCGCCGAACAGCTGCAGCGCCGGCATGCGGTCCATCTTCGGGTTGTCGAAGGCCGGGATGGGCGAGGGCGACATGAGGTAGCGGCCATCCACCATGACGGGGTGGTTGTAGCTGGTGGCGATGCGGCCGTGGCGGGCGATGTCCTCGTACAGGCGCACCTGCATCAGCCCGTAATCGGCCAGCGCGTGCATCCGCTTCGTCTCCGCCACGCGCGGCTCCAGCCGGAACAGCGGCTCCGGCATCGGCACCTGGTAGACGAGGACCTGGTTCTCGGTCAGCGGGCGTTCGGGGATGCGGTGGCGGGTCTGGATGATGGTCGCCTCGGCCGTGCGCTCTGTCGTGGCGACGCCGGCGGTGCGGCGGAAGAAGGCGCGGATGGAGACGGCGTTGGTGGTGTCGTCGGCGCCCTGGTCGATCACCTTCACCACGTCGCGCGGGCCGAGGATGGCGGCCGTCACCTGGATGCCCCCGGTGCCCCAGCCATAGGGCAGCGGCATCTCGCGCGAGCCGAAGGGGATCTGGTGGCCGGGGATGGCGACCGCCTTCAGGATCGCGCGGCGGATCATCCGCTTCGTGCTCTCGTCCAGGTAGGCGAAGTTGTAGCCGGGGTCCGGGGTCATTCCGCCGCCTCCGCCCGCGGCTGCGTCTCCGCCCCCGGACCGGCCGCCGCGGCGCGCATGGCGCGCACATTCTCGAGCTCCGACTGGAAGTCGACATAGTGCGGCAGCTTCAGATGCTCGACGAAGCCCGTCGCCTCGACGTTGTCGCAGTGGTACAGCACGAATTCCTGGGCCTGCGCCGGTGCTGCCGCGTCCTCGCCCAGCTCCTCGGCGCGCAGCGCGCGGTCCACCAGCGCCATCGACATCGCCTTGCGCTCCCCATGGCCGAAGACCAGGCCGTAGCCGCGGGTGAACTGCGGCGGCTCGGTCCGGCTGCCCTTGAACTGGTTCACCATCTGGCATTCGGTCACGGTGATCTCGCCGATCTCGATGGCGAAGCCGAGCTCGGGCGGCGTGAACTCCACCGTCGCCTCGCCCACCCGGATCTCGCCCACGAAGGGGTGCGCGTTGCCGTAGCCGCGCTGGGTCGAGTAGCCGAGGCCGAGCAGGAACCCCTCGTCGCCGCGCGCCAGCGCCTGGAGGCGCGTCGGCCGGTCGGCGGGGAAGGCCAGGGGTTCGCGCGTGAGGTCGGGGGGGGGCGCATCCGAAGGCGCCTCGCGTTGCATCAGCCCGTCGCCGGCCAGCAGCTCCGTCACGCGCGGGCTCGGCGCCGGGTCGGGCTCCGCCTCGGGCGCGGGGGGCGGCGGGCGGCCCTCGGCGGCAAGGCGGAAGTCCAGCAGCCGGTGCGTGTAGTCGAAGGTGGGGCCGAGCACCTGCCCGCCGGGCAGGTCCTTGTAGGTGGCGCTGATGCGCCGGCGGATCAGCATCGCCCCGGTATCCACCGGCGCGCTCGCGCCGAAGCGGGGCAGGGTGGTGCGGTAGGCGCGCAGCAGGAAGGCAGCCTCGATGAGGTCGCCGCGCGCCTGCTTCACCGCCAGCGCGGCGAGGCCGCGGTCGTGGCACGACCCCTCCGCCATCACGCGGTCCACCGCGAGGCCGAGCTGCTGCTCCACCTGGGCCGCCGTCAGTTCCGGCACCGCCGGGTCGCCGCGGCGCTCGGCGTCCAGCCAGGCATGCGCCGCCCCGATCGCGCGTTCGCCGCCCTTGGTCGCGACATACATGGCTCAGGCGTCCTCCACCGTCGTGGTGCGGGGCAGGGCCGCGATGCGGTCGCCCGCGCAGAGGATGACATCGACGCCGCGCGGGTGGCGGGCGCGGTTGCGCGCCCAGTCCGCGACGAAGCCGGCCGGCGCGCCGGCGACATGCAGGCGGTGCGCGTCCCGGATGCCGGGCCCGGTCAGGCGCCAGCCGCGCCCGGCTTCCAGCGCCGCGACGTCGAGGATCAGCGTCGCACCCGCTTCCGGCTCCTCCTCCGTGCCGGCGGGCAGGGAGAGCAGCGGGGCCGTAGGGTCCAGCACGAAATCGGCGCCGTCCGCCACCAGCGGGCAGCCGCAATGGAAGCGCACCCAGGCGAGGGCTTCGGCGCCGGCGCCGAGCCGGAGCCGGGTGTCGCCGTCCACCAGCGTCAGCAGCACGGCCGCGGCGGCGGGCGAAAGGCCGGGCGGGCATTCGGCCGGCGGGACGATGCGCTGCACGCGGCCGGGGCGCGACATCGCCTCCAGCACCGCGCGGAAGCAGGCCTGGCCGTCCAGCACGGGATCGGCGAAGCCGCGGAAGCGGGTGGTCGCGTTCATCGCATCTGCTGCATCGTGAAGAACTGCACCTTCGTCGCCGCTGCGCGCCGCGCCACCTCGTCCCGCCGTGCGGCCTGTGCGGCGGCCAGCGGCGCGATCACCGCCGATTCCACCGCCGCGCGCCGCGCCGCATCCTGCATCAGCGCATCGACCAGGGCGGCGAGTTCGGCCTGCCGCGCATCCCGCCCGGCGACATAGGCGTGGCCGACCGGGCCTTCCGCCAGCCGCACGGTGCAGCGCGTGACGGTCATCTCGCCGAGGTTGAAGGGCGCGCCGTCGCCGCCCGCGCGGCCGCGCACCATGACGAGCCCGGTTTCCGGCCCGCGCAGGCGGGCATGGGGCGGGGGGGCGGGCAGGGCGGCCAGCCGCGCGGCGATCTCGGCGCCGGTCGCGCGCGCCAGGATGCCCATCCAGCGGCGGCGATCGGTCGGGGCCGCCGCGTCCCCCTCCCGCACCGCGGGATCGTCGGAACCGGTCATCTGCTGTCCTCGATTTATCTAGACGACTAGTCGTCCGCCTGCGTAGGGTCAACGCGAAAATGGCAGTGGACGCGGTGCGCAAGGTTGAACATTCGATGACGGATGGGCCCGCCCCCACGCCCGGCCTGACGCGGGGCGAGGGTGTCTCCCTCTGGCGCCAGATCGCCCAGGCGATCGAGCGTGAGATCGCGGGCGGCACGCACCGCCCCGGCGCGCGCCTGCCGACCGAGGCGGAGCTGTCGCTGCGCTTCGCCGTGAACCGCCACACCGTCCGCCGCGCGATGGAGGAACTGGAGGCGAGGGGCCTGGTCCGCATCGAGCAGGGGCGCGGCAGCTTCGTGGCCGAGGACGTGCTGGACTATCCGCTCGGCCCGCGCACCCGCTTTTCCGAGAACATCCGCAGGCAGAACCGCGAACCCGCCGGGCGCATCCTGCGCGTCGCGGAGATCCCGGCCGAGGCCGCGCTTGCCGCGCAGCTCGGGCTTCGGCGCGGGCGCGCCGTCGTGCTGGTGGAGCGGCTGGCGCTGGCGGATGGCCGCCCGGTGGTGATCGGCACCCACCACTTCCCGGCGGCGCGCTTCGCGCGGCTGCCCGGGCTGCTGGCGGCGGATCCCTCCATCACCGCCGCGCTCGCCGCCTGCGGCGTGCCGGATTACCGCCGCAGGGTCACGCGCGTGACCGCGCGCCTGCCGACGCCGGAGGAGGCGGAGCTGCTGCAGCAGTCGCGCAGCCGCCCGGTGCTGGTGGCGGAAGCGGTGAACACCGACCCCGCGGGCCAGGTGGTGGACGTGACCTTCTCCCGCTACGCATCGGGGCGGGTGCAGCTGGTGGTGGAGTCCTGACCCTGATGGCATGGCGGATCGAGGGCGGCCTCGCCCTGGGCGAAGGCGGGCTCGCCCGCGCGGATGTCGCGCTTCTCGACGGCTGCATCGCGCAGGCCGCGCCGGGGGCGCCGCGCTTCGATGCCGCGGGGCTCCTGGTCATGCCGGGGCTGGTCGACATCCATGGCGACGCGCATGAGCGCCAGATGCAGCCGCGACCGGGCATCGGCTTCCCCGCCCGGCTCGCGCTGCGCGATTCGGCGGCGCAGCTGCTGGCCGCCGGCATCACCACCGCCTTCCTCGGCGTCACCCTGTCCTGGGAGCCGGGGCTGCGCGGGATCGAGGCCTGGCGCGCCACGCTCGGCGCCGTCGAGGCGGAACGCCCGCTGACGCGCTGCGACCTGCGCATCCATTGCCGGTTCGAGGCCGACAACCTCGACGCGCTGGACGAGGTGGCGGGGGACATCGCGCGCGGACGGGTGCAGCTGCTGGCCTACAACGACCACACGCCGGGCATCCTGCGGAAGCTCGGCGATGCCGCGCAGGCGTCGAAATACGCGCAGCGCGCCGGGATGGGCACGGCGGAGTTCGTGGCCCTGGCCGGGCGCGTCGCCGCCCGCCGGGCCGAGGTGCCGGCCGCACGGCGGCGCCTGTCGGATGCCGCGCGCGCCGCGGGCATCCCGCTTCTCAGCCATGACGACGAGACCCCGGAGATGCGCGCGGAGTTCCGCGCCCTCGGCGCCGCCATCTGCGAGTTCCCGATGGCCGAGGCGGTGGCGGAAGCCGCGCGCGCGGCGGGCGAGCATGTGGTCATGGGGGCGCCCAACGTGGTGCGCGGCGGCAGCCATCTCGGCTGGTCCTCCGCCGCGCCGCTGGCGGAACGCGGGCTCGTGACCGTGCTGGCCTCGGACTACTACTGGCCGGCGATGCTGGAGGCGGCCTTCGTGATGGCCGACCGCGGCACGCTGGACCTCGGCGCGGCCTGGGCGCTGGTCAGCGCGAATCCGGCCGAGGCGGCGGGGCTTCGCGACCGCGGGCGGATCGCGCCGGGGCTGCGCGGCGACCTGGTGGTGGTGGACCCGGCGCGGCGCGCGCCGGTCGCGACCTTCGCCGGGGGGGACCTGGCCTGGATCGCCCCGGGCGCGGCCGCGCGACTGCGGGCATAGGACGCAGCCGGTCAGCCATCTTCGACGCGAAATTATTCTGGTTATACAGCTTCAAGTTGTGCTGCACTCCGACCCGCCTGACAGGCGGATCCGGAGGAGAGGCGTTCGTGGCGTACAGCTTCCAGGTCAACCCGAACGGGGCCGCTTCCGCGGTCTATGCCGAAGGGGCGTTCAACACATTCATCGTGAACGAGGTGCGACCGCGAATCGGGCCGGCGGCGCCAAACTTCTTCATCCGCATCGCATCGGGCGGTCAGACACTGACGCTGGAGATGCGGGGGACCGATCTCTACGTCGTGCGGATCGGCACCTTCCAGATCACCGTGCCGACCTACGGCACGACCACGCTGAAGATCACGCGCGGCACCTTCGACGCCGCCTTCCTCGACGGGCTGGGCGGGGCGCCGAACGAGGACACGATGCGCGTCATCCCCTTCTTCTTCAGCGAGGCCGCGCGCTTCTCCATCGTCAACCTCGCTTGCTGGCGCATCATCCGGAAGGGCGACAGCACGGTGTCGGTGAAGTGGAACGACTTCAAGGGCCTGCTGAATGCCTGGAAGACGCTGTGCACCTGGAAGGTCGCAAATGGCGGCATCCCCGGCGGGTCGCACCAGGGCGCCGGCAACCTCTTCGTGCCGGTCGAGACGGATGTGATGACCGGCTTCAACGCCGCGACGGTGAACAAGAAGCTGCCCATCCCCTCGGGCTTCGGCATCTGATGCCCGGCGCACGTCAGCCGGGCAGCAGGCGCGCCAGGTCGGCCGGCGTCTCGAACCAGGCATCCGGGCGCAGGGCGCGCAGCAGGCCGGGGCTGGCATAGCCCCAGGCGACCGCGCCGGCCGCGATGCCCGCCTGCCGCGCGGCCTCGATGTCGCGCGATTCGTCGCCGATGGCGATGGCCCCCGCCGCCGGCAGGCCGGCCGCGCGCAGGATGCGGCGGAAGCGCGCCGCCTTGCCGAACAGCGACGCCTCGCAGGCGAGATGCGGGATGCGGGCGGCCAGCGTCGGGCCCAGCGTGCGGCGGATCTGCGCCTCGGCGTTGGAACTCGCCAGCGCGAGGACGACGCCGCCATCGGCCAGCCGGTGCAGCGCCTCCTCGATGCCGGGGAACAGCGGCGGCGGCGGCGCTGCGGCCGCGAGGGCCCGCATGTGCAGCCCGATGGCGGGCAGCTTCCAGGCCGGCACGCCGAGGCTCTTGAGGATGCTGCGGTTCGGCTCGCCCCTCAGCTGCTCGATCGCGGCGGCGTCGGGGTTGCGGAAGCCAAAGCGCCGCGCCGCATCGGCCAGGGCGCCGACCATCCAGGGGAAGCTGTCGGCCAACGTGCCGTCGAAATCGAGGATGACGAGGCGAGGCGTCGGCATGGTCGGGCCCTGAACGACGAACCCCCGCCGGCGCGGGGCCGGCGGGGGTTCTGGAAGAATGGCTCCGGCGGTTGGATTCGAACCAACGACCAACGGATTAACAGTCCGCTGCGCTACCGCTGCGCCACGCCGGATCAGCCGCGGGCCGGGCCTATAACAGGGGCGCGGCGGGACGAAAAGCCCCTTCCCGGAATTCACCTGCCTGTGGCGTCGGTTCGCGGCCGTGCCGGGCGGCGGATGCGGAAAGGAAAGGGGTCAGGCCGCGGCCGGAATCGAACCGGCATTCACGGATTTGCAGTCCGGTGCATCACCACTCTGCCACGCGGCCCTGACGGCGCCTCTATCCGGCACGCCGCAGCGCCGGTCAAGCTTGGCGTCGCCCGGCGCGGCCGGCCGCTTGGCCCGGGCGGGCGCGGCTTCTATAACCCCGCCCATGCACGAGGCAGCGATGATGCACCCCGACACGGCGGCCGGAACGGCGCAGGCGCGCAGGCACATGGTGGACGGGCAGCTGCGCCCGAACCGGATCACCGACCCGCGGCTGCTGTCCGCCATGCTCGACATCCCGCGGGAGAGCTTCCTGCCCCCCGGCCTCGCGGCCCGCGCCTACACGGATGAGGACGTGCCCCTGCCCGGTGGCCGCGCGCTGATGGAGCCGATGGTGCTGGCCAAGCTGCTCCAGATCCTCGCGCTGCGCGACGGGGACCGGCTGCTGATCGTCGGTGCCGGCAGCGGCTATTCCTCGGCGGTGGCGGCGCATTGCGGGGCGCGCGTCGTCGCGCTCGAGGAGGATGCGGCCCTCGCGGCGGCCGCGCGCAGCCTGCTGCCCGCCTTCGCCGCGCCGGGATCGGTGCAGGTCGTGCATGGCGGCCTGGCGGCCGGCCACGCCGCGGGCGCGCCCTATGACGCGATCCTGATCGAGGGCGAGGTGCCGGAAGTGCCGGAGGGGATCGCCGCCCAGCTGGCCGAGGGCGGGCGGCTGGCCACGGTCCTGGCCGCAGCCTCGCGCGGGCTCTCCTCCCGCGCGGTGCTCGGGCGGCGGATCGGTGGAACGTTCAGCGTGACGGACGCCTTCGATTGCGCCACCCTGCCGCTGCCGGCCTTCCTCCGTTCGCCCGGATTCGTGTTTTGAGCCCGTGCGGGGAAGCCGGTTCCAGTCCGATGGCGGGCGGCCCGGCCGCCTCTGCCCCAGGAGTTCGTTGCCCATGATGCCGTCCCGCACCGCGCTCGCCCTGGCCGCCTTCCTGCTCGCCCCGCCGGCCCTCGTCACGGCGGCGCGGCCTGCCGCCGGCCAGACGCTGCAGGAGGCGCTGGCGCTGGCCTATGCCAACAACCCCGGCCTTCAGGCCGCCCGCGCGCAGCTCCGCGCGGTGGACGAGAACGTGCCCCAGGCACTGGCCGGCTGGCGCCCGACCGTGCAGGTGACCGGCAGTGCCGGCCAGTCCGCCGGCTCCACCAACGGCCAGGCCTTCGGCTCCGCCTTCCCGACCAACACCGCCTGGCGGTCGCGTGACGTGACCTCGACGCAGGCGAGCGTGACGCAGCCGATCTACCGCGGCGGCCGCACCCAGTCCTCCACCCGCCGGGCGGAGAACCAGGTGCTGAGCCAGCGCGCGCGCCTGCTGGCGACCGAACAGCAGATCCTCCAGGACACGGTGAACGCCTATGTCGCCGTCATCCGCGACCAGGAGGAAGTGCGGCTCAACATCAACAACGAGCAGGTGCTGACCCGCCAGCTCCAGGCGACGAACGAGCGTTTCCGGGTGGGCGAGATCACCCGCACCGACGTGGCGCAGGCCGAAAGCCGCCTTGCCGGCTCGCGCGCCGCGCGGGCCGATGCCGAAGGGCGGCTGCAGACCTCCCGCGCGACCTTCACCCGCCTCGTGGGGCAGCCGCCGGAGCGGCTGGTCGCGCCGCAGCCGCTGCGGCCACCGGTGGGCAATGCGCGGGACGCCGCGGCGCTGGCCGGGCAGAACAACCCGAACGTCGTCGCCGCCCTGTTCGACGAGGCGGCGGCGCGGGACCTGATCGACGTCAACTTCTCCGCCCTGCTGCCGCAGGTGAGCGTGACGGGCACGCTGTTCCGCAACGACAACCAGACCAGCGACGGCCTGCGCCAGAACGGCAGTCAGGTGACCGCGAACCTGACCGTGCCGCTCTACCAGGGCGGCAGCGAGCACGCGCAGGTGCGCCAGGCCCGGCAGGCCGCGCAGCAGGCGCGGCAGGTGGTCGAGGACCAGCGCCGCGCCGCCATGCAGCAGGCCACCCAGGCCTTCGAGACGCTGACCGCTGCCCGCGCGCAGGTGGACAGCGTGCGCGCCCAGATCCGCGCGGCAGAGATCGCGCTGGACGGCGTGCAGCGCGAGGCGATCGTCGGCAGCCGCACCACGCTCGACGTGCTGAACGCCGAGCAGGAACTGCTGAATGCCCGCGTCAGCCTCGTGCGGGCGCTGGCGAACGTCATCACGGCGTCCCACAGCGTCGCGTCCTCGGTCGGTCGCCTGACGGCGCGCGACCTGAACCTGCCGGTGCAGATCTACGACATGGAGGCCTATTACCGGGAGGTGCGGAACCGCTGGGTCGGCTGGGGCGACTATGCCGAGCGGACTCGCTGAGGGATGAGCGGGACGGGGCAGGCCGGCGGGAAGCCCGGCGCCGATCCGGCGATGGACGACATCCTGGCGTCCATCCGCCGCATCCTGAACGAGGATGAGACCCAGCCGGCGCCGCCGAACGGCGCCTCACCCCCGGCGCCGCCGGCGGAGCCCCTGGAACTGACCGAGGCGATGCTCGTCGCCCCGCCCGCCACGCCATCACCCGCACCGCCCGTCACCGTCCGGATGGAGGTCGAGACCGCCCCGGTGGAGCCCGCGCCCGCGCCCGTGCCCGCGCCGCCTGTGGCCGAGCCGCCGCCCGCGGCCGCCCTGCCGGCGGATGGTCTCGTCGCGCCCGCCGTCGCGGCCGCCACCACGGCCGCGCTCGGCCAGTTGCTCCGGACCGTCGCGGCGGAGCGGTCGGCGCCGGTGCATCGTGGCGGCCCGAGTATCGAGGACGTTGTTCGGGAGGAACTGCGGCCGCTGCTGAAGGCCTGGCTCGACCAGCACCTGCCGCCGCTGGTGGAACGGCTGGTGCGGGCTGAGATCGAGCGGGTGGTCAACCGCGCGGTCTGATCCGATCGGTCGAATGCCTCGACCGACCGTATACTTTTTTGTGCCCTCAATCGCCGGGCGCCGGCATCCGCCGGCTGGTCTGCGCGGCACCTGCCGCGGCGGCCGCTCGGCCAGCTGCGCTGGCCGCATCGGTCAGCACGTGATGCCGGGCGTAACCGCGCTGGCGCTGCCCGGAAGGCAGCCCGCCCCGGGCGGGGCGGGCCCGCCGGTCAGCCCGCCGCCTTGATGAGGTCCCGCACCCGTGCCGCCGCCGCCGCGCCCTTCAGCGCATCGCGCCAGGCCGATTCCGCGACGCGCTGATGCGCGGCCACCGCCTCGTCCGCCGCGGTGATGGAAGCGACGCCGAGCCCGGCATTCGGCGGCGTGTCGGCGGCGAAGGGTGAGGCGACGACATGCGCCCTCTCCCGCCCGCGCAGCACCATGAACCCGCCCGACGGCTCGACGCCCGAGGCGAGGCCGAGCTGCACGCCGATCGGCACGCTTTCCATCATCGCCGCGATCGCCTCCGCCTCGGTCCGGGCGGCGGCGAGGCAACGCTGGCGGGTGCGTTCGGGCACGGGCAGGCCGGCGGCGACGCCGCCCTGCAACAGGCGCGTCAGGGCGCCTTCGCCGAGGATGGCGATGATGGTCGGCCGCCGCGCAGCGTGCAGCTTCTTGCGCGCCGCGAGCAGGCCGAGCGCCTGGTCGGCCGAGGCGCGGGCCTGCAGCCGCTCCGCCGCCGCATCGGCCCCTTCGGTCCAGGCCTCGGCGATCGCGCCGTCATAGGCGTCGCTCGTCGTCTGGTAGCAGACGGCGCCGCCGACCATCAGGATCTGGTCGGCCCCCTCCTCCACCTGGCGAAGCCGTTCCTGGAAGGCGAGGGGGCGCGCGAAATACTCGACCCCGATGCCGAGGAGGGAGAGGGGGGAGATCTTCAGCAGCTCGGCCAGGCGCCGGATGGTGTCCAGCTTGATGACCTCGCCCTTCTCGTAGCGGTAGAGGGCGGCGCGGGAGACGCCGAGCCGGGCCGCGATCTCCTCGGCACGGAGACCGGATTCCAGGCGATACGCGCGCAGCTGCTGCCCGATATCCGCGAATCGCATGCAATCCCCCGTTGGTCGTCCGAATCAGATACAACCGCGCTGGCGGAGACGGAATCTCACGCCATGCCGGCGGTGGCTAAAATGCGGGACGTTTTCGGGGGATGCAACGCGGAAAATGACGCGCGGCGCCCCGGCGCCGCCGCAACGTCTTTCGCAGGGGTTGCATTGATGCACGGACGGCACCCGCATCTCGGGTGCCGCGTGTCCGGCGGCAACCGGCCGCTGCGCCGTCGGCGCCGCCGGACCGTCCGCCGGTCAGGCGTCCGGTGCGACCTTGTGAGCCGCCATCGTCTCCAGCGCCTTCACCATCGCCGAATGGTCCAGCGCCGCCCCGCCCTGGGCCGCGCAGGCCGCGAAAAGCTGCGCGGCGGAGGCGGTGTTGGGCAGCGCCACGCCGAGTTCCCGGCCGGCCTGGAGCGCCAGGTTCAGGTCCTTCTGGTGCAGTTCGATCCGGAAGCCCGGGGCGAAGGTCCGCTTGATCATCCGCTCGCCATGCAGTTCCAGGATGCGGGAGGTGGCGAGCCCGCCCATCAGCGCCTGGCGCACCTTGGCCGGGTCCGCGCCGGCCTTGGACGCGAAGACCAGCGCCTCGCCCACCGCCTCGATCGTCAGGGCGACGATGATCTGGTTCGCGACCTTGCAGGTCTGGCCCGCGCCGTTCTCCTCGCCGACGAGGGTGATGTTCTTGCCCATCGCCTGGAACAGCGGCAGCGCGCGTTCGAAGGCGGCGGGGGCGCCGCCGACCATGATCGTCAGCGCCGCGTTCTTCGCGCCCACCTCGCCGCCCGAGACGGGGGCGTCCAGGTACTCGCCCCCCTGCGCCTTGATGCGCGCGGCGAAGGCCTTCGTGGCGGTCGGGCTGACCGACGACATGTCGATCACCAGGCTGCCGGGGCGGAGGCCGGCGGCGACGCCGCCTGCGCCGAACAGCACGGCTTCCACATCGGGGGTGTCCGGCACCATCAGGATGACGACGTCGTTCGCCGCCGCCACCGCCTGCGCCGTCGGCGCCACGGCGAAGGCCGCGCGGTCCGCGTCGGTGAGCGAGGGGCGTTCCACCACCGTCACGTCGTGGCCCGCGGCCTTGAGGTGCCCCGCCATGGGGCGGCCCATGATGCCGAGGCCGATGAAGCCGATCTTCGCCATGTCTGCGGTCCTTACTTGTAGGGGGCGAACCAGGTGAGGCCGGCGGTCGTCTCGCCGGCCGGGCGGTATTCGCAGCCGATCCAGCCGCGGAAGCCGAGTTCGTCGATGCGGCGGAAGACGAAGGGCCAGTTGACCTCACCCGTGCCGGGCTCGTTGCGGCCGGGATTGTCGGCGACCTGCATGTGGGCGATCAGCGGCAGGTGCCGCTCGACGCGCTTCACGATGTCGCCCTCGGTGATCTGGCAGTGGTAGAGGTCGAACTGCATTCCCACGCGGTCCGCCCCCACCGCCTCGATGATCGCGGCGGCCTGGTCGGTCGTGTTGAGGAAGAAGCCCGGGATGTCGCGGTGGTTGATCGGCTCGATCACCGGCCTGACGCCGGCGGGCGCCGCCTGTTCGGCGGCCCAGGCAAGGTTCTCGGCCAGCGTCGCGGTCATCGTGTCATGCGCGAGGCCGGCGGGGGCGAGCCCGGACATGACATGGATCCGCGGGCAGGACAGCGCGGCGGCGTAGTCGAGCGCCCGGCGGAAGCCGTCGCGGAATTCCGCCTTGCGGCCGGGCAGTGCCGCTTGGCCGCGCTCGCCCTTCGTCCAGTCGCCGGGCGGGGCGTTGAACAGCACCTGCTGCAGTCCCGCGCCCTTCAGCCGGGCGGCGATGTCGGCGGCGTGGAAATCGTAGGGGAACAGGAATTCCACGGCCCCGAAGCCGGCCCTGGCGGCGGCTTCGAAGCGGTCGAGGAAGGGAAGCTCGGTGAACATCATCGACAGGTTGGCGGCAAAGCGCGGCATGCGACGGGACCTCCCTCCTCTGGCGCCGGTCGTGATGCCCCGCGGGGCGGGGGCCGGCAAGCCCGCCGCACGGCGGCGGAGGTGCAACGGCGCCCGATTCCCGCTAAGCCGGTCCGATGGAGAGAGATCCCATCCACCCGGCGAAGCTGATCGGGCTGTTCGCGCTGGCGCTGCTGGGCTTCGGCTGCTTCCTGGTGCTGCGCCCCTTCATCTCCGCCCTGCTCTGGGCGGTGATCCTGGTCTTCACCACCTGGCCGGCCTTCCGGATGCTGCGCGAACGCACGGGACTCGGCCCCGCCGCGGCGGCGCTGGTGATGGTGACGCTGGAATTCCTGCTGATCGGCCTGCCGATCCTGTTCGCGGCGCCGACCAGCCGGGAGGATGTGGAGGGCCTGCGCGACGGGTTCGAGCGGCTGCTGGTCGGCGGCCTGCCGGGGGTGACGGGCTTCCTGACCGGCCTGCCATTCGTCGGCGCCTATGTCGGCGAATGGCTACAGGGGTGGGATGCGACCTTCACCGGGCTGTTCGACACCATCCGCCCCTATGCCGGCACCATCGCGCAGAATGCGCTGGCGTTGCTGGTGGCGGTGCTGTCCGGCCTGGCGGAGCTGCTGCTGGCCATCTTCCTCGCCTTCTTCTTCTACCGCGACGGCCCGGCCATGGCCGCCAAGGCCGAGGCGGTGATGGAACGCCTGGCCGGCCCGCCCGCGCGGCGGCTGATGCAGCTGACCGGCGACGTCACGCGCGGCGTGGTCTACGGCCTTCTCGGCACCGCGGTGGTGCAGGGGGCGATGACCACCATCGGCTTCTGGATCGCGGGCGTGCCGCAGCCGGTCCTGCTGGGCGTGGTGGCCGGGGTCATCTCCATCCTGCCGGTGGGGGCGCCGCTGGTCTGGATTCCCGCCGCGATCTGGCTGTTCACCCAGGGCGAGACGGGGTGGGGCATCTTCATGGTGCTCTATGGCGCGCTCGGCATCTCCTCCGTCGACAACTTCATCCGGCCCTGGATGATCAGCCGCGGGGCGGACCTGCCGCTGCTGCTGACGTTGCTCGGCGCCATCGGCGGCGTGCTGGCCTTCGGCTTCCTCGGCCTGTTCCTCGGCCCCGTGCTGCTCGCCGTGGGGTTCACGCTGCTCAAGGACTGGGCGGCGGCGGGCGGAAAGCCGCAGGTGCCCGGCCGCCCCACCTGAATCCGGGCTTTCCCGCCCGCTGTGGTCGGGATATTGCAGTTTTCCTGCGCGGACATGGGCGGAACGACCCCTGCCGTGCCAGAGGGAGATCGAGGGATGCGAAGGATCTGGGGCGCGGCGCTGGCCGCGGCGATCACGCTGGCGGCCGGGATGGGAGAGGCGCGGACCGTGCGCTGGGCGGCGTCGGGCGACCCGAACACGATGGACCCGCACAGCCAGAACATCGGCACCGTCACGATGGTTCTGCAGCAGATCTACGACCCGCTGATCCACCGCAACGCCGACCTGTCCCTGCGCCCTGGCCTTGCGCTGTCCTGGACGCAGGTCGAGCCGACGCGCTGGCGTTTCGTGCTGCGCCAGGGCGTCCGCTTCCATGAGGGCGAAGCCTTCACCGCGGACGATGTCGTCTTCTCCATTACCCGCGCCCTGCAGCCGACCTCCAATTTCGGCATCTTCGTCGACACCGTCGATCACGCCGAGAAGGTGGACGACTTCACGGTGGACGTGGTGACGAAGGTCGCCGACCCGATCCTGCCGAACAAGTTCGCCTCGGTGTACATGATGTCCCGCTCCTGGTCGGAGCGGCACAACGCCATCCGCCCGCAGAACACCCGCGCGCGGGAGGAGATGCACACCGTCCGCAGCACGAACGGCACCGGCGCCTTCCGCCTGGCGAGCCGCGAGGGCGACGTCCGCACCGTGCTGCGCCGCAACGAGGACTGGTTCGGCTGGACCGAGCCGGGCCAGACGGCGGGCAACGTCACCGAGATCGTCTTCCGCCCCATCGCGTCCGATGCGACCCGCATCGCGGCGCTGCTGTCGGGCGAGGTGGACTTCGTGCTCGACCCGCCGCTGCAGGACCTGAACCGCCTGCGGTCCGCGCAGGGCGTGAAGGTGGTGGAGGGGCCGGAGGTGCGGTCCATCTTCCTCGCGATGGACACCTTCCGCGACGAGCTGCTGTATGCCGATGTGCGCGGCCGCAACCCCTTCCGCGACCTGCGCGTGCGCCAGGCGCTGTACCACGCCATCGACATCCAGGCGATCCACCGCACCACCATGCGCGGGCAGAGCATCGTCACCGGCACCTTCTTCCCGCCCCAGGTCAACGGCTACGTCGCCGAGGAGGATGTGCGCCTGCCCCATGACCCCGCGCGCGCCCGCGCGCTGCTGGCCGAGGCAGGGTATCCGAACGGCTTCGGCCTCACGCTCGACTGCCCGAACAACCGCTACATCAACGACGAGCAGATCTGCGCCGCGATCGCCGCGATGTGGGCGCGCATCGGCATCCGGACGACGGTGAGGGCGCAGCCCATCGCGCCCTTCTTCGCCCAGATCCAGCGCGACGACACCAGCATCTACCTGCTGGGCTGGGGCGTGCCGACGCTGGATGCGCTGTATTCCTTCCAGTCGCTGCTGGCGACCCGGAACGGCGCGCAGGGCGACGGCATCTGGAACTACGGCCGCTACTCCAACCCGCGCATGGACGAGCTGGTGGCGCGGATGAAGACCGAATCCGGCGATGGCCGGCAGGCCGCCATCCGCGAGGCGCTCCGCATCTACCGCGAGGACGTGCCCCACATCCCGCTGCACCACCAGATGATCCCCTGGGCCATGCGCAGCAACGTCACCATCCCGCATGCGGCGAACAACCAGCCGTATTTCCGCTGGATGGTCGTGAACTGAGACCACACCCGGCCGCGGCCCCGGAGACCCCGGGGCCGCGGCGCGCTTAGGAAGACAACGTGTTCGCTTTCGTCATCTCCCGCATCCTCCAGGCGCTGCCCGTCATGCTGACGGTCGCGCTCCTGTCCTTCGCGATGTTCGCCTATGTCGGCGATCCCGTCGCCATCATGCTCGGCCAGGACTACACCGAGGCGCAGCGCGCCGCGCTGATCCGCGACCTCGGGCTGGACCAGCCCTTCTTCGTGCAGTTCCTCCGCTTCCTCGGCAATGCCGTGCAGGGGGAATTCGGCCTGTCCTACCGCCTGTCCCGCCCGGTGATCGACCTCATCGCCGAACGCGCGCCGGCGACGCTGGAACTGGCGCTGACGGCGGCCTTCCTGGCGCTGCTGGTCGGCGTGCCGATGGGCGTCTACACGGGGCTCTACCGCAATTCCTGGCTGAGCCGCTTCTTCCTGACCTTCAGCCTGATCGGCGTGTCGCTGCCCACCTTCCTGATCGGCATCCTGCTGATCCTCACCTTCTCCGTCTGGCTGGGCTGGCTGCCGTCCTTCGGGCGGGGGGACACGGTGCGGCTGGGCTGGTGGAGCACGGGATACCTGACCGCGGGCGGCATCAAGGCGCTGATCCTGCCGGCCGTGACGCTCGGCCTGTTCCAGCTGACGCTGATCATGCGCCTGGTGCGGGCCGAGATGCTGGAGGTGCTGCGGACGGACTACATCAAGTTCGCCCGCGCGCGCGGCCTGTCGAACCGGGCGGTGCATTTCGGACACGCGCTGAAGAACACGCTGGTGCCGGTCATCACCATCGCCGGCCTCCAGCTCGGCGGCATCATCGCCTTCGCGATCGTGACGGAGACGGTGTTCCAGTGGCCGGGCATGGGTCTGCTGTTCATCCAGTCCGTGGGCGCGGCCGACATCCCGGTGATGGCGGCCTACCTGCTGCTGATCGCGGCGCTGTTCGTGACCATCAACCTGATCGTCGACCTGCTCTACTACGCGGTCGACCCAAGGCTGCGGATCGGCGGCGGGAAGGGGGGGCACTGACCATGGCCCAGGCCATCCGACGCTTCCTCGACAGCGACATCTGGTATTCCTTCACGCGGTCGCCCATCACCGTCGCCTCGGCGATCGTGGCCGTGATCTGCATCGGCGGCGCGGTGCTCGCGCCCTGGATCGCGCCCCACAACCCCTTCGACCTCGCCTCGCTCCAGCTGATGGACGCCTTCAAGCCGCCCGCCTGGGAGGCGGAGGGCGAGGCGACCTACCTCCTCGGCACCGACGACCAGGGGCGCGACGTGCTCTCGGCCATCATGTACGGCGCGCGGGTGTCGCTGCTCGTCGGCTTCTGCGCCGTCGTCATGTCCGTCTTCATCGGCATCGCGGCGGGGCTGGCAGCGGGCTACCTTGGCGGCACGGTCGATTCGCTGCTGATGCGCATCGCCGACATCAAGCTGACCTTCCCCACCATCCTGATCGCGCTGCTGATCGACGGCATGGTGCGCGCCGCCCTGCCGCGCGACGTGCATGACCAGCTTGCGCTCTACGTCGTGATCTTCGCCATCGGCTTCTCCAACTGGCCGTCCTTCGCGCGCACCGTGCGGGGCTCGACCATGGTGGAGCGCAACAAGGAATACGTGCAGGCCGCCCGCGTCATCGGGCTCGGCCGCGGGCGGATCATGGTCAGCCACGTCCTGCCGAACGTCCTCGGCCCCGTGCTGGTCATCGCGACGCTCCAGCTCGGCTTCGCGATCCTGACGGAGGCGACGCTGTCCTTCCTCGGGGTCGGCGTGCCGCCGACCCAGCCCTCGCTCGGCACCTTGATCCGAATCGGCAACGACTTCCTCTTCTCCGGCGAGTGGTGGATCACCATATTCCCCGGCCTTGCGCTGATCGTCCTCGTGCTCTCCGTCAATCTCCTGGGCGACTGGCTGCGCGACGCCCTCAATCCGAAGCTGCGGTAGAATGTCCAATACCCAACCATTGCTCGAGGTGAAGAACCTCCGCGTGGAGTTCCCCACGCGCCGCGGCACGCTGGTCGCGCTCGACGACGTGTCCTTCGACATCCATCCCGGCGAGGTGCTGGGCGTGGTGGGCGAATCTGGTGCCGGCAAGTCCATGACCGGCGCCGCCATCATCGGCCTGCTGGAGCCGCCGGGCCGCATCGCGGGCGGGCAGATCCTGCTCGACGGCCGGCGCATCGACAACCTGCCCTACAAGGAGATGCGGAGCGTCCGCGGGCGGCAGATCGGCGCGATCTTCCAGGACCCGCTGACCACGCTGAACCCGCTCTACACCATCGGCCGGCAGCTGGTGGAGACGATGACCACCCACTTGCCGCTGAACCCCGCCCAGGCGCGTGCCAAGGCGATCGAGTGGCTGGAACTCGTCGGCATCCCCGCCGCCGCGCAGCGCATCGACAGCTACCCGCACGAATTCTCGGGCGGGATGCGCCAGCGCGTCGTCATCGCTCTCGCGCTCTGCGCCGAGCCGAAGCTGATCGTGGCGGATGAGCCGACCACCGCGCTCGACGTCAGCATCCAGGCGCAGGTTATCGCCCTGCTGAAGCGCCTCGCGCGGGAGAAGGGGACGGCGATGATGCTCGTCACCCACGACATGGGCGTCATCGCGGAGACCGCCGACCGGGTCGCGGTGATGTATGCCGGCCGCATCGCGGAGATCGGCAGCGTGCGGAGCGTCGTGAAGCACCCCGCGCACCCCTATTCCGCCGGCCTCATGGGCTCCATCCCGCCGATCAGCCACCGGCTGGAACGGATGCAGCAGATCGACGGCGCGATGCCGCGGCTTTCCGCCATCCCGAAGGGCTGCGCCTACAACCCGCGCTGCCCGCGCGTCTTCGACCGCTGCCGGGTGGAACGGCCTGACCTGCTGGATGCGGGCGACACGCGCGCGGCTTGCTGGCTCTACGCCGACCCGTCGGCGCGGCTGCTGCGCGACAATCCCTCCGACCGCTACCTGCGGGACGACAAGGCGCATGCCGATGCGTGACGTGATGCAGCCGATGCTCGAGACGCAGGACGTCGCGCGCTTCTTCGACGTGTCCCGCCCGCTGCTCCAGCGCGTGCTGGCGCGGGAGGCGAAGCGCACGCTGCGCGCGGTGGATGGCGTGTCCTTCGCCATCCCGAAGGGCACCACGCTGTCGCTGGTCGGCGAATCCGGCTGCGGCAAGTCCACCGTCGCGCGGCTCGTCGTCGGGCTCTACGGCCCGACGCGGGGCAAGGTGCTGTTCGACGGCCGCGACCTGGCGGAGGCGCGCGCGGACAGCACGCAGCGCCGCCGGATGCAGATGATCTTCCAGGACCCCTATGCCAGCCTCAACCCGCGCTGGCGCGTCCGCGACATCATCGCCGAGCCGATCCGCGCCTTCGGGCTGACGAAGGACGGCGCCGCGATCGACGCGCGGGTGGGGGAGTTGCTGACGCAGGTCGGGCTTTCCCCCCTCGACGGGCAGAAGTTCCCGCACGAATTCTCGGGCGGGCAGCGGCAGCGCATCTCGATCGCGCGCGCGCTGTCCTCCAACCCGGAATTCCTGGTCTGCGACGAGCCGACCAGCGCGCTCGACGTGTCGGTGCAGGCGCAGATCCTGAACCTGATGAAGGACCTGCAGGCGCGGCTCGGCCTGACCTACCTGTTCATCAGCCACAACCTCGCCGTGGTGCGGCAGGTCAGCGACCGGATCGGCGTGATGTATCTCGGCCGCCTGGTGGAGCTTGCGCCGGCCGAGACGCTGTTCACCACGCCGCGGCACCCCTACACGCGCGCCCTGATGGAGGCGATCCCGGACCTGGAGATGACGGGGCGGCAGCGCATCCCGGTGGGGGGCGAGGTGCCGAGCCCCATCAACCCGCCCTCGGGCTGCCCCTTCCACCCGCGCTGCCCGCTGGCGAATGACCGCTGCCGGGCCGAACGCCCGGCGATGATCCCCGCCCGCGGCACGCCGGAGACTCTGGCGGCCTGCCACGCGGTGGAGGAAGGCCGCGACGGCGGGCCGCGCCTGCCGGAAACCGGGGAGCTTCTCGCGGCGTCCTGACGCGGTGCTTCACCGCGGAGGGCAGGGCGATGGCTGGCGTGCTGGTGGCTGGGCGGCCTGTCGCCCGCCGGGGGTTGGTCCTGGCCGGCGCCGGCTTCCTGTGCGGCTGCGGCGCGCAGCATGCGCTGCCGCAGCCGGCGGGGATGGAGCTTGCGGCCGCGCAGCGCGCCATCGGCGCCGCGCCGCCGCTGCGCCGCCATGACCGGCCGGAGGCGGAGCAGGCGGCGATGCTCGGCCGCGTCGCGGCCCGGGTCGCCGAGGCGTCGGACCCGATGTGCCGCCGCTACCTCGACGGCCCCTGCCGCTTCGCCGTCGCGCTCGCGCGGTCCGACGAGGTGAACGCCTTCGCCAGCGAGGGCCCGGCCGTCACGGTCACGTCCGGTCTGCTGGGCGTGGTGGAGAACGACGCCGAGCTGGCCGCCGTCGTCGCGCATGAATACGGCCACCACCTGGCGCGGCACCTTGCCCGGGCGGGAACGCGGATGCGGCTCGGCGCCGTCATCGGGTCGCTGGTCGGCGGCTACCTCGCCGGGCCGCTGGGGTCGGAGGCAGGTGGGCGGCTTGCGGGCGGCGCTGCGCGGCTGGCCTATTCGCAGGAGGAGGAACGCGAGGCCGACTACCTTGCCGCCTTCATGGTCCATCGCGCCGGCTACGGGCTGGAGGAAGCCGGTCGAGTCTGGGTGCGGCTGGCGCAGGCGGCGGGGCGCGCGGATGCGCCCGGCCTCATCTCCACCCACCCGACCGGCCCGCAACGCCTGGCGGCTTGGCGGAACACCGTGGCCGAGATCGGCGCACAGCCCCCCGGCGAGGCGATGCCGCGACTGGCGTGACCGCCTGCGCCGGTCAGCGGATCGGCACCACCGCCACCGCATTGTAAGGCGAGCCATCCACCAGGCGCGTGGACCAGGCGAGGTAGACCACCGCCTGGCGTTCCTCGTCCACGAAGCGGTGGACGCGGGTTTCCTTGAAGAACAGGCTCGTGCTGCTCTCATAGACCACCTCGCCGCGTTCGCCCCGCTGGGCGCCGGGCTGCACCTGCACGGGGCCGGTGGCGGTGCAGGTGATGGCGAAGCGCGCCGGGTCCTCCGCCACGCCGAGCATCCCGGACAGGCCCCCCGTCCGCGCCTGGCTGATGTAGCAGGAGATGCCGCGCACCTCCGGGTCGTCGAACCGCTCCACCACCACGCGGTGGCTGCGCGTCAGGCCCAGGTTGGTGATGGCCGTGTTCACATGGCCGATCTCCCGCGTGTCCTGCGCCGCGGCGGGGGCGGCGACCAGCAGCGGCAGCAGCAGGGCGAGGCGGGGCAGGTTCGGCATGGCGTGTCTCTCCTCGGGTGGTTGGGGCCCAGAACGCCATGCGGGGCGCTCCGGCTGCAAGCCGCTCAGTCGCCGAGCGCCGCGCCTTCCCGCCGGGGATCGGCGGCGCCGAGCAGCCCCCCCGGCGTGACCCGGATGACGGCGAGGCCCGAGCCGTTCTCCCGCACATCGGTCCGGTGGCCGCGTGCTTCCAGCGCCGGGGCGAGGGCCGCGGCGGGCGTCCCGGCCTCCAGCTCGACCGGGCCGGTGCCGACGACGCCGATCCGCGGCAGGGCCACTGCCTCAGCGGGCATCATGCCCCAGTCGATCATCGCCACCAGCACCTGCGCGACGTGGAAGATGATGCGGGCCCCGCCCGCCGAGCCCAGCACCATCGCCGTCCGGTCCTCCGCATCCAGCACGATGGTCGGTGCGGTGGAGGAGCGCGGGCGCTTGCCCGGCTCCACACGGTTGGCCACCGGGCGGCCGTCCTGGTCCGGCGCGAAGGCGAAGTCGGTGAGCTGGTTGTTCAGCAGGAAGCCGCGGACCATGATGCGCGCGCCCATCACCGCCTCGATCGTCGGCGTCAGGGACACGGCGTTGCCGTCCGAATCGAGCACCGCGACATGGCTGGTCCCGGCCTCGTGCTCCTCGGCCTGGGGGGCCAGAAGCGCGTCCTGCCAGGGCGGGTTGCCGGCCCGCGGCGGGGCCATGGCGCGGTCCCGGTCGATCAGCTGCGCGCGCCCGGTCAGGTAGGCGGGATCGAGCAGGCCGCGGACGGGCACCCGCACGAAGGCGTCGTCCGCGAGGTAGAGGTTGCGGTCCGCGAAGGCCAGCCGCCCGGCCTCGCCCAGCAGATGCGCCGCGTCGGGGCCGCCCGGCGGCAGGCCCCGCAGGTCGAAATGGCCGAGCAGACCGAGGATCTGCCCCACCGCCACCCCGCCGGAGGTCGGGGGACCCATGCCGCAGACCCGGAACCCCCGGTAGGGCCCGCACAGCACCGCCCGCCGGCGCGGCTGGTAGGCGGCGAGATCGGCCTCCGTCATCCCGCCGGGGTTGCGGTGCCCCTGCACCGCCACCGCGATGTCGGCCGCGACGGGGCCGAGATGCAGAACATCCGCCCCTTCCGCCGCCACTGCGCGCAGCGTGGCCGCGAGCATCGGGTTGCGCAGCATGTGCCCGGGCGGCCAGGGATTGCCGCCCTCGTCCAGGAAATGGGCCCGCGCGCCGGGGTCGCGCCGCAGCGCCGCGGCGGTCGCGCCGATGGCCGCGGAAAGGCGCGGGGAGACGGCGAATCCCGCTTCGGCAAGCCGGATCGTCGGCTCCAGCAGCCGCGCCCAGGGAAGGCGGCCATGGTCGCGATGCGCGGCCTCCAGCATCCGCAGAAGCCCCGGCACGCCGACCGCGCGCCCGCCCTCCATCGCCTCGGCGAAGGACATGGGCTGGCCATCGGCGCGCAGGAACAGGCGCGGCGTGGCGGAAGCGGGCGCCGTCTCGCGCCCGTCCCAGGCCTCGATCGCGCCGTCGGACCCGCGCCGCGTCAGCATCAGCCCGCCGCCGCCGATGCCGGAGGCCTGCGGCTCCACCAGCGTCAGCATCACCGCCGCCGCGATCGCGGCATCGAGCGCGCTGCCGCCATCCCGCAGCACCTGCCGCCCGGCTTCGGCGGCGTGCGGGTTGGGGGCGACCACCATGTGCCGGCGCGCGGCATCCGCCCGGAGCGGGCCGGGCAGCAGCAGCAGGCCGAGCAGGAGGAGAAAGCGACGCCGCATTCGACCGCCCCGTTCCGTCATGCGACAAGGCTAGGCCATGCAGCGCCCGCGCGAAATCCGCGAAGCCGCCGAGGGTCGCGGCCGCCAGGCCGAGGCACGGGCCGCCGCCGCGCTCGAGGCCGAGGGCTGGACCGTGCTCGCGCGCCGGGTGCGGACCGGGGCAGGGGAGATCGACCTGGTGGCCGAGCGTGCGGGGCTGCTCGCCTTCGTCGAGGTGAAGGCCCGCCCCACGCTGGCCGAGGCCGCCTTCGCGCTCCGCCCGGCGCAGCGGCGCCGGCTGGTCGGTGCCGCCGGTGCCTGGCTGGCAGCGCATCCGGGCCGCGGCGCGGCCGGCATCCGCTTCGATGTTCTGCTGGTCGACGGCGCGGGGCAGGTGCGCCGCATCGCCGATGCGTTCCGGCCGGAGGAATGACCCGGCCGGGGCACGCATCGCGCAACGTCGCGGTTGACGCCCCTGCCGGATACAGCTTTTGTAGCAAGGATAAGGGCTTGCAGAGGCCGGTTGCGGCATGAAGACGATCACCCGGGCGCATCTGGCCGAAGCGATCTACGCGCAGGTCGGCCTGTCGCGGAACGAGAGCGCCGCCCTGCTCGAGACGGTGCTGGAACGCATGTCGGCGACCCTTGCGGCGGGGGAGCCGGTGAAGATCTCGGCCTTCGGCTCCTTCGTGGTGCGGCAGAAGGGCAAGCGCGTCGGCCGCAACCCCAAGACGGGGGTGGAAGTGCCGATCCTGCCGCGCAAGGTGCTGGCCTTCCGCCCTTCCCATGTGCTGCGCGCCCGGCTCAACCCCGGCCAGGATGTCGGGCCGGAGGATGACGACCAGCCCCGCCCCGCTGCCGCTGCGCCAGCCCGCCGCGGCCGAGACGACGCGCCGCCCCGGCGGGGCCGCGACGCATGAGCGACGAGGCCGCGGAGGTGGAACGCGACGGCGGCCGCCCACGTCCGCGCAAGGCACCCACCGCCTTCCGCACGATCAGCGAAGTGGCGGACGACCTTCAGATCCCGCAGCATGTGCTGCGCTTCTGGGAGACCAAGTTCCCCCAGTTGAAGCCCCTGAAGCGCGGCGGCGGCCGCCGCTACTACCGGCCGGAGGACATCGCGCTGCTGAAGCGCATCTCCGACCTGCTCTACACCCAGGGCTACACGATCAAGGGCGTGCAGCGCCTGTTGCGCGAGGGCGGGATCGAGGAAGCCGGCGCGAGCCCCGAACTGCCCCTTGGCGATCCCGAACGCGACGAGGCGGAGGGCGCGGAGGACGCGCTGCGCGAGGCGCTCGATGCGCTGGAGCGTCTGGCGCATGAATTGCGGGCGCTCGCCGCCCGCGCCTGACCGCATTCACCCCCATCCGGAGGGTTGGCGCGCCCCCCATGCGGTGCTATGCCGCCGGCGTCGGAGCGTAGCGCAGCCTGGTAGCGCATCAGTCTGGGGGACTGGGGGTCGTGGGTTCAAATCCCGCCGCTCCGACCATTTCCTGACCGACCCGGATGAGCGTGACGGCCGAGACTGGCCTCGTCCTCGAAGCAGGCGCTGGTTCGGCTTGCACGACGGGCCGGCCCGCCGCCCTGGTTGTTCCGCCAGCCCGGAGGGTCACGCGGCAGGGCCCGCCCGGTGTGCCCGGCATGGTCGGCGGCCCCAGATCCACGCGATGTTCTTCGATTCCTGGTCGTCGCTCGGCCGCATCCTGGTGGTGGCGCGCTCGCCTACCTGGCGCTCGTCGTGCTGCTGCGCGTCTCCGGCAGGCGGACACTGACCAAGCTCAACGCCTTCGATCTGGTGGTGACAGCAGCACTCGGCTCCCCCTCGCGACGGTCCTGCTGAACAGCTCGGTGCCGCTCGCCAACGGCGCCGCCGGCTTCGCGGTGCTGGTCGGGCTGCAATGGCTCGTGGCGTTCCTGTCGGTGAGGTCGGCGCGCTTCGGCGCGCTGGTGAAATCCGAACCGACATTGCTGCTGCACCGCGGCCGCTTCCTGGAAGGCGCGATGCGCGGCCAGCGCGTCACGCGGGAGGAGGTGGTCTCCGCGCTGCGCGCTTCCGGCGTCGCTCGGCAGGAGGACGCGGCCGCCGTGGTGCTGGAGACGGATGGCAGCCTCAGTGTCATCGCCGGGGCGGACCAGGCGCTGTCGGTTCTGCCACGGGGCGGCTGGCGCGCGGGCGGCAACCCGCCATGCGACCCGGCCGTTGCCCGGACAAGCGGATGGGCAGGGATGGCTGGCATGGATCTTGGCGCTGCGATCGACCGGCTGGATGCACTTGCGACGGGCACGCTCGCGCTGCTGCCCGGGCTCGCCTTCGGGCTGGGCGTCTTCGGGCTGTTCCTGCTGCTGGCCCGTGGCGTGGGGGCAGGCGTGGCGCGCGCCGTGCGGTTCCGCTCGGAAAGCCCGGGGCTTGCGCGCGTGCTGGGGCGCATCGGCGGCGGGCTGGTGACCGGCCTTGGCGTGCTGGTGGGGGCGGCGGTGGCCTTCCCCTCGATCAACGCGGCGGACCTTTTCTCCGTGCTCGGTATCGGCATGGGCGACGACATCGCCGAAGCCAGGCGCGTGCTGCTCGATGTCGCACGCGGGGCCGAGGGCGTGCTGGCCGACCCGCCGCCGAAGGTGCGCGTGGCCGAGATCGGCGATTTCGCGGTGCAGCTCGACGTGATGGTGTGGATCGACCCGCCGCAGCGGGCCGAGTCGCTCGACGTCGTCGACCGCGTGCTGGAACGCGGCAAGGTGGTCCTGCTGGGGGCCGGCATCGACCTGCCCTATCCGACGCAGCAGATGCTGTTCCACGACCAGACCGAGGCCAGCGACGGCGACCGCGCACGCCAGCGGGAGGGCTGGCCCGTGCGCCCGCGCGTCGGGAACCCGCCGCCGCGCTGGCAGGTCGCGAACGACGATGCCGGCCTGCCCCCCGCCGGTGCCCGCCCGGCTGCGGAGGACGGCCGGCGGTGACCCCGGGCCCCGGTCCCCGGCTTCGGCAGAAATGGGCGGACCTGCTCGCCGCCTTCTGGCTGCGGCCGGCGCTGATGGTGGCCGTCGCCATCGTCGCGGCCGAGACGCTGGTGCGGACCGACGGGGCGGTGGAAATGCCGGGCTGGA
Organism: Falsiroseomonas sp. CW058; assembly: GCF_050563535.1. Taxonomy (NCBI): domain Bacteria; kingdom Pseudomonadati; phylum Pseudomonadota; class Alphaproteobacteria; order Acetobacterales; family Roseomonadaceae; genus Falsiroseomonas; species Falsiroseomonas sp. CW058. Next base: position 261,118 of record NZ_JBNXUO010000002.1, read on the forward strand.
TCGCGGCCTGGGTCTATGCGGGCGGCGTGGCCGGCGCGCGCGACGTGCTGGGCGCCATCGCCTCGGCCACCATCGGCGTGGCGGGCACCACCTTCTCGATCACGGTTGCGGCGCTGACCCTCGCCTCCAACCAGATGGGGCCGCGTCTGCTGCGCAACTTCACGCGCGACCCCGGAAACGGCTACGCGCTCGGCGCGCTGCTTGCGACCTTCGCCTATGCCCTCGTCACCCTGCGCTCGGTGCATGAGGCGGAGGAGGGGGCCTTCGTGCCGCAGCTCGGCGTCTCGGTGGCGCTGCTGCTGGCCTTCGCCTGCGTCGGCGTGCTGGTGTGGTTCATCCACCACATCGCCATGGCGATCAGCGTGGACCGCGTGGTGGCCCTCGTCCATGCCGATCTGGCGGCCGCGATCCGCGCGCTGCCGCGGGGCGGGGAGGATGATCCCGCGCCGCCGCCCGACGACCCGCCCGATGGGAGCGCCGCTGGACCGCTGCGCCTGCCGGGCGGAGGATACCTGCGCGTGCTCGACGACGACGCGCTGGCCGGGTGGGCGGCCGAGCATGGCGCCAGGATCCGGCTCCGCCTGCGCCCGGGCGACTTCGCCTTCCCCGGATCCGAGGTCGGGCGCGTCTGGCCAGCGGCGCGGGCCGGGGCGGCGGAGGAGGCGCTGGAACGCGCGACGGTTCTCGGCGACACGCGCAGCCCCGGCCAGGACCTCGAATTCCTGGTGCGGCAACTGGTGGAGATCGGGCTGCGGGCGCTCTCCTCCGGCGTGAAGGATCCCTTCACCGCCATCGCCGTGCTCGACCGGCTGGGCGCCGCCCTGTGCGACCTGGCCGGGCGCCGCCTGCCGGACGGCCGCACCCTGCGCGATGGCAAGCTGCGGCTGGAACGGCCGGTGACGAGCTATGCCGGGTTGCTGGACGCCATGTTCCATCCCCTCCGGCAGGGCGCGAGGGACGACCCGGGCGTGACGATACGCCTCCTCGAAGTGCTGGCCGAGGTGGCGGCGGTCGAGCGCGGGGAGGCGCGCCGCGCCGCGCTGCTGCGCCATGCCGATCTGGCGCGGGCCTCGGCGGCAGGCGGGGATGCCTCCGTCGCGGCGGCGATCGCGGAGCGGCACGGGGCCGTGCTGCGGGCGGCCGCATGACCGCTGCCGCGCTGGCCGCGGCGCTGCTGCTGCTGGCCGCGACCCTGCTGCCGGAGATCCCGACGGATGGCTGGTGGATACGGGCGCTCGATTTCGTTTGGGCGGGAGGATGTGCCGCGGCCAGGCCCGGCGAACTGAGGGCGCGACCCCGGACCATGGCCAGACATGGGGGGCGGCCGACCCTGCTGCGCGACGAGGTCGGGCGCGCCGCCATCCATGCCGCCGGGCGTCATGCCCGGCGGCGGATGCAGCCTAGAGCGTGATCGCCGCAGGCTGGAACGGCCGGAGGCGTGAATCACGCGGGAAAACAAGAGCCTGGACCTTGATCCGCGCTTCAATCAACGCGGATCATGGTCTAGGGCAGCGGGGTGAACTGGAGCTGCGAGAAGGGCGTCACCCGGTCGGTGCGGACCATCCTGAACTCCGTGTCCGGGCCGAGCCACCGGTTCCAGATGGCCGTCAGCTCCCCGTCGCGCTCCATCTCGGCAAGGGTCTCGTTGACGCGGGCGAGCAGCTGCGGCTCGTCGCGCTTCATGCCGACGCCGATCGGCTGGAACGCCATCGGCTCCTCGATCATGCGCATCGGGACACCGGCGGTCTGCGAGTCGTTGACAAGCTTGGTGATGGTCATCGTGTTGGCCACGATGCCGAAGGCGCGGTTCTGCTGGACGGCCATGAAGGCAGAGCCGGTGTCGGCGAAGGTCAACGGCTCGGACCCGTTCATGCGGATGGCCAGCTCCGAGGTCGATCCCCGCGTGGAGGCGAGGCGCCGGCCGGCATAGTCGGCCCGGCTGCGGCCGGGATCGTTGGCGCGGACGGCCAGCATCTCCTTGGCGAGGTAGTACGGATCGCTGAACTGGATCTGCTCCGCGCGGCTCAGCGTGTAGGCGAGGTTCGCGATCGTCAGGTCGACGCGGCCCAGCCTGACCTCCGGCACGCGCGCCTCGACGGACACCGGCGTGATCCGGGCCTGGACGCCCCAGCGACGGGCGATGGCGCGGCAGAGGTCGACGTCATGGCCGACCATCTCGCGCGTGCGCGGATCGGGCGCCGCGAAGGGCGGCACGTCCGCGAAGGTGGCGCAGCGCAGCTCCCGCCGCTGCATGATCTCCGCCAGCTGGTTGGCCTGGGCCTGCGGCGCGGCCGCGAAGCCGAGGGCGACGAGGCCCAGCGCGACAATTGATCTCCGTGCCTTCATGTCCGTTCTCCTCTGCCTGGTTCCGATCTCGTTCACCGCACGCGCAGCTCCGACAGGAAGCGTTGCGCGCGGGGATGCCTGGCGCGGCCGAAGAATTCCTCCGGCGGGGCCGTCTCGACGATCCGGCCCTCGTCCATGAACCAGACGCGGTCGGCGACGTCGCGCGCGAAGCCCATCTCATGGGTCACGCACATCATGGTCATGCCGTCGCGGGCGAGGCCGCGCATGACGTTCAGCACCTCACCCACCATCTCGGGGTCGAGCGCGCTGGTCGGCTCGTCGAAGAGCATGGCGGGCGGCTCCATCGCGAGCGCCCTGGCGATCGCGACGCGCTGCTGCTGGCCGCCGGAAAGCTGTCCGGGGAAGTTGTCGCGCCTGGCGGACAGCCCGACGCGGTCGAGCAGGGCGGCCGCCTTCTCCCGCGCCTCCGCCCGCCCCATCCCGCTGACGCGCATGGGAGAGAGCATGACGTTCTCCAGCGCGGAGAGGTGCGGGAACAGGTTGAAGCTCTGGAACACGAAGCCGATGCGGCTGCGCAGCCGGTTGAGCTGCGCGCTGCCCATCTTCGCATGCACGTCCTGGCCGTCGAAGACGATCGAGCCCGAATGGATGTCCTCGAGCCGGTTGACGGTGCGGATCAGCGTGGACTTGCCGGAGCCCGACGGGCCGCAGACCACCACCACCTCGCCGCGGGCGACCGTCTCGGTCACGTCGACGAGGGCGGCAAGCTGGCCGTAGAACTTGTTGACGCCGCGGAAGTCGATCATCTCGGGTCGGGAAGCGCTCATCGCTCAGGACTCTCCCGCGCGTGGTGCGAGCAGGGGGGGCGCCGCCGCCCCTGCCGGCTGGGTCGTGCGTCTGGCCGCGATGCGCCGCTCCAGCTCGCCGGCGAGCCGGGTGAGGCTCCAGCAGACGACGAAGTAGCTGATGGCGAGGATCGCGTAGATCTCGAAGGGCTTCGTCATCAGCCGGTTGTTGATCTGGCTGGCTGCGAAGGTCAGCTCGGGCACGTTGATGATGTAGCCGAGCGTCGTTTCCTTGATGGTGGAGACGAACTGGCTGAGGATGCTCGGGATCGTGTTGAACAGCGCCTGCGGCAGGATCACCCAGCGCATCGCGCCGAGATGGCCATGGCCCAGCGCGCGCGCCGCGTCCATCTGGCCCTTCGGAAGCGCCTGGATGCCGCTGCGCACGATCTCGCTGATGAAGGACGCCTCGTAGATCGCCAGCGTGACCAGCATGGTCACGAAGCCGGGCACGCTGTTGCCGATGAGGAGGGGGAGGAGGAAGTAGACCCAAAGGATGATGAGCAGCAGGGGCGTTCCGCGCGCCACGTAGACCAGCGCGAAGACCGGAAGCCGCAGCGCCCGCCAGGGCGACAGGCTGGCGAGCGCCATCGCCACGCCGAGCGGGAAGGCGAAGGCGATGCCGAGGACCGAGAGGATCAGCGTCGCCGCGATGCCGCCGAGCGGCCCGTTCGGATACTGGCCGATCAGCAGCAGCAGCCAGTTGTCCCGAACGATGTCGGCGATGGTGGACAGCATCGTCATGCCGCCGGCCCCGCGTTCCGGCCGCGCCGCTCCAGCCAGGCGCCGGCAGCCATCAGCAGCAGCGTGCAGGCAAGGTAGATCAGCGTGCCCAGCAGATAGGCCTCGAAGGCGCGGAAGGTGCGGCTCTCGATCTCCTTGATCACATGCGTCAGCTCCGCCACCCCGATCGCCATGGCGAGGCTGCTGTTCTTGAAGAGCGAGACGGTGTGGTTGACGATGGCCGGGCCGGCGTTGCGCACCGCCTGGGGCATCAGCACCCAGCGCATCGCGCCGACGAAGGAATGGCCGAGCGCGCGCGCCGCCTCCCACTGCCCCTTCGGCACGGCGCGGAGGCCGGAACGGAGGTCTTCGCTGAAATAGGCCGCCTGGCACAGGCCCAGCGCGATGACGGCGAAGACCGCCTCGCTGTTGTGGTCGGCAAGCCAGAACTGGACATCCGGCGGCAGCAGGCTCGCGATGCCGAAATACCAGAACATCAGCTGCACCAGCGTCGGCACGTTGCGGTGGTACGAGACATAGGCCGCAACCCCCGCCTCCGCCGCGCGCGAGGGCAGCATGCGGACCGCCAGCAGCGTGGCCGCCAGGCTCATCGCCAGCAGCCAGGACCCGGCGAAGACGACGAGGGTCATCTGGACGCCATGGACGAGCATCCGGACGAACTCGGGGTTCGCCAGGATCGCCATGACGTCGAATCCGGACATCGGCGCCTCAGCCGCCCGGCCTGGCGGTCGAGAGGCCGCCCGGCACCTGCAGGGTCGGCGTGATCTCGAGGTGGCCGATATTGACCGCGACGGGCGCCGCGACGGCGAAGGCGATGGCCTCCGCGACATCCGACGCCTCGGGCAGCTCGTAGCCGTCGATGAACTTCGCCCGCGTCTCCGGCGTGTCGCCATGGACATGGGCGAAGATGTCGGTCGCGACCCGCCCGGGGCAGATCTCCGTCACGCGGACGCGCCGGCCGAAGGCGTCGATCCGGAGCTGGCGCGACAGCATGCTCACCGCCGCCTTGGTTGCGTGGTAGGTGGAGTTGCCGCCGAAATTATAAGCTCCCGCGATGGAGCTGATGTTCACGACATGGCCGCGGTCGCGCGCGACCATACCGGGTACGACGAGCCGGCAGAGATGCAGCACCGCGCGCAGGTTGACGTCGACGAGCAGGTCGATGTCGTCCGCCTCCGCCTCCAGGAACTTGCGGGGGCGGTCCACGCCGGCGTTGTTCACCAGCACGTCGACCTCCATCGCGCCGACGAGCCGGGTGATCGCCGGAAGGTCGGCGACGTCGGCGGTGTGGGCGATGCAGCCCGTCTCCGCCGCGAGCCGCGCCAGCGCATCGCCGCTCCGCGCAACCGCGTGCACCTCCAGGCCCTCGCGCCGGAAGCGGCGGACGACGGCCGCGCCGATGCCGGAGGAGGCGCCGGTGACAAGGGCTGTCCTGTAGTCGGAGAAGGGCATGCGCTTCCTCTTTCCCCGGTCACGCTACCCGAGGCTGGAGCGCGCCGGCCAAGACGGTTTCGGTTTGGTGGGATAAGGAACTCTTATGGTCCGCGGTGTCGAGCTGCGACAGGGGCACCGCCTCGCCGCCCTCGGCGAGGATCACCGCCCGGATTGCGCGCGCCAGATCCACCGCGCCCGGCGTGTCGCCATGGACGAGGATCGAGCGCGCCTCGGTCGGCAGGCGCGCGCCGCTCGCGGTTATGACGCACCCCTCCCGCAGCAGCCGCGCCACGCGCTCCAGCACCTCCCCGCGGTCGTGGATGACGGCGCCGGGCAGCCCCCGCGGGACCAGCAGGCCGTCATCGCCATAGGCGCGGTCGGCGAGGAAGCTGACGGCCGTCCGCAGGCCGAGCGCCGCGGCCGCGCCCTCGATCGCGGCGCTGGAGGAGGTGAGGACCGTCAGCGAGGCATCGAAGGCGGCCACCGCCTCGAGCAGCGGAAGGGCCAGGTCGCGGTCCGCGGCCGCCATGTTCCCGAGCGCGCCGTGGAAGCTCATATGTGTCATGCGCGCGCCGGCCGACCGCGCGATCCCGGCGAGCGCGCCGAGCTGGTAGACGACCATCGCGGAGAGCTCGGGGATCTCGACCCGCATCGGGCGGCGGCCGAAGCCCTGCCGGTCCGGGAAGCCGACATGCGCGCCGATGTCCACGCCGCGCGCCTTCGCCATCTCCACGGTGCGGCGCATGATGAGCGGGTCGCCGGCATGGAAGCCGCAGGCGAGGTTACCGGAGGTGACGAGGTCGAGCAGCGCCGCATCGTCACCCATGGCCCAAGGGCCGAAGCCCTCGCCGAGATCCGCGTTGATGTCGAGCTTCATGGACGATCCCCGGAGGGCAGGGGTTGCAGCCGGAACAGCGGGGTGCCGTAGCCGACGAGCGTGCCGGGCGCCGCCATGCGCTCCGCGACGATCCCGGCCACCGGCGCGCGCACCGGCATGAGCAGCGCGCCGACCTGCAGGCAGCCGAGCGGATCGCCCTCCGCCACCTCGTCGCCGGTCTCAACGAAGGGCCGCTCGGCGCCGGGATGGTGGTCGAGGAAGACGCCCACCGACGCCGAGGAGACGGGTGCAGCGGCTTCCGCGGGCGCGGCGGGCCCGGGCGGCGGGGCGCCCGCACGGCCGAGGACCAGCGCCCCTTCCGGCCCCGAAAGCTCCAGCCGGTCGATGTCGGTCGCGTCGAGCCAGCGCGACAGGGTCGCCACCAGGGCGGCGTCGAGCTTCATGCGGCGCGCTCCTGCATGCGGCGCAGCTCGACCAGGCGGCGCGCCTCGGCGAGCCAGTCCCGCGTCTGGTCCAGCGCCTCCACCGCCGCTTCCCAGTTCGTCCGCAGGAAGCGGATGCGGCTGCCGATCGGTGCCTGGCCGAGCCGCCACAGGTCGGCCTCGATCACCGTCGCGATCTTCGGATAGCCGCCGGAAGGCTGGGCGTCGCGCATCTGCACGATCGGCTGGCCGCCATGCGGCACCTGGACCACGCCCGGCACGATGCCGTGCGAGCGCAGTTCCATCGGCGCGCGGGGCGCGAGGGTGGGCCCGGCAAGGCGGAAGCCGTAGCGGTCGCTCTGGGGCGTCACCTTCCACGGCTCGTTCCAGAAGGCCTCGACCGCGGCCTCGGTGAAACGGTCGTGCTCGGCGGCGGGAAGCGCGCGGATCGCCGGGATGCCGTCGGCCTCCAGCGGCAGTGCCAGCGCCGGCGGCACCAGCCCGCAATCTGCGTGGACCGCCCCGGCCGGCGGCGTGCCGAGCGGCAGGCGGTCGCCCTGGCGCAACGGGCGCCCGTCATGCCCGCCGAAGGCGCCACGAAGCTGCGTCGAACGCGAGCCCAGCACGGCGGCGACGCCGAGCCCGCCAGCCACGCAGAGATAGGCGCGGCTCGCCCGCCAGGAAGCCGCCTCGGGCGGGCCGATCTCCAGCACGTCGCCGGCCCCCGCCCGCGCGGTCCACCAGGGAAGCAGTCGCCGCTCGTTCAGCGACAGCGCCACATGCGCGCCCGTCACCGCGAAGCCCGCGGCGACCTCGAACCGCAGGCGGAAGGGGAAGACGGGGATCTCGACCGCCGCCGCGCCCTCCTCGTTGCCGAGCAGGATGTTGCCGGCGGCGAGCGCCATGCCGTCCATGGCGCCGGAGACGCCGACGCCCCAGCCCAGCGCGCCGCGTCGGCCGAGGTCCTGCACGGTGGCGAGCGCGCCGGGGGTGAGGATCTCGATCATCGGACCACCCGCATGATGCGGAAGCGGATGCTGTCGCCGGGTTGCAGCAGCGTGGGCGGCGTGCGGTCCACGTCGAAGAACGCCATGTCGGTGGAGCCGATCGTGTTCCAGCCGCTCGGCCCGGCGGAGGCCGAGACGCCGGTCTGCGACCCGCCGATGGACACCGCCCCGCCCGGGATGCTCAGCACCGGCGTCCTGCGCCGCGGCGTCGCGATCCGCGGATCCATGCCGCCGAGGTAGCAGTAGCCGGGGTGGCTGCCGAGCGCGAAGACCGGGTAGGTGGGCGCGGCGTGGATCTCCGCCACCTCCTCGGGGCGGAGACCCGTATGCGCGACGACATCGGCCATGTGCGGGCCGCCCTCGCCGCCATAGACCACCGGCAACTCGATGAGGCGCCCGTCCAGCGGCAGCGGCGAGGCGGCCGCCCAGGCCTGTTGCAGGCGCGTGGCGAGCGGCGCGCAGTTGCGCGGCGGCGTCGCGAAGGCGAGCATCAGGTTGTTCATCCCCGGCACGGCCTCGTCCACCTCGGGCCAGGCCGCGGCCTCGCGCGCCAGCGCCCAGATGCGGCGCTGCGTCTCCAGCGTGGTCTCGCCCGGCGCCTCGAACAGCAGCGCGCTGGTGCCGAGGAGGCTGACGGTGGGGACGTCGCTCATCGTGGCGCCATGAGCCGTTCGAGGTGGTGGATGTCCACGCCCCCTGCGATGAAGCCGGGATCGCGCGCGATGCGGCGATGCAGGTCGAGGTTGGTCATGATGCCGCCGACCCGCATCTCCTCGAGCGCGGCGCGCAGACGCGCCAGTGCATCCGCGCGGCTCTCGCCATGCACGACCAGCTTTCCGAGCAGGGAGTCGTAGCTTGCCGGCATGCGGTAGCCCGCCGAGGCGTGCGTATCGATGCGGATGCCGGGTCCGCCCGGCACGGACCAGGTCGTGATCGTGCCAGGCGAGGGTGCGAAACTTGCCGGATCCTCGGCATTGATCCGGCACTCGATGGCGTGACCGCGGCAGGCGATGCCGGCCTGCGAGAGCGCCAGGCGTTCCCCCATCGCGACGCGGAGCTGCAACTGCACCAGGTCGAGGCCCGCCGTCATCTCGGTGACCGGATGCTCGACCTGCAGGCGCGTGTTCATCTCGATGAAGTGGAAGGCCCCGTCCTCGACGAGGAACTCGAAGGTGCCGACGCCGCGATAGCCGATGCGGCGGCAGGCCTCGGCGCAGCGTTCGCCGACCGCGGCGACCAGGGCGGCATCGAGCCCCGGCGCGGGCGCCTCCTCGACGACCTTCTGGTGGCGGCGCTGCAGCGAGCAGTCGCGGCTGCCGAGCCAGAAGGCGTTGCCATGCGTGTCCGCGATCACCTGGATCTCGACATGGCGTGGACCGCCCAGGAACTTCTCCACATAGACGGTGCCGTTGCCGAAGGCCCGCCGCGCCTCCTCGCGCGTCACGGCGAGCGCGTCGGCCATCTCGCCCACGGCGGCGACCACCCGCATGCCGCGCCCGCCGCCGCCGCCGGCGGCCTTGAGCATGACGGGATAGCCGATCTCCGCCGCCGCGCGTTGCGCCTCCTCCAACTCGCCGGAGAGCGCCTCGTCGCGGCCCGGCACGCAGGGCACGCCGGCCTCTCGCATCGCGCGCTTGGCGGCGATCTTGTCGCCCATCAGACGGATGCTGTCGGGCCGCGGGCCGATGAAGACGAGGCCCGCCGCCTCCACCCGCCCGGCGAAGGCCGCGTTCTCGGACAGGAAGCCGTAGCCGGGGTGGATCGCGCCCGCGCCGGCGGCCCTGGCCGCGAACAGGATCGCCGCCTGGTCGAGATAGCTGCGCGCGGCCGGGGCCGGGCCGATGCAGAGCGCCGTGTCGGCGAGGGCGACATGCGGCAGGTCGCGGTCGGCCTCGGAGAAGACCGCGACGGTCCGCAGGCCGAGCGCCTTGCAGGCGCGCAGCACGCGCAGCGCGATCTCGCCGCGGTTCGCGATGAGGACGGTGTCGAACATCGCGCTCACCCGATCCGCATCAGGGGCTGCCCGGATTCCACCTCGTCGCCCGATGCGACGAGGACGGCATCCACCAGGCCGCCGCGCTGGGCGCGGACCTCGAGGAAGGTCTTCATCGCCTCGACCAGGCAGACCACCGCGCCCGCCGCGACGCTGGAGCCGGCCGAGACGAATTCCGGCCGGTCGGGCGCGGGCCGGAGGTGGACGACGCCGGGCATCGGCGCGCGGATCTCCGCGCCGTTCGGCGCAGCCCGCCTCGGCCGCGGCGGGACCGGCGGGGGATGGTCGGGGCCGGCGGCGCGCTGCGGCCCGGCAGAAGGCGCCGCCCCGGCGGGGCGCAGGGCGCCGCGGCTCAGGCGCAGCGTCCAGCCGCCCTCGCTGAACGTCATCTCGGCGAGGTCGGAGGCCGCCATCGCATCGATGAATGTCTTCAGCTTGTCGGGGTCCATGCGTCGCCGGCCAATGATCGAGGCAGGAGGCTATCGCCAGCCCCGACCGCCTGGCCAAGACGGAATGGGTTTGTCGCGATAAGGCCTGCTTATGTTGCCCGTCGGACCTCGACGGGCCCGTTCGGCGCCGGGGCGGCCGCCCCGATCAGGTCCAGCACGATGCGCCTCACGGCCTGGGCGGGCTCCGACAGGGGAAGGTGGTCGGAGAGGCAGAGCGCCAGCGGCGCCTCGATCGCCGGCTCCACGATGCGGCGCTGCCATGCCGCGCAGGAGGCGACGACCTGCCGAGCCATGGATTCGGGCAGGATGGTCGCGCCCAGGCCTTCCGCGATCACCCGGGTCAGCGTGCTGTCGGATTCGATCTCGGCCACCACGCGCGGGGTCATCCCGTTGGCGGCGAAGGCCTCGTCCACCATGCGCCGCACCACGTTGTAGGGGCGGGCCATGAACAGGTCGACCCCGGCCAGGTCGCGGACCGGGACGTCTGCGGCGGGGGCGGGCATGCGGTCCGGCGCCACGAAGCAGAGACGCTCCTTCAGCAGTGGCACGAAGCCAAGGCCGTGCACCGCCGTCTTGCCGGCATAGAGCACGGCGAAGTCCATCCGGCCGTTCATGACGAGTTCGGACAGCGTGCTGCCATAGGTCTCGTTCAGGTAGAGCACGATGCCGGGGTGCAGGGCGCGCACCGTCCGCAGCAGCGGCAGCGCGAGGCCCGCGGCCGCCGTGCCGGGCGCGAGCCCGACCGCGACCGCGCCGGTCAGCTCCTGCGCCGCGGCCTGCATGTCCACCCGCGCCTGCTCGCATTGCCGCAGGATGAGCTGCGCGTGGCGGTAGAGCACCTTGCCCGCCTCGGTGGGCACCACGCCGCGCTTGGTGCGCATCAGCAGCCGCTGCCCGGCCTCGCTCTCCAGCGTCGCGAGCTGCTGGCTCAGCGCGGGCTGGGCGATGCGCAGCACGTCGGCGGCGCGGGTCAGGCTGCCCGTGTCCACGATCTTCACGAAATACTGCAGCCGCCGGAGATTCACGCCCGTGCCCGCACGCGATTTGCAACGAGGTATGCGATAAGTATTGCCTATGGTGCCAGTTTGAACTCCTGTTGGCCAGCCCGGCCCGGCACGTCTAGCGTCGCCGCTCCGTCGCCCGAGGAGCGCTTCGCCGAGATGTCCGCCGCCACGACCGCAGCACCCCGCGTCGCGGAGCGGGTCCGCCGGATCAAGCCATCGCCGAGTTCCGCGGCGGCCGACCGGGCCGCCGCGCTGCGCCGCGAAGGCCGCAGCATCGTGAGCCTCGTCGTGGGGGAGCCGGACTTCGACACCCCCGCGAACATCCGCCGCGCCGCCGCGGCGGCGATGGACAGGGGCGCGACCCGCTACACCACCCTAGCCGGCACGCCGGAGCTTCGGCGCGCCATCGCGGCCAAGCTCGCGCGCGAGAACGCGCTGGACTACGGCCCGGACGACATCATCGTCACCAATGGCTGCAAGAGCGCGATCTACAGCGCCTTCGAGGCGACGCTGGAGCCGGGCGACGAGGTGGTGATCCCCACCCCCTGCTGGGTGTCCTACCCCGACATGGCGCTGGCCTGCGGCGCGAAGCCGGTGATGGTCGCCTGCCCGGAGGCGCAGGGCTTCAAGCTCGCGCCCGCGCGGCTTGCCGCGGCGATCACGCCGCGCACGCGCTGGCTGGTCGTCAACTCGCCGAGCAACCCGACCGGCGCGACCTACACCCAGGCGGAGTGGCGCGCGCTGGCGGAGGTGCTGCGCGGGCATCCGCAGGTGCTGGTGATGACGGACGACATCTACGAGCACATCCGCTTCGCCGGGGACGGCCCTGCCCCGCACCTGCTCACCGCCGCGCCGGAACTGCGGGACCGGACGCTCGCCATCAACGGGGTGTCCAAGACCTATGCGATGACGGGCTGGCGGATCGGCTGGGCGGCGGGACCGCGCGACCTGGTCGAGGCGCTGGGCACGCTGCTCTCCCAGGCTTCGGGCAATGCGTGCTCGGTCAGCCAGGCGGCGGCGGTGGAGGCGCTGGAGGGCGACCAGGGCTTCGTCGCCGAGAGCGTGGCCACCTATCGCGCCCGGCGCGACCGGATGGTGGCCCGGATCAACGCGATTCCCGGGCTGGCCTGCACGCCGCCGGAGGGCGCCTTCTATCTCTACGTGAACTGCGCGGGCCTGCTCGGGCGCCTCACGCCGGATGGCCGGCGGCTCGCGACCGACGACGACGTGGTCATGCATCTGCTGGAGAGCGCAGGGGTGGCGCTCGTGCCCGGCGCGGCCTATGGGCTGTCACCCTATTTCAGGCTGTCGATCGCGACCTCGACCGCCAATCTCGACGAAGGCGCGGACCGCATCGCCCGCGCCGTCGCCGCCCTCCGCTGAAGCCCGCTGTCCAGGATCCGAGAATGCCGATGACCCCGCCCGACAGAATGCGCGCCCTGCTGGCGGCGCCCGGTTTCGTCGCCATGCCGGCGGTCTGGGACGGCCTGACCGCGAAGATGACCCAGGCCGCGGGGTTCGGGACCGCCTTCCTGTCCGGGTCCTGCGTCGCTGCCGCCCGGCTCGGCGCGCCCGACCTCGACATCGTCTCCTTCGCGGAGATGCTGGACAGCCTGGAGATGGTGCGCGGCGCCGCGCCGGACCTGCTGATCCTTGCCGATGGCGACCACGGCTACGGCAATGCGATGAACGTGCAGCGCACCGTCCGCGCCTATGGCCGCGCCGGCGCGGCGGCGGTGCTGATCGAGGACAAGATCACCCCGCGGGCGCTGACCTCCGACGGCAAGCCCTGCATGCCGCGCGAGGAGATGCGGATGAAGATCCGCGCGGCGGTGGAGGCCGCGAAGGACAGCGGCATCCTGGTGATGGCGCGCACGGATTGCCGCCCGACGGCCGGCATCGAGGAGGCGCTGGCGCGGATCGCGATGTATGTCGAGGAGGGGGCGGACATCCTGTTCCTCGACAGCCCGAAGGACGAGGCGGAGGTGCGCGCGGCGGTCGCGGCCTCGAAGGGCCGGCCGCATTTCGCCGTGCTCTCGCCCGGCGCCCCGCGCGAGACGCCGACCCAGGCGCGCGCGGCGGAACTCGGCCTGAAGATCGGGACCTTCCCGACGGGGATGCTCTCGCCCGTCATCGGCGCGATCCAGGGCGCGCTCGACGCCATCGCCGCCGGCCGGTCGGAATCGCCCGCCGCCATCCCGGGCAGCCAGCTCCGCGACGTCCTCGGCTATGGCGACTACGAACGGCAGGCGAAGCGGTTCAAGTCGGAGGGCTGAGGATGACGCTTCCGAGGGCCTTCGACCTTTCCGGCCGCCGCGCGCTGGTCACCGGCGGCGGGCAGGGGATCGGGCTGGCGCTGGCGCGCGCGCTGGCCGAGGCTGGTGCCGCGGTGGTGCTGAACGGCCGCACGGCGGCGAAGCTGGAGGCGGCCGCGGCCGCGCTGGCGGCGGAAGGCCACGCGGCCGAGATCGCGCCCTTCGACGTGACCGACCCCGAGGCGGTCGTGACGGGCGTCGCCGGGGTGCTGTCGCGCGGCGACCTCGACATCCTCGTCAACAACGCCGGCATCCAGCGCCGCACGCCGCTGCAGGACTTCCCCGAGGAGACCTGGCGCGAGCTGATGCGCACCAACCTCGACGCGGTGTTCTACGTGGCGAAGGCGGTGGCGCGGCACATGATCGCGCGCGGACGCGGCAAGATCATCAACATCGGGTCGGTGCAGAGCGAGCTCGGCCGGCCCGGCATCGCGCCCTATGCCGCCAGCAAGGGCGCGGTGCGGATGCTGACGCGCGGCATGTGCGCCGACTGGGCGCGGCTCGGCCTGCAGGTCAACGCGATCGCGCCCGGCTACTTCGCCACCGAGATGAACCGCGCGCTGGTGGACGACGCTGCCTTTTCCGACTGGGTGGGCAAGCGCACCCCGGCCGGGCGCTGGGGCAATGTGGAGGAACTCGGCGGTGCCGCGGTCTTCCTCGCCTCCGACGCATCGAGCTTCGTCAACGGGCAGGTGCTGTTCGTGGACGGCGGCATGACGGCAGTGGTCTAGCAGCGCCAGCACCAGGGAACGCCACGATGAACGACGCCACCGGCAAGCCCGGCCTGCTGGTCCTCGGCCCCTACGCGGAGGAGGAACTGGCCGCGCTCGCCCAGCACTTCACCGTGCATCGTCTGTGGGAGGCGGCGGACCGCGACGCCTTCATCCGCGGGGTCGCGCCCGGGATCCGCGCGGTCGGCACGCGCGGCGAGATCGGGGCGAGCGCGGCGCTGATGGCGATGCTGCCGGCGCTCGAGATCGTCGCCTGCTTCGGCGTCGGCACGGATGCGATCGACCTCGCCCATGCCCGCAGCCGCGGCATCCGCGTGACGAACACGCCGGACGTGCTGACCGAGGACGTGGCCGATCTCGGCTGGGGGCTGCTGCTCGCGGCGGCGCGGCGCATCCCGGCCGGCGATGCGCATGTCCGCTCCGGCGCCTGGGCGGCGCGTGGGCCGATGGCGTTGACCACGCGCGTCTGGGGCAAGCGGCTCGGCATTGTCGGCCTCGGCCGGATCGGGCGGGCCGTCGCGCGCCGCGCGCAGGGCTTCGGGATGGCGGTCGCCTACAGCGGCCGCACGCGGCAGGCGGATGTGGACCTTCCCTGGCACGCGGACCCCGTCCCGCTGGCGCGGGAATCCGACATGCTGATGATCTGCACCGCCGGGGGCGCAGGGACGCAGGGCCTGGTCGGCGCCGCGGTGCTGGAGGCGCTCGGGCCGGGCGGCATCCTCGTCAACATCGCGCGTGGCAGCGTGGTGGACGAGGCGGCGCTGCTGCACGCCCTGCGCACGGGCGGCCTCGCAGCGGCCGGCCTCGACGTCTTCCTGAACGAGCCACGGATCGACGAGGCCTTCTTCACGCTGGAGAATGTCGTGCTGCAGCCGCACCATGCCAGCGGCACGGTGGAGACCCGCGCCGCGATGGGCGCGCTGGTGCGGGAGAACCTGGTGGCCCATGTCACCGGCGCCCCGCTGCCGACACCGGTTGCCTGAGGGAAGGCCGATCATGAAGGCGCTTGTCATCCATGGCCCACACGACCTTCGCGTGGACGAGGTCGCCGAGGCCAGCCCCGGACCGCGCCAGGTCGCGGTGCGGGTGCGCGCGGGCGGGATCTGCGGCTCGGACCTGCACTACTACCAC
Organism: Falsiroseomonas sp. CW058; assembly: GCF_050563535.1. NCBI lineage: Bacteria > Pseudomonadati > Pseudomonadota > Alphaproteobacteria > Acetobacterales > Roseomonadaceae > Falsiroseomonas > Falsiroseomonas sp. CW058. Next base: position 276,338 of record NZ_JBNXUO010000002.1, read on the forward strand.
CAGGGAGGCTTCGGCACGGTCCGCCTGCGGGAGCCGATGGTGCTCGGCCACGAGGTCGCCGGCGAGGTGGCCGAGGTCGGGCGCGAGGTGACGAGCCTGCGCCCGGGCGACCGGGTGGCGGTCAGTCCCTCGCTGCCCTGCGGCGCCTGCCGGTATTGCCTGGCGGGTGCGCCGAACCACTGCCTCGACATGCGCTTCTACGGCTCGGCGATGCGCTTTCCGCATGTGCAGGGCGCCTTCCGGGAGGTGCTGGTCTGCGAGGAGGCGCAGGCCGTCCGGGTGCCGGATGGGGTGCCGCTGGAACGTGCGGCCTTCGCCGAGCCGCTGGCGGTCTGCCTGCATGCCGCACGCCAGGCCGGGCCGCTGATGGGGGCGCGCGTGCTGGTGACCGGCACCGGGCCGATCGGCGCGCTGGCGCTGCTCGTCGCGCGTCACGCCGGCGCGCGGGAGGTGGTGTGCACCGACGTCTCCGACGCTCCGCTTGCCCTGGCACGGCGGCTCGGCGCCGATGCCGCGCTGAACACGCGCAGCGATCCCGCCGCGCTGGAGCCGTGGTGCGCGGAGAAGGGGACCTTCGACGCCGTGTTCGAGGCTTCGGGCTCGGGCGCGGCGCTTGCCGGCGCGCTCGCCGCGGCGCGGCCCGGTGCGACGGTGGTGCAGCTCGGCCTCGGCGGGGAGGTTCCGCTGCCGGTGAATGTCCTGGTCGCGAAGGAGATCACGCTGCGCGGCACCTTCCGCTTCCACGAGGAGTTCCGCTGGGCGGTGGAGGCGCTCGCCTCCGGCCGCATCGACGTCGCGCCGCTGCTGACCGAGGTCGTGCCGCTGGCCGACGCCCGGCGCGCCTTCGACCTGGCGAGCGACCGGTCGCGGGCGATGAAGGTGCAACTGGCCTTCTAGGCCGCGGCGGACCCGGCTCCGCGCGGGCGGCTGTTCAGCGCGGCCGCGGCGGCTTCGCCGGGGAGGATCCGCGGCGGCCCTTGGCCGCCGGCTGGCTTTCATGCCGTGAGGTCGCGTTGTCCGCCTTGGCACGCGCGGCAGCCTCGGCTGCGCCCCAGCGGTGGCGATAGCGGCGGCGAAGGCGGATGCGCGCGGCGATGCGCCGCAGGAAGCCGAGCATCAAGGCGCCGCCCGCGTGGTCGGAATGGCCATCGTGAATCCCCTGGCCTGGTCGGCACCACGCCCGGGGCTTCGCCCGCGAAGCGCGAAGCGGGTGGGCCGAGCGGGATGCAAGGTGGAGGAAGGGACCGGCGCCGCCGGTCGTTCCACCGCCCGAGGATGACGAACCCGTGTGTCCGCCAGCCCGGCGGGGGGCGATGCGGCCTCGCGCAGGCGTGCGCGGCGGGGACGAATGAGAGCGACCGCGGCGCCTCGAAGCATCGTATACAAAAAACATGAAGAATCACCAGGACGATTTCGACCGCCAGCTGATCTCCCTGTTGCCGCGGCTGCGGGTCCAGGCCGTGGCCCTCACCCGCAACCCGACCACCGCGCGCGACCTGGTGCAGGATGCCGTCACCAACGCGCTCGCCGCCCGCGGCAGCTTCACGCCCGGCACCAATTTCGCTGCCTGGATGCACCGCATCCTGCGCAACCGCTTCATCAGCGACACGCGCAAGCGCCGGCCGACCACCGACATCGACGACGTCCCGCAGGCCGCGCTGGCGACGCCCGCGGCGCATGAGGACAGCCTCGTGCTGAAAGAGCTGCATCGCGCGCTCGGCGACCTTCCGCCGCTGCAGCGGGAGACGCTGTTCATGGTGGTCCTGCAGGGCATGTCGTACGAGCAGGCGGCGGAAGCGACCGGCTGCGCTGTCGGCACCGCGAAAAGCCGGGTCTTCCGCGCACGACAGCAGATGCAGCTCGCCCTCACGGGCACGACCCGGCCCGCCGGCACGGCGCAGCAGGCCGCGCAGGGCGGCGAGCCCCATGCGGCGGCGCGCCGCGCCGGGGCGCCGAAGCTGCGGCACCCCGACCTGATCGCGGCGGGGAGGGACGCGCCATGCTGACGCGCAGCCACCGCACGACGGTCGTATTCCGGCGACCCTTCATGCTGGCCGGCTTCGACCGCCCGCAGCCCGCCGGGACCTACGACGTGGAGACGGAGGAGGAACTGCTGGAAGGCCTGTCGTTCCCGGCCTATCGCCGCGTCGCGACGGTGATGACGCCAAGGGCGCGGCAGCCCGGGGCGCTGTTGCAGGCGCTCGCCGTCGATCCGGGGGAACTGGACCGTGCGCTGGCATCCGATCGTGAGTGACCGGGAACATCCGCGGTGCGGCCGCGCGGCCACGTCCCGGTCAGGAGCGCGGCTGTCATGAACGCGCTGCCCCGGGGCTTCGTCGGCTTCGTCTCCGACCATCGGTTCCGCATCGTGCTCGGCGCCTGCGTGCTGGTGCTTGGGCTGATGGTGGTCGTCATCCACGCCACCATCGGCCTCGGCCCGCCCTGGGGCACGGCGGTGCCGACGCCCGCATAGGGCGCCGGCGGCCGGGATGGCCCTGTGCGGCACCGCGCTGCGCGCTTCGGCGCGCGCCGCGTGGTCCCGCCCTCGCTCAGCCCGCGCCGGGCCCGCCGATCTGCCGCGGTGCCCCGGCGGGCTGGCGGCCGCGCAGGGCCGCAAGACGTTCGGAAAGGCCCGTCGGCGCGGGCGGCGCGCCGGAAGCCGCCTGCATCGCGGCCGCGATGTTCGGGTCGTCGCGCTCCGGCTGCGTCGGCTGCAGCAGCCGCGCCTTCGCATTCGCCGCCTCCGCCTCGGCCAGGTTGCGAGCCGCGTTGTCCTGCATCGCCTTCAGCGCGACGCTGAGCCCGCTGGTCGCGCCGGAAAGGCCCGCGGCCTGGCGGGCAGCCTCGGCGCGGCGGGCCGCGATGTCGCGCTGCTGCTCGGCCCGGCCCATGTCGCGTTGCGCGCGGGCCAGCTCGTCACGCGCGGATTTCAGCTTCTGGCCGGCCTGGGCATAGGTCTCCTCCAGCATGCGGAGGAATTCCTCGGCATCCGTCGCATCCTGCCTCTCCCGCTCCACCTCCGGCGCCATCTGCTCCAGCATGCCGACGAGGGTGGCGAGGCTGCGTTCGAGCCCGGCCTTGCGCGCCGCGTCGCCCTCCGCGGCCATGCCGCGCTCCAGCTGCTCGGCCGCGGCCATGCGCTGCGCCGAAAGCGCCTGGATCGCCTCGGCCTCCCGCCTCTCGCGGTCATAGGCCATCCGTGCCTCGGCCACCTGCCGGCCGAGCTGGTCCAGGTGCTGCTCCATGGTGCGCAGCTCCGCCTCGGTGGCGGATTTGGGGTCCCAGCGCACGATCGCCTCGACCGCCTGGGTGACGGCCTGGTCGGTCTTCACGCCGACGAGGTTGCGGATGAAAGCCAGCATGGGATCGTCTCCGTCCGTTGGGATGAGGGGTCAGCCGGCCATCGCGCCGGCGTTCAGCAGCGCGACCGCGAGCTGGACGCCGACGAGAACGCAGGCGGCGGCGGGGTTGTCCGCCTCGATCATCCCGCGCAGCCCCGGGATCAGGCGCGAGGCGACGATGAAGGCGAGCAGCTGGAGGGCGAGCGCCACGAGCCCCCAGAGCAGGATGTCGAGCGTGACGAGGCTGCTGGCGAGCGTCGCGGCGAGCGGGATGGCGATGGCCACCAGCGTGCCCGCCAGCGCGATGCCGGCCGCGACGTTGCCGGCACGCACGAGGCGGAATTCGTGGAACGGCGTCAGCAGCATGTAGAGCGCGACGCCGAGCCCGTGCAGCGCCAGCGTCACCGCGAACTGCAGCAGCAGCACCGGCAGGCCCGTGGTCAGCGTCTCGACGATGGTGTCCATGGGTCGTGTCCTCGGGTGTCGGTGGCCGCGTCAGGCGAGGGAGAGGGCGGCGGGGTTGATGTCGATGCCGGCATGGATCTCGACCCAGGCCTGGCCCGGCGCCTCGACCGCGGCGACGAGGATGTATTCGGTCTCCGGCGCCGGCGCGGGCGCGCCGGTGGGGGCGGCGTAGAGCATCGCCTGGCTGCGGACCCGGCGCGTGCCGCCCAGGCCCTCGATCGTCTCCGTCAGCTCGCGCGGCGCGATGCGCGTCTCGCCGGGCGCCCAGGCCCGGGCATAGACCTTGCCGTCCTTCGTCTGGAACTCGGGCCAGCCGATCAGGCCCTCCTCGCGGTTCAGCCAGACATCCCATTCGGCGTCGTCGGCGGGCGTCACCTCGTCGATCAGGCCGAAGAACCGGCATTCGTCGGGGCGTCCCTCCGCATCCAGGTGCAGCTGGAACATGCTGCGCCCATCGGGCAGGCGAAGCCGGATGAGGCCGGCGGCCCCGCCCTCCACGCGGCCGACCTCCTGCACGTTCACCAGCAGGTTGCCGCCGCCGCCCTCGGGCGCCGGCACCTTGGTGACGCCGGCGGCCAGGATGAAGGGCGTCGGGTCCGCCCCGATCGTCATGCCGACGCGGAACAGCGACGGCGCATAGCCTTCGCCGGACAGCTTGTGGCGCAGCATCGCGCCGGCGGAGCCGAGGGGGCTGCCCGGGGGCATCATGCGTCCGTCTCCCTGTGCCGGGGTGCCGCCCGGCGCGGCCAGGCGCCGGCGCCGCCAGGCGAGGAAGACGAGGCCGGCGCCGCCAATCAGCGCGACCGGCCACAGCCCGATCCCGCCTTCCTCCGTGGCGCCGGTCCCGGGCGTACGGACATCGCCGCGTGGCGCGATCGCGACCTCCGCCGGGACACCCGGGGGCAGGTAGTCCGGGTCGGGCACCGCATCGGGCTGCCGCGCGAGATCCGCGTCCAACTGGTCCAGCCGGCGGCGGAGATCGGCGTTGTCGCGGGCGAGCCGGTCGGCCTCGGCGCGCCATTCCCTCAGGCCGGGGTCGTCGCGGTGGTTGCGGAAGAAGTCGATGGACCCCGCCCGGCCGAGATTGTCCAGCAGGAACCACAGGAAGATCCCGTCCCAGATCCCGAAGTTGCGGCGCGCGCCGAGGATGCCGCCCGAGGGCTGCCAGCCCCGGTCGCGGTACCAGTCCGGCCGCGGGGGACGGCCCGCGCCGGGCGCCGTCTCGTAGCCGCGGCGCGGGAAGGGCAGGCCCCAGCCGCCGCCCGGCGCGGGGGAGGGCGCCGGCACCGGTGGGCGGGCGGCCGCCTCGGCCTGCCTGCGGGCGGCGTCCTGGCGCTCGCGCCAGCGCGCCAGCGCGCCGGCCGATTCCTCGCGCGAATAGCCGCGGTCGCCGGCCGAGGAGCGCGGGGCGGAGGGCACCACCACCGAGGGGCGGCGCGCCGGCGCCGGGGTTTCCAGCCGCGGCCGGCCATAGCCGCCGCTGGTGGAGGGCGTGCGCGGCGTGACCCGCGGCCCGGCCGTGGAGGGCGTGCGCCCGTAGCCGCCGGAGGAACGCGGCCGTGAATAGCCGCCGCTCGACCGTGCCTGGGCCGCTGCCTCGGTGGCGACGAAGGCGGTGCCGACCAGTGCGGCGGGAAGGCCCGCCGGCACGGACCAGAGCAGGAGGAAGGCGATCAGCCCCGCGCGCAGACCCGCCCGCCCGCGCCCATGAGGGCGCGGCCGCGGGCCGGTCACGGCGTTCCCCTTCCCATCCGCCGCCGCGCCTTCGCCCATCGCCTCCGGTCCGTCATCGGGACATCGACAGCCCGGACGCAGGGACGCGCGCGAAGTTCACGATCCCGGTCATTGTGAAGCCGGCGGATGTGCCGTGCAGACGGCATCGCGGTGGCTACAGCGTCAGCGCCTCGGCCTCCCACGCGCCGCGCGCGAACTCGGCCAGTTCGAAGGCGCCGCTGTCGGACCAGAGCACGCGCAGCACCCGCGCCCCCCCGTGCCAGAGGTCGAGCCCATAGGCGAGGTCGGGCAGTCCCCGCTGCTGCGACAGCGCGTGCCGGTATCCGGGCGAGGCCGCGTCCCCGGGCGCGAGGTCGTTGAAGGGCGTCCAGTGCTCGATCCTCCATTCGCCGCGCCGCAGCACCACCAGCCGCACGGCGTCGCGCTGCACCTCGATCGTGCCTTGCTGCCGCACCAGGGGGACCAGGTGGTCGCGGATGGCGAGCGCCGGTTCGGCGCTGGACGGAACGAGTGTCAGGGTCACCTGCGTCTCCGCTGCGGGTTGTCGTGGCGGGCCGGGGCGGTGCCCCCCGCCGGCAGGCAACGCCCGCCGGCCCATGTCGATCCCGCGGGCGCCACCGGCGCCTGAACCACGGAGGCAAAAGGGTCCGGGCGGACAGCCAGTCTCCCGGATCAGGAGCAGAAGCGCGTCCCGCGCCTCAGGCGCGACGGTGGTCGAGGAAGAAGCGCAGCATGGCGCGGGATGCGTCGGGGCCGCGCGGGTCGGTGTAGCTGCCCGCGGGGCTGCCACCCGACCAGGCATGGCCGCCGCCCTGCACCAGCCATTGCTCGAGCAGCACCCGCCCATCGGCATCCCGGTGCAGCGTGCGGCGCCAGGCATGGCCGCCCGGCTGCCGGCCCGTCTCCTCCTCGCGCCGCAGCCCGGCGGCCCCGGACTGGGCGATGACCTGGTCGCCATTGACCGGGTGGACCGTCGTGTCGCGGTCGGCGTGGAAGACGATGGTCGGCACCACGCGCCCGCCCGGCGCGGCCGGTGCCGCCGCCCCCTGGCGCATCGCCGCGAAGGCCGAGGGGATGTCGCGCGCCGCGCCGCAGGCCAGGCCCGAATGCACGCCCACCGCGGCATAGAGGTCCGGATAGGCCATGCCCATGATCGCCGCCTTGGCGCCGCCGGCCGACAGCCCCGCGACGTAGACGCGCCGCCCATCCGCCCCGTGGTCGCGGATCACCTGCCGGGTGATGCCGGCGATCAGCGCAGGCTCCCCGCCGTCGCGGCGCTGATCATCGGGGTTGAACCAGTTCCAGCATCGCTGGGCGTTGGCGGCCTGGGACTGCGCGGGCCAGGCCACCAGCAGGCCGTGCTCCTCGGCGAGGGCGTTCATGCGCGTGCCGGCCGCGAAATCCTCCGGCGTCTGGGTGCAGCCATGCAGCATCACCAGCAGCGGCGGCGCCGCGCCGGCCGGCAGCGCCGCCGGGATGTAGAGCCGGTAGTCGCGGCGGCCGCCGCCCTGCACCGCGTGGGACCCGGCGAGGAAGCGCGCGCCCGGGGGCAGCGGGTCCGGCACCCGCATGCCCGGCGCCGGGCGCGGCGCATGGGCGCCGATGCGCCCGAGCGCGGCCCGCAGCGCCTCCGGCAGGGCGGTGCCCGCCGGGGCGACGGGTTCGCCGGTGGCAGGATCGACATCGACGATGCGCGACGCCCGCGACGGCGCGGGTTGCCGTGGCGGCGCGGCCGGCGCCTGGCCGAGCGCCCGCCGGATTAGGGCGGTCGCCTCGGCAAGCCGGCCCTGGCGGGTCAGCCGGGCGGCTTCGGTCATCTCGGCATTCGGGAAGGGGGACATGGGGGTCTTTCGAAGGCCGTCCTCGCCCGGTCGCCCCGGGTCTCGGGGCGTCGGGCGGGTCGGCGGGGAAGGGGGCTGCGCGGCGGCGTCAGCGCATGCGGTCGGCCAGCGCGGCCTTCACCGCGGCGCTCGCCTGGAGGGCGCCGAGCACCGTGACCGAGGCGATCGCCGCGCGGGCGAGTTCGGGCGTCACGTCGGCGGCGATGCTGGCGAGGCCGAGCACGCGGATGTCGAGCATCCGCCCCGCCGCGCGCGCGGCCTCCAGGTCCTCGCGCCCGTAGTGCCGCAGCCCGACATCGAGGCTCCGGCGCGCGGTGGATTGCCGCGTCGACTCGGCATGGCGCTCGACCTGGTTGCGGATGGCGGTTCGGATGAAGTCGGTGCGGTTCGAATAGAAGCCGTCCTGCACGAGCAGGTCGATATGGCCGAGATCGACATGGCCGAGGTTGATCGTGATCTTCTCGGCTTCCGGCGCCCTGGGCCGCAACTCCCGGATATTCTCGCCCATCCAACTGCCATCCCCTCACCATCCATGTGGATGGTGTATAAGCTGGAGGTTCGGATGGCCAGGGGCGCCGACGGCTTCGTGATCGCTCGTGCCGGGCCGGTTCAGTCGCCGGGCGTCGTCACGCCCGGCCGGGGTTCGGGTGCCGGCGGCACGTCCGGATTGCCCTCCTGACGGTCGCGGTAGAGCGCGGCGCGCGCCAGCAGCATCAGCGTGACGGGGGTGGTGACCACCATGAAGGCCGCGATCAGGATCTCGTGCAGCACGAAGCGGGATTGCTGCACCGAGAAGAACAGCATCGAGGCCAGCAGCACGGCGCCGATGCCGAGGGTGGTGCCGAGGGTGGGGGCGTGCATGCGTTCGTGGAAGCTCCGCAGCCGCAGCAGCCCGACCGAGCCCACCAGCGCCAGCCCCGCGCCCGCCAGCAGCAGGGCTGCGACCGGAAGCGCCGCCCAGGCGGGGAGGTCCGCGCCCGCCGTCACTCGATGACCTCGCCGCGCATCAGGAACTTCGACAGCGCCGCCGTGGCGACGAAGCCGAGCAGCGTCATCAGCAGCGCCGCCTCGAAGTAGTGGGTGCTGCCGGTGCGGATGCCGAAGACCAACAGCAGCATCGCCGCGTTGACGTAGAGCGCATCGAGCGCGAGGACGCGGTCCTGCGCGCGCGGCCCGCGCAGCACGCGCCAGCCCGCGCAGCCCATCGCCGCCGCCAGCAGCAGTTGCGCCACCAGCACGGCGCCGCCGAGCAGCGCCGCGGTCATTCGAAGATCTCCATCAGCCGCCGCTCCCATTTCTCCTTGACGATGCGGACCCACTCCTCCTCGTCCACCAGGTCGAGCACATGCAGCAGCATGGTGCGCGCACTGGCGTCGTAGTCCACCCAGACCGTGCCCGGGGTTGCGGTCAGGATGCAGGCCAGCGCGGCCAGCCCGTGCGGGCTGCGCAGGTCGAGCGGGATGCGGACGAAGCCCGACCGCCGCCCAGCGGTGGCGGGCCCCAGGATGATCCGCGACACGGCGAGGTTGGACCGCAGCACCTCCGCCAGCACGTCCCGCAGCAGGCCGGGGATGACGGCAAGCCGGCGCAGCCTTGCCCCCGGCAGGCGCAGCGCCGCCGCCGCGCCGCCCCCCGCGAGGGCGAGCACGGCGCCGAGCAGCAGCGAGGCGGGCGATGCGCCGGTCTGCAGCAGCAGCCAGAGCAGCAGCAGCGACAGCGCCAGGACCGGATAGGGCAGCCACCGGGTCATCGCGCGTACCCCGCCGCCTCGGGCACGTCCATCACGCCGCGCAGGTAGCCGGCCGGGGCGTGCAGCGCCTCGGCCGCCGCCAGCATGTAGTCCATCGCCGGCCCGGCGCCGACCGCCAGCCCGGCGCAGAGTGCGAGCAGCAGGGCGACGGGCGCGATCTCCACCAGCGCCACGCGCGGCGCACGGGCGGCGGGCGCCGCCCAGAACACCTCGATCCCCGCCCGCACCATGGCGATGACGGTCGCGAGGCCGGAGAGCACCAGCGCCGCCACGACCAGCCAGGTCGTGCCTGGCGCCTCCGCCCCGCCCGTGCCGAGCAGCGGCGCGAGGATGGCGAATTTCGCGAGGAAGCCGGACAGCGGCGGCAGCCCCGCCAGCAGCAGCGCCGACGCCAGGAAGCCGAGGCCGAGGATCGCGACCGTGCCGGGGAAGGCGACGCCGGCTTCCTCCGCCTCCGCCTCATCGCCGCCCGCGAAGGCCTCGCGCGTCACGGCCAGCACGTCGGCCCCCACCTCGCGCCCACGCTCGACCAGCTCGATCAGCAGGAAGAAGGCGCCGATCGCGAGGACGGAGCTCGCCATGTAGAACAGCGCGCCGCCGGTCACCGCCGCCTGCCCGGCGCCGATCGCGGTGAGCAGCGTGCCGGAGGAGACCAGCACGCTCGCCCCCGCCAGCCGCGGCAGGTCCTGCGTGCCGAGCGCGGCGACCGACCCGAAGGCGATGGTCAGCAGCCCGCCCGCCAGAAGCGCCTCGGCCCCGAAGCCGGCCGAGGCCCCGCCCTCCGCGCCGAACAGCAGCAGCCAGACGCGCAGCACGGCATAGACGCCGACCTTGCTGAGGACCGAGAGGATCGCCGCCGCCGGCGCGGCCGCCGCGGCATAGCTGCCCTGCAGCCAGAAGCCGAGCGGCCATATCGCCGCCTTGACCAGGAACGCCACCCCCATCACGGCCAGCCCCGCTTCCAGCAGGGCGCGGTCGGCGGCCGCCACGCCGCGCATCCGCGCCGCCAGGTCGGCCATGTTGAGCGTGCCCGCGATGCCATAGACGACGCTGACGCCGATCAGGAACAGCAGCGACGCGACGAGGTTGACGACGATGTAGTGCAGCCCCGCCCGCACCCGCGCCGTGCCGGTCCCGTGCAGCGCCATCCCGTAGGACGCGGCGAGCATCACCTCGAAGAAGACGAACAGGTTGAACAGGTCGCCGGTCAGGAAGGCGCCGTTCAGCCCCATGAGCTGGAATTGCAGCAGCGGATGGAAATGCGCCCCCGCCCGGTGCCACCGCGCCAGGGAGAACAGCAGCGCCGCGAGTCCGACCGCCGCCACCAGCACCAGCATGAGCGCCGAGAGCCGGTCCAGCACCAGCACGATCCCGAACCGCGCCGGCCAGTCGCCGAGGCGATAGACCCGCACGTCCGGCACGTCCGCCGCGAGCAGCAGCGCGACCGCCAGCGCCGCCAGCAGCAGCGCCGAGCCGAGGCCGAGCGCGACCGTCGCCCCCCGCCAACGGTCCCCCGCCAGGACCATCGCCGCGCCCGCCAGCATCGGCACGACGATGGGCGCGATCACCAGGTGGTCGGCCCAGCCGGTCACCGCCCGCGCTCCCGCCCGTCGACATGGTCGGTCCCGGTCAGGCCGCGCGCGGCCAGCAGCACCACCAGCAGCAGCGCCGTCGTGGCGAAGCCGATGACGATGGCCGTCAGCACCAGGGCCTGCGGAAGCGGGTCGGCATGGGTCGCCAGCGAGCCGGCCTCGCCGCGTTCCAGGATGGCGGCGGCGCCGGTCCGCAGCCCGCCGGTCGAAAAGATGAACAGGTTCACCGCATAGGACAGCAGCGACAGCCCGATGATGACCTGGAAGGTGCGCGGCCGCAGCAGCAGCCACACGCCGGACCCGGCGAGCACGCCGATCGCGGCCGACAGGATCAGTTCCATCAGCCTTCCCCCGCCGCGGTCGCCGGCGCGCGCGCCGCCTCCGGCAGGGCCGGGGCGGGTGGCGTCGCCCGGTGGCCGCGCACCGACTGGTGCGCGAGGGCGACGAGCATCAGCAGCGTGGCGCCGACCACCAGCATGAACACGCCGATGTCGAAGACCAGCGCGCTCGCTGTCGGGACCTTGCCGACCACGGGCAGGTCGGCATAGCCGAAGTAGGAGGTCATGAAGGGCCGCCCGAAGGCCAGGGCCGCAAGCCCGGTCCCGCTGGCCACAAGCAGGCCCGCGCCCATCCACAGCCGCGGGCGGATGAAGCGCAGGCGTTCCTCGGTCCAGTCGGTGCCGCCGACCATGTATTGCAGGATGATCGCGATCGCGACGACCATCCCGGCCGAGAAGCCGCCCCCAGGCAGGTCGTGCCCGCGCAGCAGCAGGAAGGCCGCGACGACCAGCATCACCGGGAACAGCAGCCGCGTCAGCGTGAAGGGCACCTGCAGCCAATCCGCGCCGGGTCGGGAATCGTCCGGCCCGGTCACGGCGGCGCCGGCCGCGCGCTCGCCCTGGTCGCGCTGCTGCTCGGGGATGCCGAGGCTGTCCGGCGCGGGGCGGAAGCGGCGCAGCAGCGCATAGGTGGTCAGCGCCACCGCCGCGACCACGAAGATCTCGCCCAGCGTGTCGAAGCCGCGGAAATCCACCAGGATGACGTTCACCGCATTGGTGCCGCCGCCTTCGGTGTAGGCGCGTGCGAGGAAGTCGCGCGCCAGCAGGTCGGGCGGCGTGCGGGTCATCACGGCATAGGACAGGGCCGCGAGCCCGCCGCCCGCGCCGATGGCGATGGCGAGGTCGCGGGCCCGGCGCGTGCGGGTCAGCACATCCTGCTCGCGCTCCCCCGCGGCCGGCAGGCGCTTCGGCAGCCAGCGGAGGCCGAGCAGCAGCAGGACGGTGGTCACCACCTCCACCGTCAGCTGCGTGAGCGCGAGGTCGGGCGCCGAGAACCAGACGAAGGTGACGCACACCACAAGCCCCGCGCCGCCCACCAGCATCAGCGCCGCAAGCCGCTGGTACTTGGCGACCCAGGCCGCCCCCAGGGCGCAGGCCGCGCCCACCGCCCAGACCAGCGCCAGCACCGGGTCGACCGGGGAAGGCGGCAGGTTGCCCGGGCCGAAGCCGCGCAGCCACACCGCCGCGCCACCCGCAAGGAAGGCGGCCGCGACGATGAGGCGAAGCTGCGGCTGCAGCCGCCGCGTGCCCGCCAGGCGTTCGGCCCCGCGGGCGACCCGCCAGGACAGGAAGACCATCGCGCGTTCGAAGATGCGCCGCGCCTCGACCCGGCGCAGCAGCGGCGGCCCTTCCACCCCGCTCAGCAGCCGCCGCTGGAGCAGCAGGTACAGCGCGACGCCGCCGGCCAGCGCCAGCACGCTCATCAGCAGCGGCAGGTTGAAGCCGTGCCAGACGGCCAGGCTGTAGGCCGGCACGTCGGCGCCGAGCACCGACCGCACGGCGATGTCGAGGAAGGGACCGACCGTCGCCGCAGGCAGCACGCCCACCATGATGCAGGTCAGCACCAGGATCTCGACCGGGAACCGCATCCAGGTCGCCGGCTCGTGCGGGGAGCGCGGCAGGTCGACGGGGTCCGGGCCGAAGAAGGCGCCGTGGATGAAGCGCAGCGAATAGGCGACGCTGAAGGCGCTGCCGAGCATGGCGGCGAAGGGCAGGATGTTGAGCAGCCCGGGCAGCGGCGCGTCGGCCGACAGCGCCTCGGCGAAGAACATCTCCTTCGACAGGAAGCCGTTCAGCAGCGGCACTCCGGCCATCGCCGCGGCGGCGACGAGCGCGAGCCGCGCGGTGAAGGGCATCGACCGGTTGAGGCCCGACAGGCGGCGGATGTCGCGCGTGCCCGTCTCGTGGTCGATGATGCCGGCAGCCATGAACAGCGATGCCTTGAAGGCGGCGTGGTTCATGATGTGGAACACCGCCGCGACGAGCGCGAGTTCGCTGTCGAGCCCGAGCAGCAGCGTGATCAGGCCGAGATGGCTGATCGTCGAATAGGCCAGCAGCCCCTTCAGGTCGTGCTGGAAGATGGCGATGTAGGCGCCGACCAGCAGGGTCACCAGCCCCGCCGTGCCGACCAGCAGCGACCAGGCGTCGGTGCCCCCCAGCGCCGGCCACAGCCGCACCAGCAGGAACACGCCCGCCTTCACCAGCGTGGCCGAATGCAGGTAGGCCGAGACCGGCGTCGGCGCCGCCATCGCCTGGGGAAGCCAGAAGTGGAACGGGAACTGCGCGCTTTTCGTCAGCGCGCCGAGCAGGACCAGCACGAGGGCGGGCAGGTAGAGCGGATGCGCGCGGATGCGGTCGCCCGCCGCCAGCACGACGTCGAGGTCGTAGCTGCCGACGATGTGGCCCAGCACCAGCACGCCCGCGAACAGCGCCAGCCCGCCTGTCGCCGTGACGGTCAGCGCCATCCGCGCCCCGTCCCGCGCGGCCGCCGCGTGGTGCCAGTAGCCGATCAGCAGGAAGGAGAGGAGGCTCGTCAATTCCCAGAAGAAGACCAGCTGCACCAGGTTGCCCGACAGCACGACCCCCGTCATCGACCCCATGAAGGCGAGCAGGAAGGCGAAGAAGCGCGGCACCGGGTCCTCGGCCGCCATGTAGTAGCGCGCATACAGCACGACGAGCGCGCCGATCCCCGTCACCATCCCGGCGAACAGCCAGCCCAGCCCGTCCATCCGCAGCACGAGGTTCAGCCCGACCGAGGGCATCCAGGCGACCTCCGCGCGCAGCACGCCGCCCGCCGCGACGGTCGGGTAGGCCGCCCAGACGAGGCCGAGCGCCACGAGCGCGACCCCGCCCGCAAGGGCGGCGGCCGCGTTGCGCGCGGCGGTCGGCAGCAGCCCGGCCACGAGGGCGCCGGCGAAGGGCAGCCCGACCAGCGCGAGGAGGAGAAGTCCGTCACGCATTGCCGCCGCTCATCCCGCATCCTCGGCCGCGCGGCCGTAGCGGTCGAGCAACGACACCGCCTCCTCGGCCGAGGAGGCGGCGCGGAGACGGCGCAGCGCCTGCGGCTCGCGCAGCGCGCGGCAGGTCTCGGCAAGGGCGGGCAGGAAGCCCTGCGCCTCCGCCTCCGGCCACAGCACGAGGATGACGAGGTCAACCGGCTCCTCGTCCCTCGCCTCGTAGTCGATCGCGCGGCGCAGCCGGGCCAGCAGCATCAGGGGCGGGCTGTCGCCCGCCAGGCGCGCATGCGGCAACGCCACGCCGCGGCCGAGAGCGGTGGAGCCCAGCGCCTCGCGGTCCCGCAACGCCTCCAGGATCTCCGCCTGCGGCCGGCCGAGCCGCCGCGACGCCTCGGCGGCGAGGCCGTCGAGGAGGTCGCGCTTGCTGGCGGCATCCCAGCCGAGGATGACGTCGCCGGCGGACATGCGGTCGCTGATCGGCATCTTCTCCTCCAGACCCGGCGTGGCGCCGGCGCCCGGGGGCCGCATGCACCGCGGACCGGCGATGCCCTCGCTTAGCAAGCTGATTACCGCGCAGCAATCCAGCCCGGCGTCGCACGCCGCCCGCGCGTCCCGCAAACCGGCATCCCGCGCCTCACGCATGAATCCTCCCCGCGCCTCACGCACGAATCCTCCCCGTGCCTCACGCACGAAGGCTTGATCACGAGACGGTGGACGAAAGTCCGGTCCCGCATGGTCATATCAGCTCCGGACAGCGTGGGGGTGCCGCGACTTGGCTGGCATCGTGGCTGCGCAGGGATGTCTCGCGGTCGCCCGGATGCCGGGGGCGGGCGATGGGTGACCTTCCTCTCCTCCTCGCCGGGCCGATCCTGCGGCGGCTGGATGCCGGGACCGTCACCGTCTGGGTCGCTTGTCGCGAACCCTGCCTCGTCAGCCTCAGCCTGTTCGAGGGCGAGGCCACCTCCTCGGCGCCCGGCCAGGCCGACGGCGCGGCCGCGGTCGGCGGCGGCATCGCCACGACGCGGCGCCTCGGCGACAGGCTGCATGTCGCACTCGTCCGCGCCGGCCGGCCGGCGGACGCGCCCGCGGCGCCGGAGACGCCGCCGCTGCAGCACGGCCACCTGCGGCCCGGCGCACGCTACAGCTACGACGTCGCCCTGCAGCCGCAGGGCGGCGGCGCGGTGGAGAGCCTGCTGACGCTCGGCCTGCTGGAGGATGACCCGAAGGGCGACGGCGACCCGCGCAAGATCGCCGGCGTCTCGCCGCTCGCCCCCCGCCACCTGGCGCTCGGCGGCGGCGGGGGGAAGCTGCCGGGCTTCGTCGCGCCGCCCCTCGCGCTCGGCGAACTCCGCATCGCCCATGCCAGCTGCCGCAAGCCGCACGGGTCCGGCACCGATGCGTTGTCCTGGCTGGACGATGCGCTGTCGGGCAAGGTCGGCGACCCGCCGGTCGCGCTCGGCCGTCCGCACCAGCTTTTCCTGACCGGCGACCAGATCTACGCCGACGACGTGCCGACCGCGCTGCTGCACATGATCCAGGACCTTGCGGCGGATCTGATGGGCGGGGCGGAGCAACTGCCGACGCGGGCGGGCGCACCGGGCGACGTCACCCCCGCCACCGCGCCGCCGCTGCGCCGCACGGTGCTGATCCGCGGGGAGGGCGGCTTCACCTCGGTCGAGGCGCAGAACCACCTGCTGACCTTCGGTGAATACGCGGCCATGTACCTGCTGGCCTGGTCGCCGCTGGCCTGGCGCCCGGTCCCCACGCTGGCGACCTGCGCGGCCGAGGCAGCGACGCCGCCCGGCCCCTTCCCGCTGACCGACCTCGACGCCCTGCTTCCGCCCAAGGGCGGGCCCGGCCTTCCGGGACGCATCGAGGCGACGCTCGGCCCCGATTTCGAGGCGGAGCGCCAGCGGCTGCGCGTCTTCGCCGCGACGCTCGGCAAGGTCGCGCGCGTGCTGGCCAACATCCCGGTCTGCATGATCTTCGACGACCACGACGTGACTGACGACTGGAACATCAACGCGGCCTGGGAACGCCGCGTGCTGGCCAAGCCGCTCGGTGTCGCCGTGATGCGGAACGCGCTGGTGGCCTACACCTTCTTCCAGGCCTGGGGCTCCGACTGGCCGTCCTTCGAGAAGGAGGGCGCGCCGAACCGCAGGCTGCTGGAGGCCGCGACCGCGTGGCTCGCCACCACGCGCGGCCGCGACGCCGCGCGACAGGATGAGCTGGACGCGCTGCTCGGCCTGACCGCCGCGTCCCGCCGGCCGGAGGCGAAGGAGGGGCGCGCGGCCTTCCACTACCAGGCCCCCGGCGGCGTCCATGTCGTGCGCGTGCTGGACAGCCGCACCCGCCGCACCTTCCCCGCCGGCGGCGTGGAGCCCGCGAGCCTGCTCGGCGACACGCTGGAGGACCAGGTGCCAGACGCCCCCGCCCGCAACGCCGCGGAGGTGCTGCTGGTGATCTCCTCGACCCCGGTGCTGGGGCCGGAGATCATGGAGCGCATCATCCAGCCGCTGGCCGTCCGCGGCTTCGACGTGGCGCGCGCCTGGAAGGGGGTGGCGGAGGATGCGGATGCGCAGCCGCGGGACGGCAAGCCGGCCGGGTCGGCGCTGGCCTTCGCCACCGGGCGCACGCGCGGCGACTTCTTCGCCGACACCGAGACCTGGCCCTCCAACGAGGCGGCGCTGCACGCGCTGCTCGGCCGGCTGGCGAACCATCCGCGGGTCGTGGTGCTGGGGGGGGACGTGCATTACGGCCTTTCGCTGGCGATGGACCGCTGGGGCCGCAAGGACGGCGCGTGGGAGGCCGCGCGCATCGTCCAGCTCACCTCCTCCGCGGCGCGCAACGCGCTGCTGCCGGCGGCGGAGGCGATCTATCGCGGCTGGCACTGGCTGAACCTCTGCATGGCGCCGGCGGGGCTGGAGGGGCTGGGCTGGAAGGGCCGGCCGAAGCTGCGCCTGCCGGACGGCGCCGACCTCTCGGTCCTGCAACGGCGCCGGCTGGAGGAGGAGCCGGGGCTGCTGCGCG
The DNA here is from genome assembly GCF_050563535.1 of Falsiroseomonas sp. CW058. NCBI lineage: Bacteria > Pseudomonadati > Pseudomonadota > Alphaproteobacteria > Acetobacterales > Roseomonadaceae > Falsiroseomonas > Falsiroseomonas sp. CW058. Next base: position 293,386 of record NZ_JBNXUO010000002.1, read on the forward strand.
CCGCGGGCTGGCCGCCTGGCGTGGCGGAGGACCCGGCGACCCCGCCCGACTGGGCCTGGCGCCTGACCACGGCGCGCGATGGCCGTCCCGACGCCGAACGCGGCCCCGCGCTGGAGGAGGCGGCGGCGCGGATCGCCGCCGCGGCGGGGAAGGCGGCCGAGGCGCCGCGGGGCCTCGACCGCGCGAAGCGGGTCGCTGGGGCGCATGCCGCCGCGCTCGCCGACCGCTTCATGCCGCTGCGCGAGGCGGTGCTGACGAACAATGTCGGCATCATCGCCTTCCAGGTGAACGATGCGGGGGAGCCGGTGGCGGTGCTGCACGACCTCCTCTCCTCCACGCGCCGCGACTACCCGGAGGACAAGGTCACGCCCATCCCGGCCGAGCGGCCCTTCGGCTTCGCCGCCGACCTGTCGAAGGGCCATCCCCATACCCGCTTCGCCGTCCCCCTCGGCGTCGCGGGCACGCGGCCGACACTGCCGCCGGGGGCGCCCTGATGCCCGCGCCGACGCAGGTTCCCGGGCCCGTCGGCGCGCTGCGCGCCTGGACGCGGCTGGCGCTGGACGCGATGCGCCGCGCGGCGGAAAGCCCCGCGCTGCTCGCCCATGTCCGCCGCGAACTCGGCTTCCAGGCCGGCCCGCCGCCCGACACGGCTTCTCTGCTCGACGACATACGCCTGCAGGAGAAAAAGCTGACGGAGGCCGAGGACGCGGCCCTCGACGACGCCCTCGCGGAGATGCTGCAGGGCTTGGGCGAGGTGCGGCGCCTGGCGGAACGGCTGCTCGGCGCCGGCGATCTCGGCGACAAGGCGGCGGACACGGTCTATGCGCTCTGCACGCTGCTGGCGGCGGAGACGGTGCGCGCGGAAATGCCGCTGCTGCATGCCGCGCTGCGGCTGCTGATGCTCGGCTACGAGAGGGTGGAGGAGGCGCCGCGGCTCGATCCCGTCGCGATCTTCAACCGCCTGTCCGGCCGGTCGGAGCGCGAGGGGCTGCGGCGCTTCGGCGGCACCGACGCGATCTTCGGCATCGCCGGGCCGGCGCTGCTTGCGGTGCTTCGGCAGGCTGCGGCGCGCACCGCGCGGGGCCCCGCGGATGTGGCGGCGCTGCCGGCGGGCGCCGTCTACCTCTCCCCCGGCGCCACGGGCGGGATCTCCTTCGCGAGTGGGTGGGAACCGGCGCCGGCAGCCACCCCGGCCGATGCGGAGGTGGCGGAGCTGCTGTCGCGCGCGCTCAGCGCCGCCTTCGCCGGGGCGCTGCACGTCAAGGGCAAGGACGGACCGGCTTCCACGACCGAACTGGAATTCGTCCTCGGCGCCCTTCCGCTCGACGCCGCGGATGGCGGGCCGGGCGTGCTGTTCCGCATCGGCAAGCTGAAGGCGAGTGGCGAGCTGGAGCTGCCGAAGCCCGAGGGCAGCCTGGCCAAGCGCAAGCTGAAGCTGAAGGCGCAGGAGGGTTCGGGCGCGACGCTGCTGTGGCGCACGGATGACAACACGGTCGATTTCTCGGCCGAGGGCGGGGACCCGGACATCGAATTGTCGGTCCGTGCGGAGGGCCTGCCGGATGCGCCGGCCTTCCGCATCGGCAAGGCCGGCAAGTCCCGGCTCGACCTCCGCAGCGTCGCGCTCGGCGGGCGGGCGGGGAAGGGCGGCACCGCGCTGTTCCTGAAGGTCGAGGAAGCGGAGCTCGTCCTGCAGCCCGGCGATGCACCCGGGCTGGTGGGCGACATCTTCGGGGCGCTCGGCGCGGGCAAGCTCACGGCGCGGGTGACGGTGGAATTCCGCCTGGATGCGAAGCGTGGCTTCCTGCTCGACGGCGCGGCGGGGCTGAAGATCCGGCTCGCCTCCGGCCTCGGCCTGGGCGGCGCGGGGTCGGTCGCGGCCATCCGCGCGGAGTACATCGACCTCGAACTGGGTCCGGGCAAGAAGGGGGGCGTCGCGCTCGGCATCCGCTCGGCGGGCGGCTTCCGCCTTGGGCCGCCGGCGCTCGGCCATGTCGGCGCTAGCCTCGACCGCTTCGGCTTCGATGTCGAATTCGCCGGCAAGGACGGGACCGCGCTGAAGCTGCAGCCGCCGAAGGGCATCGGCGTGTCGCTCGACCTCGGCCTGGTCAGCGGCGGCGGCTACCTCCTGCTCGATTTCGAGCGGGGGGAATTCGCGGGCGCGCTCGACCTCACGCTCTGCGGCTGGATCGCGGTGAAGGCGATCGTCATCCTGTCCACGCGCCGGCCGGGTTCCACCTTCGGGGAGGACCCGCCGCCCTACGCCTTCTTCGCGCTGGTCCATGCCCGCTTCCCCGGCGGGCTGGAGCTGTTCCTGCGGCTCACGCTCAACGCCGTCGGCGGCATGATCGGGCTGCACCACGGCTTCGACCACGCCGCGCTGCTCGCCGCACTGCCGAGCGGCGCGATGGACGACGTGCTGTTCCCCGAGAACCCGGTGGGCGACGCGCCGCGCATCATCTCCACCCTCAGGACCGTCTTCCCGGTCCGGCGGGACGCGATGACGATCGGGCTGATGGCGGAACTCGGCTGGGGGTCGGACCAGCTCTCCTCCGTACGGCTCGGCATCATCCTGCCCTTCGACAACTGGGGCGGCGACCGGCGCACCTCGCTCGACCGCATCATCCTGCTCGGCCGGCTCGCCATCGAGTGCTTCCGCAGCCTGCCGGACCCGATCCGCTTCTCGATCAAGGCGGACATCGTGGGGGAGATCGAGTTCTCCCCCGCGCGGGTCAGGCTGTACGGGCAGCTGCGGGACAGCCGGCTCGGGCCCATCGCCATCCAGGGCTCGGCCGCGCTGTCCTTCGGCTTCGGGGAGAACGCGCATCTCCTCGTCTCGATCGGCGGCTTCCATCCGCGCTTCGAGCCGAAGCCGGACTGGCTGCCGCCGATGGACCGCATCGGCGCCACCTACGACATCGGCCTGGTGAAGGCCTGGGTGCGCGGCTACTTCGCCGTGGCGGCGGGCACGCTGCAGTTCGGCGCGGAATTCGGCATCCGCTACAAGTTCGGCCCCATCGCGATGGGGGCGAGCTTCGCGCTCGACGCGCTGATCCACACCAGCCCCGCCTTCCGCTTCGAGGTGTCGGTGCGCGGCGCGGCCGACATCAGCTTCCGCGGCCGCCGGCTGCTGGGCGTCGCCTTCGACGCCACGCTCTCCGGCCCCGGCCGCTGGCGGCTGAAGGGCTACGCCGAGGCGAAGATCCTGTTCTTCACCGTCGAGGTGCCGATCGACGAGAGCTGGGGCGACGAGCCGGCGCCCCAGCCCCCCGTCATCGCGCTCGCCGAGGTCAGGGCGCGGCTGGAAGGCGACATGGCGGCGCGGGAGAACTGGGTGGTGGCGCTGCCCGCCGGCACGCCCACGGTGCTGACCTTCGGCGCCGGTCCCGCCCCCGCGCCGGGCGAGATCGTGGCGCATCCCTTCGCGCATCCCGGCTTCGTGCAGCGTCGCCTGCCGCTCGGCATCCAGCTGCGCCGGCTGGGGAGGTCGCCGGTGGAAGGCGCGCCGCGGCTCGGCCTGCCGGTGCTGTCGGTGAACGGGGCGGCGCTGCCGGGTGCGGAGACGCTGACCGAGTTCTTCCCGGTGGCCGAGTACCTCGACGTGCCGGAGAACGAGAGCCTTACCCGCCCGGGCTTCCAGCGCATGGCGGCGGGCGTGCAGGCGGCGGGCGGCGGCGGCTTCCGCTGCCCCGCGCCGCAGGCGGTGACGGTCGAGTACGAGGATGTGCCGCTCGGCGGCGAAGGGGGCCTGGCCACCGCCTTCGTGCCGGAAGGGCTCGCGCTGCTCGACCTGCTCGCGGATGCGCTGGCGGCACGGCCGGACCTGCGGCGCGCGGCGCGCTTCGCGGTGCCGAAGCCGGCAGCGGTGCGCGTCAAGGCGGGCGACTGGTCGGTGGCGGAGGCCGGCACGCTCGCGCCCCGTGCCTCGGGCGCGCCGGCCTGGGCCGCGGCCTCGCCCGCGGCGCTGCGCGGGATGGGGGCGGTGCCCGCGGGCGCGCTGCTGGTCGAGACCTTCGAGCTGGCGGGGTGAGGCGGCGATGCAGCGCCACCACTTCTTCTCCTGGGTGCGCCGCGGTCTCGGCGCCGCGCTCGCGCCCGCGGCGGGCGGGGTGCCGGCGCATGGCCGGGCGGAGGTCGGCATCGGCATCAGCCTCGGCGCCGACAACCTGGCGGCGGTCCGCACCTTCCTGATGCTCGGGCCGGGCGACGTGCTCGGCCTCGACCCCCGGCTGATCGTCCGGCAGGAGCCGCGCCCCGGGACGCGCGACTTCGAGCCGAACATGCTCGCCGCCATCGAATTCGACCCGCCGGACCTGCCCTGGCTGGTGGCGACCACGCCGCCGGAGGGCGAGAGGCTGCGGCCCTGGCTCGTCCTCGTCGTGCTGGACCGGGACCGCGTGCGGGGCCCGCGCGTCGCGCCCGGCCGCCCGCTGCCCTTCGTCGAGGTGCCGGCGGGGGAACTGCCAGCCCTTTCGCAGTCCTGGGCCTGGGCGCATGCGCAGCGCCTGGTCGCGGAGGAGGGCGGCGACGATGCGGCGGAGATGGCGCGCCGGCCCGAGCTGAACGTCTCCCGCCTGGTCTGCCCGCGGCGGCTCGCGCCCGACCGGCGGTGGCTGGCCTGCGTGGTGCCGGCCTGGGATGCCGGTGTGCGCGCCGGCCTCGGCGAGACCGCGGCCGATCCCCCCGCGACGCTGTCCGACGCCTGGAGCCCGGGCCAGGCGATGACGCTGCCGGTCTATCACCACTGGGAGTTCGAGACCGGCGAGGATGGCGACTTCGAGGTGCTCGCCCGCCGGCTCGGCCCGGCGCCGGCGACCATCCCGCCCCCCGGCAGCCCGGAGGCACGGCGCGGGCTGGTCTGGCTTGGCGCCGCGGATGGCCGGGCGGACACCCTGGCGGCGCTGCCGCCCGGCGGGCCGGGTGCCGAGATCCGGCAGGAGGCGCCGCTGGAGGCGCCCCGCCGCGTCGCCCGGCTGGAGGATGTGCCGGCCGCCTTCACCGAGGCGATCCGCCGCGCGACCACCCCCGCCGACCCGGCGCCCGGCGAGCCGGCCGAGCTGCTGCCGCCGCTGCACGGCGCCGGCCATGCCCGGCGCGACCGGCCGGACCCCGCCCGGATGGGCTCCGACTGGTTCGACGAGCTGAACCTGGACCCGCGCACGCGCATCGCCGCGCGGCTCGGCGCCGACACCGTCCGCCGCTACCAGGAGGACCTGATGCAGGCCGCCTGGGAACAGGTGGGGGAGGTGCTGGCGGCGAATGCGCAGCTGGACCGCGGGCGGCTGGCGGCGCTGGTGAACACCCGCGCGGTGGACCGCCATCTGCGCCGGCTGCAGCCGGAACGCGTGCTCGCCATCACCTCCGTCCTGCATGCGCGCACCTTCCCCGACCGCGCGGGCGAGCGGGGGGGCCTGACCGTCGCGGGCGAGATCGCGGCGAGCAGCCTGCCCGACCGCGCCTTCGACGCGGCCGCGCGCCGCCTGGCCAGCCCCGTCGGGCGGCTGATGCGCGTCACCGCGCGGTCGCTCGCCGCGCGCAACCTGGGCACGGACGGCGTGCGCCATGCCGCGGCGCGCGGGCTGGCCGGCGCGATGCTGCGCAGCGAGGCCGCCGCCGACCCGTCGCTGCGCGGGCGCGACGGCATCACCGGCTTCCGCCCCGCCGAGGACGCGCTGCGGCAGGGCATCGGGGAAGTGCGGATCGGGCAGGACAGCATCGCGCTCGACCGGCTCGGCGTCGGCGCGGGCGTGCTGGACCGCGCCGACCGGCCGCGGGCGGATCTCGCGCAGGTCGGCGCGCTGCCGGAAAGCCGCATCGGCGACGTGCAGCGCTTCGCCGCCGCACAGGGCACCGGGCTGGCGGAGGCGGTGGCGCAGGTGGAGGCGATGCGCGCCGCGGCGCCGCGCGCCGCCGCGGTGGCGCTGCAGGACGAAGGCGGCACGCGGCGGCTGGTGGCGCTGGAGGCGACCGAGGCGCCCGGCGGGACGGTGCTGTCGATCGTCGACGGGGCGGGACGGCGGCAGGACCTGCTGACCGCGGCGGGCGCCGGCCTTCGCGACGTGGGGCAGGCGGTGGATCTGGCGCGCGGCGCGACGCGCGGCCTGCTCGACGCCGTGCGGCAGGGGCGCCGCGCCACCGTGGCGGAGCGCTTGGAGGGCGGCCAGGCGGTGCTGCGGCTTCGCCTGACCGACCCGCCGGCGCCCCAGGCCCGCAACGAGGGGCGCGACCTGTTCCGCACGCGCCTGCGGTCCCGCACGCGGGACGTGACGATCCCATGGGGAGGGGCGTCCGACACCGTCCCGCGCGGGCGCGGCGTGGAGGCGCGGGCCGACCCGCCGGTGCTCGACCTCGGCACGGATGCGACGCCGCTGTTCAGCGCGGTGCTGGCCCTGCCGGACCGCGACCCGGCGATGGTCGCGCGGGTGGAGCTTGCCTTCGACCGGCTCGCGCTGCCGCCGCTCGCCCCCACGGCGGTGCTGGTGACACCGCGGGACGGGCTGCCGGCGCTGGCCGCGCAGCTGCGCGCCGCGATCCACCCGCCGCGGGTGATCGGCCGCCGGCTCGGCGCGCAGATCGACATCCCGCCCTGGCTCGGCGGCGGCCGAGCCCCGCTCGACCCCATCATGGCCGCGCCGGAGCTGCGCGCGCCGCTGGCCGACATGCTGTCCGCCTTCGCGCCGGACCAGATGCTCCCGCGGGAGCTGACGCTGCCGCCGGACGGGGTGGCGGCGCTGAAGACCAACCCGCGCTTCATCGCCGCCTTCATGGTCGGCGCGAACCACGAGATGAACCGGGAACTGCTGTGGCGGACCTACCCGACCGACGGGCGGGCCACCGCGCTCACGCGGTTCTGGAACTGGCGCGACCCGGCGCGTAACGACTGCGGCCCGATCCACGCCTGGCCCGCCGCCGGGCCGCTCTCGGCGCGGCTCTCCTCCGGCGGGGCGCGCATCGCGCTGGTGCTGCGGGGCAACCTGCTGCGGCGCTATCCCGGCACGCAGGTGCTGGCCTGGAAGGTGGAGGGCGGCAAGCCGATGCCGGTGGACCCGGCCCGCCCGGCCGATGCGCCGCGCGGAACCCTGTTCAGGCTCCGCATCGAGCCCGACATCACCGTCGTCGGCCTCGACATCACGGAAGCCGACCTCGACGCCGATCCGCGCTGGCACTTCGTGCTGCAGGAACCCGTCACCGAGCCGCGCTTCGGGCTGGACGCGCCGGAGACGCCGCGCGGCGGGCGCCGGCGCGGCTTCCGCGGCCAGGCGGTGGCCAACGACCTGAACTGGACCCAGACCGGCACGGAGCCGGGCGCCCATCTCGACCCGCTGCGCGTGCCGGGGGGCGGGGTGGAGGGCAGCGCGGCGGGGCTGGCCAACCTGCTGCTGCAGCGCCCCGTGCGCGTGCTGATCCCCGCCGCCACCCTGCTTCCCAAGAGCTGACCGCAGGAGCCGCCATGCCGCCGCTCGAGCTCGATAGCTTCCGCACCGCCCGCGAGGCCGCCGCCGCCGCCACGCGGGAGGCGGAGGCGTCCGGCCTGCGGGCCGCCGCGGCCGAACGCGCCGCGCTGCGCGCGCGCGCGGCAGGCGACGCCGCGGGCGCCGAGGCGCGGGAGCGGGAGGCGGCGGAGCTGCGTGCCCGCCGCGCGGAGGCGATCCGCCTGCGCGCGGAACATGGCGCCGAGGTGGCGGGCCTGCTCGGCGGGATGGAGCGCCAGGCGGAACTGCTGGTCGGCACGCTGTCGGCCGCGCATCCCGTCGCGCTGCTGCCGGTGCGGATCGAGACGCGGTTCGACCGCGACGCAGCGGGCGCGGTGGAGGCGCTCCGGGTCCGCATCTTCCCCGACCAGATCCACCTGCACCAGCACCGCCCCTTTCTGACCCCGGCCGAAGCCGCCGCGGGCCGGGCATACTGGACGGCGCTGCGCGCCAACCCGGGCGCCCCGGCCGAGGCCTGGGACGCGCTGGTCGATGCCGCCGCCACGCCGGAGCGCGCGGCCTTCGTCGCGGATGCGCTGCGGCCGCGCAACGCCGCGCCCGACGCCCCGGACTTCCCGGAGGTGGAGGAGATCGCCGCCGCCGGGCCGGCCCCGGCCCAGGCGCGCCTGCTGCCGACGCGCTGGCTCGTCGCGCTGTTCGACGCCGAGTGGCGGGAGTTCCACCGGTGCTGGGGCGAGCCGATCCCCGACAGCCTCGCCGTCGCCCCCTTCGGCGACGCCATGCTGGAGCCCGGGGAGGCGGAGGCGCCCGACCCGGAGGACGGCGACGACGAGGCGCCCGCCGCCGGGGAGGACGGGGCCGGGCCGGGCGATGCGGAGGATTTCGCCTGGGTGACGGACTTCGCGCGCGCGGAGGCGGCCGGCATGGCGGTGACCATCCGGCGCGCCGAGCTTGGCGGGCGCGATCTCGGTGCGGGCGTGCCGCGGCTGGTCGTCCTCGGCGTGGACTGGACGATGGGGCCGGAGGAAGCGGCGGGACGCCTGGCGGACCAGTTGTGCGCGCAGGGCTTCGCGCAGGGGCTGGAATTCCTCGCGCCAGGCACGCCAACCAACGCCCGCAGCGGCGGGCTGGAAGGCCGCGCGGAACGCGCGAAGGCCTTCCCGGCCGATCCGGCGGCGCTGGCGGGCGGCGCGCCGGGCGCGGAGACGGACGCCGCGCGGCTTGCCGCCGCGCTCGGCCTCGGCACCGCGGCGGGGACGGCGCTCGCGCGCTTTCCGGGCGGCCTCGCGGACCGCGAGGTCACGGCGCGGGAGTTGAACACCGCGCTGTGGGGCGCCGTCTTCGGCTTCTTCTTCGCCGAACTGGTCGATGGCATGGTCCCGCCGCCGATGCTGGACGCGCTGCGGTGGCATGTGCGCGACCACCTGCGCCCTGCGGGGCCGCTGCCGGCGCTGCGCATCGGGCGGCAGCCCTATGGCGTGCTGCCGGTCCTCGGCCTGCCGCTTCGCCGGGAGGGGGAGGCGTCCTTCGCCGCCTGGCCGGCCTTCGAGGCGGGGCTGGGGCGCATGCTGGGCCGCATCCGCGCCTGGGTGGAGGCGCCGTCGCTGCCCGGCGCCGCGGGCACCGCCCCGCTGGACGCGCTGCCCTGCATGGCGGCGGTGCCGCGGGGCGAGGACACGCCCGACATCCTGGCGCGCATCCTGAAGCAGGGGCCGCTGGCCGCGTCCGGCGCGATCCGCCTGACCATCGGCGAATGGAGCCGCCTGCATTCCACGGCCGCCAGGACCGAGGCTGCGCGGCATCACGCGGCGATGGTGGGCGCCATCTTCGCGCATCTCGGCCTGTCGCAGGAACGGCTGATGGTGTCGGAACGCACCACCCTGCCGCGCATCCTGCCGGAGCGCCGGGCGACGCCGATGCGGGGACTGCCCTGGGTCGCTGCCGACCTCGCCGGGTCGGACGTGCCGAAGCGCGCGGCGGAAAGGCTCGCCGCCCGGCTCGGCCGCCTGCATTTCGGCAACGAGGAGGCGATCCGCACGGTGCTCGCCGAGGCGGCGGACGAGGTGGACACGCTCTACGAATCGCTGCTGCTCGTCTCCGCCGCGCATGAGGTGGAGGAGGTGATCCTGAAGCTGCTGCTGCGCATGCCCGCGCCGGCGGCGGGCGGCGGGGGCGGGCGCTTCGCGGCCGAGATGGCGGGGATGGAAGCCCAGCCTGCGATGGCGCGCGCGCTGATGGTCGAGACGCCGTCGCAGGCGCTCGGCCTCAGGCGGGCCGGGGCGGCGACGAGCTTCGCGCAGGACGTCCATGCGGAGCTGGAGGTCCTGCGCGACCTGCCGGTGCTCGATGTCGCGCCGGAGTCGGGGTTCCGCGACCTCCATGCGCAGCGCGTCGCCGCGACGCTGCTCGGCGCCCGGCCGGCAGCGGAGGTGGACCATGCGATGCGCGGGCTGCTCGACTGCGGGTCGCACCGGCTGGATGCCTGGATCACCTCGCTCGCCGCGCGCCGCCTCGACGCGCAGCGCCGCGCGGCACCGGGCGGGCTGCACCTGGGCGGCTGGGGCATCGTGCACGACCTGCGCCCGGACCCGGCTGGCGAGGCGAGCGAGGGCTTCGTCCAGGTGCCGACCCTGCGCCACGGGGCGGCGGCGGCGGTGATGCGCGCGGCGCACATGGCCAACCGCGACGACGAGCCGGAGGCCTTCGCGGTGCGGCTCGACTCCGCGCGGGTGCGCGACGCGATCGCCCTGTCCGAGGGCGTGGCGCAGGGGCAGCCGCCCGGCGCGCTGCTCGGCTACCGGCTGGAGAAGCGGCTGCTGCAGGACAGGCCCCGGGCGAAGTTCATCGGCCCGCTGCGCCGGCTCTGCCCGCTTCCCGGCGCCCCGCCCGTCGTCGCGCCGGTGCCGGAGGCGACGGAGGCGATCCCGCCCGCGGGGGTGGTGGATGGCCTCGCCCTCGCGATGCTGTGGCAGGATCGCGGCACCGACGCCGCCTTCCACGCGAAGCTGCGCCCCCATGCCGGCTTCGAGCCCAGCGGCCCGGACCTCGCCGCGCTCGGCACGCATCTCGACGCGCTGCTGGGCCTGGCCGACGGCTTCGCCGACCTGTGGTCCTTCGAGGCGGTGCACCACCTCGCCTCCGGCAACCTCGACCGCGCCGCGGCCGCGATGGCGGTGACCGACCGCCAGGCGGCCCCGCCGGAGGCCCAGGCCGTGCGGACCCCGCGGGAGGCCTGGGGCTACACGCAGAAGCTGCTCTGGCTTCGCCCCGCCGATGCGGTGGCCGAGGGGTGGCCGCTGGATGTGGCGGCGGAGGCCGAGCCGGTCGGCAACGCCATCGCCGCCGACCTCATCGGCCCGCCCGGCCGTTTCCTCCTCGGCGGGGAGGTGGTGGGGGATGACGGCGCGGCGACGCCGCTGCCGGGCCTGCCGCCGACCGAACTCGGCCTGTCGCCGCTGGCGCTGCTGCGCCTGGCGGAGGAGGAGCCGGGTGGCGCCATGTCGCGGCTGGAGGCGCGGGTGGCGGCGGTGCTGGAGCGCCGCGCGACGGAAGCGGGCCTGCTGCCGGCCACGGGCCGCCTGCGCCTGCTGCCCGGCCCGCCCGCCGGGGCCGAGGCGCTGGGCCTCGATCCGCTGCTCGCGCTGCTGACCGCCGTGCGCGAGGCGCTGCACGACCGCCCGGCCGCCACCTGCCGGGACCTGGTGCCGCCGCGCGGGCCCGTGGCGGATGGCGCGGCGCGGGATGCGCTGCGACCGCGGATCGCGGCGCTGGAGGCGCGGCTGGCCGCGGCGATCGGCGCGATCGACGCCGCGGCGGACCGCGCGGCGATGCTGGAGGCGCTGCGCGGCGCCTCCGCACTCGCCGAGGTGCCGGCGCTGGTCCATGCCGATCCCCCGCCGGCGCGCATGCCGGACGAGGCGGTGGCGACCGCCGCCGCGGCGGCGCGCGCCTCGCTCGAGTCTCTGCGCCGGCGCTGCGCCGCGCCGCCCGCCGATGGCTCCGACGCCGAGGCGCTGGCGGCGGATGCGGAGACGATCCGCCACGTCTTCGGCGCCGGCTTCCCCGTGCTGCCGCCCTTCGTCCTGCCGCCCGCCGACGCCGCGGCCTGCGAGGCGAGTCTCGGCGCCCGCGCCGAGCTGCTCGGGCCCGGCGGCGGCTTCGAGGTGGTGCGCTGGCAGCGCGCGATGGCGATGGTGCGCCCTCGCATCCGCGCGCTTGTCGCCGCGCTCGACGGCGCGAGCCTGACGGGGCACGAGGCGGGGGCGGGCGCGGCGGTGGTGCAACTGCCCTTGCAGCCCGGGCAGCGATGGGTCGCGCTGCCCTTCGCCGACCCGGACCGGCCGCCGCGCGCCACGCTGCTGGCGGCCGTGCTGCTCGGCACCGCGCCACCGCTCGGCGCGCCGCTCGCGGGGGTGTCCATCGATTCCTGGGTGGAGGCGGTGCCGGAGCGGCGCGTCACCACCTCCGTCGCCTTCCACCACGACGCGCCCGGCGCGCGCCCGCCGCAATCGGTGCTGCTGGCGCTCGACCCCGGGCTCGGCGCCGCCGGCTGGTCCACCGAGGCGCTGCTGGCCGCGGTGCGGGAAGCGTTCGACCTGGCCCGGCTGCGGCTGCTGATGCCGGAGGACATCGCCGGGCACGGCGCGGTGCTGCCGACCACGCTGGTGCCGCGCAACCTGGCGGGGCAGTCGGCCTCCTCAGACCTCGTGACGAAGCTCGGGCACATCTCGGCCGCGCAGGCCGCCTTCATCGCGGGGAGGGACTGAGCCATGCCGGTCTGGGTCGCCGCCACCGAGGCGGTGGTGGATGCACGGCTGTTCGCGATCGAGCCCAGCATCACCCGTTGGCAGCGGCTGGAGGTGTCGCCCGCCGCCCTGGACATGGCGCCGGGCCTCGATGCGCGGATCGCCGACCCGCTCTGGATGGTTGGCCGGCAGTGGCAGTTCGCGGAGCTGCTGGGCAACGACGCGGGCACGCCGGTATCGGCGACCCTCGCCTGGCAGTCGGGGCCGCTGTCGGTCGCGGGCGGGGGCGCGGTGGACGGGGCTGCACCCATCGAGCCGCGGGTGGAGGCCGAGCCGGCGCGCGCCGCCTATGCCGCGCTGGCGGCGGAGGCGGGGATCGATTTCGGCCGCGCCCTGGCGCTGGAAGGCGCGGCGGAGGTGCTGCCGCTCTTCCGCGCCGCATTCCCCTTCGCGTTGCCAGACCCCGGCGAGGCCGGGGCGCGGGACCTGGCGGGGCGGCGCTTCCGCGCCCTGGCGGCGGGCGGGGCGCTGGACGGCGCGCTGCTGGCGGCGGCACTGGCCGAGGCCGAGGCAGGCGCGGGCGGCCCGGCGCTGCCCGCGGCGGTGACGCTGCCGGACGGGATGCAGAACGCGGTGCTGCGCGCCGCCACCGCCTGGCGCGCCCATTGGGCGACGCTGTTCGTCGACCCGGACGGGACCGCGCGCTGGGAAGCGGCGGCCCTGGCCTATCGCTTCGCGCTGGAGACGACCGAGCCGGATGGCCGGGTCACGCCGTTGCCGGCCGATGCCTATGCGGATGGCCGGCTGGACTGGTGGTCCTTCGACCAGGCGGCCGGCGCCGGCGGCGGCGGTGCGGCGGCGCGCAGCGTCACACGGCTGCCGGCGCCGGTGACCTTCGCGGGGATGCCGGCCGACCGCTACTGGGAGATGGAGCTGGGCGGCGCGCCGCTTTCGGGCGTGTCGGCCGGCCCGGCCGGCATCGCGACGATGCTGGCACTGGAATTCATGCTGATCTCCGGCAATGACTGGTTCCAGCTGCCGCTGCGCCTGCCCTATGGCACCGCCTGCCGCGTCACCGGCCTGACCGTCACCGACTGCTTCGGCATCGTCCAGGCGGTCGGCCGGGCAGGGACGGGCACCGGCGGCTGGGCGATGTTCGACCCGACGCTGCGGGACGGCGCGGAGGAGCCCCTGTTCCTGCTGCCCTCTGTCACTGCCGGCACGCTGGAAGGCGACCCGATCGAGGAGGTGACGCTGTTCCGTGACGAGGCGGCGAACCTTGCCTGGGCGGTGGAGCGCAGGCTGCCGGGCCTCACCGCGGTGCCGCTCGACGGCAAGGCGCTGGCGGCGCCGGAAGGCGCGCTGCTGTGGCAGCGGCCGGAGGGAGAGGCGGAGCTGGAGGCGGCCGCGATCTATCGCCTGCAGAGCCCGGTGCCGCTGCGCTGGTTCCCGCTGGTGCCGGAAGCGGACCCCGAACGCGGCGGCGGCGTCCTGCTGCGGCTGCGCAGGCTGCGCCGGGTGGTGGCGGCGCCGTCCGATGCCGCCGGGCCGGATGCGGAACGCGCCCTGCTGCTGCGCGTGAACGAGGAGACGCCGCGCGCCGCCCTGCTGCGGGGGGAGGAGGGCGGCTTCGCGCTGCCGGAACAGGAAGTGCCGCGCGCCGGCCTGATCCTGACGCGGTCCTTCCAGTACGCGCGCGGGCCGGATGGTGCGCGCTTCCTGTGGCTCGGCCGGCGCAGGCGCACCGGCCGGGGTGAGGGGGCGAGCGGGCTGGCCTTCGACCTGCTCGACCCCGTGCGCCGGCCGGCGGGATGAAGGCGCCGCGCCCGCATCCCGCCGCCCCGGCGGCTCAGCGCAGCGGCCAGGAATACATCAGGCCGCCGCGGGTCCAGAGGTCGTTCGCGCCGCGCGGCAGGCCGATCGGCGTGTTCGGGCCGATGGTGCGCTCATAGAGCTCGCCATAGTTGCCGACAGCGCGGATCGCGTCGTAGAGCCAGCTCGGCTGGAGCTTGATGGCCTGGCCGAGATCCGGGATCGTGCCGAGCAGGCGGCGGATCTGCGGGTTCTGGCTGGTGGCGCGCAGCTGCTCGGCGTTCTGGCTGGTGACGCCGAGCTCCTCCGCCTCGATCAGGCCGAACAGCACCCAGCGCACCACGTCGAACCATTCCTGGTCGTCGCGCCGCACGACGGGGCCGTAGGGCTCCTTCGAGAAGCGCTGCTCCAGGATCACGTAGTCGTTCGGGCTGGCGAACTGGCTGCGCAGCGCGGCGAGCTGCGTGGCGTCGGTGCCGATGGCGTCGCAGCGGCCGGCCTGCAGGGCCTGCGCGTTGTCCTGCATCCTCTCCTGCAGGACCGGCGTGAAGCGGATGCCGGCGGCGCGGAATGCGTCCGTCGTCACCAGCTCGTTCGTGGTGCCGGGCGACAGGCAGACGGTCATGCCGTCCATCCCGCGCAGGTCGCGCACGCCGGCATCGCGCCGCACCATGAAGCCGTGGCCGTCGTACAGGTTCACGCCCACCATGCGCAGGCCGATATTGGTGTCGCGCGTCATGGTCAGGGTGGTCTGGCGGATCAGCACGTCGATCTCGCCCGATTGCAGCGCGGTGAAGCGCTGCACCGCGGTCAGCGGCACGAAGCGCACCTTGTTGGCGTCGCCCAGCACGGCCGCGGCGACGGCGCGGCAGAGATCGGCGTCCATGCCGCGCCAGACGCCCTGGCTGTCCGGCAGGGAGAAGCCGGCGATGCCGACATTCACCCCGCAGGCGAGGATGCCGCGCTGGCGCACGCCGTCCAGCGTCGCGCCCGCCTGGGCGGTGCCGCCCCAGCACAGGAGCGCCGCGGCCGCGGCGGCGAGCATTCGTCGGAACATGTCTGGTTTCCTTCAGCGGTGGCCGTTGGTTCGGCTGGGACGACGCTACAGCATCGCGCGCCGGCGCGTCAGCGCCCCCGTCCGTCGCCGCGCCAGCGTTCCCCGGGTCGGTGCCGCGTCAGGACGGCTCGAGCCCGAGGCCCGGTCCTGCGGGCAGGTCCATGCAGCCGTCCCGCACCGCCAGCGCCGTGCCGTAGGGCGGGTGGTCGAGGTCGGCGAAATAGACCTCGATCGGTTGCTCCGCCTCCGCCGCGGCCAGGACGTGCAGCGTCGCCAGCAGGCCGGGGCCGAAATAGGGGGAATGGGGCACCACCGCGCAGCCCGCGTCGCGCGCCAGGGCCGCCACCGCGACCAGCGCGGAGACGCCGCCATGCTTGGTGGCGCTCGGCTGCGCGACATCGACCGCGCCGGCGGCGAACAGGCGCCGGAAATCCTCGACCCCGCCGAGGTTCTCGCCCGCCGCGATGGGACAGCGCGCGGCGGCGCGCACGCGTGCCATGCCGTCCAACGCCTCCGGCGGCCAGGTCGGTTCCTCCACCCAGCGGATCCCGAGCGGCGCGACGGAGTCGCAGAAGCGGATCGCGTCCTCCGGATCGTCCCAGGCGCAGTTGATGTCGAGCATCAGCGGCAACCCGGGCGCCGCCCGCCGCGCCGCGAGGATGCAGTCCGGGTCGATCTCGTGCAGCTTTATGGCGCGATAGCCGCGGCGCACCGCCTCGGCCGCGTTGCGCGCCACGTCCTCCGCCACGCCGTAGCGCAGCAGGCTGGCATAGGCCGGCACGCGGCCGCGCGCCGCGCGGCCCAGCAGCGCGTGCAGCGGCCGGCCGGCGCGGCGGCCCGCGATGTCCCACAGCGCGATGTCGATGGCGGAGATGCCGAAGGTCACCGGCCCGTTGCGGCCGTAGTTGTGCAGCCGCCGGCGCAGCATCCGGCCGATGCCGTCGATGTCGCGCGAATCCTGCCCGATGCAGGCCGGCGCGACCAGCCGTTCCACCGCGTCCTGCGTCGTGCGGGCCAGGCTGAAGCCGAAGCCCTCGCCCCAGCCATGCAGCCCGTCCTCGGTCTCGACGCGGACGAGCAGCGTTTCCATCCCGCGCAGGCCGAGATTGCCGCCAGTCGAGGCGGCGCCCGCGGCGTGGCGGAAGCCGGTGCGGTGCAGCCGGCATTCGATGCGCGCGATCCTCATGCGTGCCGACCCTCCGCTTCCGCCGCCCGCCGGCTTCGCCGATACTGGCACCGCCGCGCGGCGCGCAGAAGCCGGCGGGGAGGGGACACCATGCCGATACTGCCGAAGCGCATCGCCGCCGCCTGCCTGCTCGCCACGCTCGCGGTGCTGCCCGCCGCCGCGCAGGACGCCTTCCCGAACCGGCCGGTCCGCTTCGTCGTGCCCTTCGCCGCGGGCGGGCCGAGCGACATCGTCGCGCGCATCATGGCGCCGCGCATGGCCGCCACGCTCGGCCAGCCGGTCGTGGTGGAGAACCGCGCGGGGGCCGGCGGCGTCACCGGCGTGGACCTGACCGCGAAGGCCGCGCCGGACGGCTACACCTTCGCCATCGGCAGCGCCGGAGCACTGGCGATCTCGCCCAATCTCGGCCGCGGCACGCCCTATGACCCGCTGCGCGACCTGGCGCCGATCACGCTCGGCGTGCTGGTGCCGGAACCGGTGGTGGTGCCCGCCGCATCCCCCTTCCGGACCTTGCAGGACCTGGTGGCCGGCGCGCGGGCCCGGCCGGGCGGGCTGAACTTCGGGTCGACCGGCAACGGCAGCATGCCGCACCTGGCGGCGGAACAGCTGCGCGCCGCGGCCGGGATCGACATCGTGCATGTCTCGTACAACAGCGGCGGGCAGCTCGCCACCGCGATACTGCGGAACGAGGTGCAGCTGGGCTTCGCGGACCTGCCGGTGCTGCTGGCGAACATCCAGGCGGGATCGCTTCGCGCGCTGGCCGTCGGCACCGCGCAGCGCCTGTCCTGGCTGCCGGATGTGCCGACCTTCATCGAGGCCGGCCTGCCTTCAGTGGATGCGAGCAACTGGCACGGGCTCGTCACCTCGTCGCGCGTGCCGGCCGGCCCGCTCGACCAGCTGCGCCGCGCCGCCATCGCCGCGTTGCAGGATGCCGAGGTGCGGCGCCTGCTCGACGCGCAGGGCGCCATCCCCGGCGGCAACGCGCCGGAGGAGTTCGGCGCCTTCATCGCGGCCGAGAACCGCAAGTGGGGCGAGGTGATCCGGCGGAACAACATCACCGCCGACTGACGCGCCGCGCCCGCCGCCCCTTCAGTCCGGGGCGCCGAGGAAGCTGCGATCGTAGAGGTCGGACAGCTGCGCGGTGACCGGGCCCGGGGCATCCCCGGGCAGGCGGTGGCCATCCACCATCGCCACCCGCGTCACCCCGCCGAAGGTGCCGGTGACGAAGGCTTCCTCGGCCGAATAGACCTCAGCCAGGGTGAAGTCCTCCTGCCGGCAGGGGATGCCGTGGGCGGCGCAGAGTGCGATCACCTTGGCGCGGGTGATGCCCTTGAAGTTGAAGCGCCCCGTCGAGGTCACCACGGCGCCGTCGCGCACGATGAAGAAATTGGTGCTGTTGCAGCTCGCCACGAAGCCCAGCGGGTCCAGCATCAGCGCCTCATGCGCGCCGGCCTGGATGGCCTGGAGCAGCGGCTGGATGAGGTTGAGGCGGCTGTGCGAGTTGAGCCGCAGGTCGAAGACGTCGGGCTGCGAGCAGCGGAAGGTGGAGGTGAACAGCTTCAGCCCCGCGCGCTTCAGCCCGGGGTCCGGCATCTTGTACTCGGCCGTCACTACGATGGTCGGGCGGCCGAGCGCGTTGCGCGGGTCCTGGTGGACCGTCTTCTTCTCGCCCCGCGTCACCATCAGGCGGAGATGCGCGCCATGCGTCATCCCGTTGCCGGCGCAGGTCTCCTCCAGGATGCGGCGCATGCCGGCCGGCTCCACGCCGATGTCGAGCGCGATGGCGCGCGCGCCCTCGTAGAGCCGCTTCAGGTGTTCGTCGACGAGGACGAGCCGCCCGTGGCTGAGGCGTATCCCCTCCCACACGCCGTCGCCGAGGCCGAAGCCGGCATCGAAGATGGAGACGACGGCCTGTTCCCGCGGGACCAGCCGGCCATTCAGCCAGATGCGGACCTGCGCGTTGCGCGGGTCCTCGGCCGGGGTCTGCGCGCCCTTGCTCTCCATGGGCTGCGTCCTTTCAGAAGGCGAAGGTGGAATGGCGGCCGATGAAGGCCCGCGTGCGTTCCTGCCGCGGATGCTTCAGCACCTGCTCGGGCGTGCCTTCCTCGTGGATGCGGCCGTCATGCAGGAACAGGACGCGCGTGGCGAAGTGGTAGGCGAAGCCCAGCTCATGCGTGACGAGGAGCATGGTGCGGCCTTCGCGCGACAGCGCCAGGATGGCGTCCAGCACCTCGCCCACCAGCTCGGGGTCGAGGGCGGAGGTCGGCTCGTCGAACAGAAGCATCTCCGGCTCCATCGCCAGGGCGCGGGCGATGGCGACGCGCTGCTGCTGGCCGCCGGAGAGGCGGGAGGGATACTGCCCGGCCTTGTCCGCAAGCCCGACCCTGGACAGGTGCCGCGCGGCACGTTCCGCCGCCTCCCGCCGCGGCAGGCCGAGCACGGAGACCGGGCCCTCCGCCACGTTCTCCGCCGCCGTCATGTGGGGAAAGAGGTTGAACTGCTGGAAGATCATCCCGATCCGCGTCCGCAGGCGGCAGAGCGCCGCCTCGCGGTAGCGGATGCCGGAGCGCGTCGCCTCCCCCACCGGCTCCCCGTCCAGCACCACCCGCCCGGCGGTCGGCAGCTCCATGAAGTTGATGCAGCGGAGCAGCGTGCTCTTGCCAGAGCCGGAGGACCCGAGGATGGCGATGCGTTCGCCGCGCGCCACGGTCAGGTCGATGCCGGCCAGCACCTCATGCGTGCCGAAGCTTTTCCGCAAGCCCTCCAGCCGCAGCACCTCCTCGGCCATCGTCAGCTTCCCCTCGCGGCCAGGCGGCGTTCCAGCAGCAGCGCGGCCAGCGTGCCGGGATAGATCAGGACGAAGTAGATCACCGCCACAACCGTGAAGGTCTCGAGCGGGAGGAAGCTCTGCGTGCTGAGCGTGCGCGCCTCGTGCATCAGTTCGTGCACGGTGATGACGGAGGCGATGGAGGTCATCTTCGCAAGCTCCACCGCGCGGTTGGTGAAGGCGGGCACCATCCGGCGCACCGCTTGCGGCAGGATGATGCGCCGCATCAGCGTCCAGTAGGACATGCCGAGCGCGCGCCCCGCTTCCCACTGCCCCGCCGTGATGGATTGCAGCCCGCCGCGGTAGATCTCCGCGCAGTAGGCGGTGGTGTTGAGGCAGAGGCCGAGGCTGGCGGCGACGAAGGGCGAGACCTGGATGCCCGTCAGCACCGGGAAGGCGTAGTAGAACCAGACCAGCTGCACCAGCACCGGCGTGTTGCGGAACACCTCGATATAGGCGGTGGCCGGCCAGTTCAGCCAGCGCCGCCGCGACCCGCGCGCGATGCCGAGGAACAGGCCCGCGGCCATCGCCATGACGAAGGCGATGGCCCATAGCGCGGCGGTCAGCCGCACCCCGCGCAGCAGCAGGTCGGAGTTGGAGAGGATCTCCGCGAAGTCGAACTCGTATTCCATCACCGGTGGCCGCGGCGCAGCACCGCTTCCACGTAGCGCATGCCGAGGCTGGCGGCGAAGAGAACGAGGAAGAACAGCACCGCCACCGCCGTGTAGGTCTCGAGCGGGCGGAAGCTGCGGGAGGCGATGACCATCGCGCGGTACAGCAGCTCGCCGTAGGCGAGCGTTGCGGCAAGCGCGGTGGTCTTCACCAGCTCGAAGCTGCGCTCCATCAGCGGCGGGATCATGCGGCGCACCGCCTGCGGCAGTATGATGCGCCGCATCAGCCGCGCCTCGCTCATCCCGAGCGCGCGGCCGGCTTCCCATTGCCCCCGCTCGACCGAGACGATGCCGCCGCGGAAGATCTCGGCGAAGAAGGCGCCGGACTGGACGGACAGGGCCAGCAGCGCGGCGGCGAAGGGGCTCATGCTGACGCCGATCAGGATGGGCAGGCCGAAGAAGTACCAGAAGAAATGCACCAGCGGCGGCGTGTTCCGGTAGAACTCGATCACCGCCAGCGCCGGCAGCGAGACCAGGCGCGAGCGCGACAGCCGCAGCAGCGCCAGCGCCAGCCCGAGCCCGAGGCCGAGCAGGATCGACCAGGCCGACAGCCACAGCGTATTGCCGAGCCCTTCCAGCAGCGGCCCGGCGTCGCGCCAGACCGGGGAGAAGTCCCACTGGTAGCTCATCCCCCGGTCCGCCGCCGCGGGATCAGCCGCGGTTCTGCCACGTCTCCCGCGTGACCGGAGGCGCGCTGCCCGGCTCGATCCCGCGGAAGGTCAGGTAGTCCTCGTAGATCTTCTGCGTCTCCCCGGTGGTGTACATGTGCGCCATGGCGAGGCCGAGCCAGTCCCGCCAGGACTTGTCGGCCTCTCGCCGCACGCCGGCAGAGGTCGCGGCGGCGCGGAAGGGCTCGGGCAGCAGCACCGTCCCGCGGCGGACGCGGGCGCGCAGCATGACCAGCGCCGGGTGGAACAGGGAGATGGCATCGACCCGCCCGGCCTGGAACGCCGCCGCCGTCTCGTCGGCCGAGGGGAAGCGTTCGATCTGCGCGCGCGGCAGGCGCGCCGTCACGTCCCGGTCCGGCGAGGTGCCGAGCACGACGCCGATGCGCAGCTCCGGCTTGTTCGCGTCTTCCCAGGTGCGGATGGTCAGGCCCGGGCGGACCAGCAGGCCCTGCGCGTAGAAGAACATGGGCTGCGAGGGGAAGTCGATCGCCAGCGCGCGCTGCGGCGTGGCGTCGAGGACGAACATCACGTCGAACTGGTTTGCCTGCAGCCCCGCCACCGCGTTGCCCCAGGTGGTCTCGACCGGAACCGGACGCACGCCGAGTTCACGGGCGAGGGCGACGCCGACGCCCCAGCCGATGCCGTGCCATTCGTTGCTGCGCTGGTCGCGGAAGAACCAGGGCTCGCCGGGCGCGACGCCGATCCGCAGCTCGCCGCGGTCGCGGATCGCCTGGAGCGTGTTCGCGCCCGCGCCCTGCGCGGCGGCCGGCAGGGCCGGCGCGGCCGCGAGCATCGCGGCGCCGCCGCCCAGCATGGCCCTCCGGCCGGAATCCTTCGCTGCCATCGTCGCCCTCCACCACCTGGCGCCGCGCCGGGCGGGGCCGGGAAGGCCCGCGGGCGATGCCGGGGCGGCACATTCGCGTGCGGCCCCGGGCGCGTCAATTCGCGAAGGTGCCCGCGCGCCGCATCGCCGCCGCGCGGCGGGCGGGCGTCGACAGGCGCGGCGGGGCTGACCTAGGCTCGCGCAACGAGACCCCGCGCCGCGCGACGGGGAAGGAGGAAACGCTGACCGAGGCCACGCCCCCGGCACCGCCGGGCCAGCCCGCGCCGCCGCCGCACCCGCCGGTGCGGCCCGACTGGCTCGCGCAACGCAGGGAGGCGGCGCTGGAGCCCGCGCTGCCGATCATCGACGCGCATCACCACCTGTGGGGCGCCCCGCACCAGCCCTATCTGCTTGAGGACTTCCTGGCCGATGCCGGCGGCGGGCACGACCTGCGCGCCAGCGTCTTCGTCGAATGCCGGACCCATTACCGGACCGGCGGGGACCCGCTGTTACGGCCGCTTGGCGAGACCGAATTCGCCGTCGCCGCCGGCGAACGGGCCGATGCGCTGGGCGGGCCGCGCGTGGCCGCGGCGGTCGTGGGCTTCGCCGACCTGGCCGTGGGCGCCGCCATCCGCCCGGTGCTGGAGGCGCAGCTGGAGGCGGGGCGGGGGCGGCTGCGCGGGGTGCGCTTCATCTCCGCCTGGCACCCGGACCCGGCGGCGCGCGGGTCGCTCGCGACCCCCGCGCCGATGGTGCTGCTCGCCCCCGCCTTCCGCGAGGGCTTCGCGCAGCTCGCGCCGCTCGGCCTCGGCTTCGACGCCTGGATGTACCACACGCAGCTGGCGGAACTGCGCGACCTGGCGGATGCCTTCCCCGACACGCGGATCGTGCTGAACCATGTCGGCGGCGCGATCGGCATCGGGCCCTATGCGGGGCGCGGGCGCCATGTGCGCGCGGCCTGGGGCGCGGCGCTGCGGGACCTGGCGCGCTGCCCGAACCTGTACCTGAAGATCGGCGGCTTCGGCATGCGGCTGTTCGGCTTCGGCGCGCATGAGAGGGCGACACCCCCGGGGTCGGAGGAGCTGGCCGCGGCGTGGCGCCCGATGGTGGAGACCTGCGTCGACGCCTTCGGCCCCGCGCGCTGCATGTTCGAGAGCAACTTCCCGGTGGACAAGGCCGGCACCGGCTACACGACGCTGTGGAACACCTTCAAGCGTATCACCGCAGGATGGTCCGCGGCGGAACGCGCGGCGCTGTTCCACGACACCGCCGCGCGCTTCTACCGGATCGCGTGACACGGACGGAGGGGAGACGGGATTGGCCAGGCTGCCCTATCTGACGCGCGACGAACTGGCGCCGGAACACCGCGACGTCCTCGCCCGCGACATCTGGCTGAACCGCGTGCTGGCCAACAGCCCGGGTGCCGCGCGGGCCGTGACGGACTTCGCGATGTTCATCCGCCACCGCAGCCGGCTCGACCCCCGGTTGCGGCAGCTGGCGATCCTCCAGGTCGGCTGGCTGGCGCGCAGCCCCTACGAGTGGTCGCACCATGTCCGCATCGGCCTGGACTGCGGCTGCACGGAGGCCGACATCCGCGCCATCGCGACCGAGAGCGCGGGCGGCGCCTCCGCCCTGGAGCCCGCGGCGCGGCTCGTGCTGCGCGGCGCGCGGGAGATGTACGAGGGTGCGATGCGTGCCGCCACCTTCGATGCGCTGCGCCCGCATCTCGACGCCGAATGCCTGACCGACCTGGTGGCCACCATCGCCTTCTACTGCGGCGTGGTCCGCCTGCTCGCGACGCTGGAGGTCGAGGTCGAGCCCGACTACCAGCCGATGCTCGACGCCCACCCGCTGCCGTGACCGACGCGCGGCGCCACGCCCCAGCCGACCGGAGCCCGACCCATGGCCGATGACGCCCCCCTGCTGCGCAACCGCGTGCGGGAGAAGCTGGCCCGCGACGAGGTTGTCGCCTCCATGACCGCGCGGCTGGTGCGCGGGGTGGAGGTGGCGCAGATCGCGGCCAGCGCAGGCTTCGACAGCCTCTATGTCGATCTCGAGCACGGGCCGCTGACCATCGACGTCACCGGCCAGATCTGCATGGCGGCCCTGGCCGCCGGCATCACGCCGCTGGTGCGCGTGCCGGCGCTGACGCCGGAATTCGTCGGCCGCGTGCTGGATGCCGGCTCGCTCGGCATCATCGCGCCGCATGTCCATTCGGCCGAGGAGGCGCGCAGCGTGGTGCGGATGGCGAAGTTCCCGCCGCTCGGCACCCGCTCCGCCGCCGGGCACCTGCCGCAGTTCGGCTTCCGCAGCCTGCCGGCCGCCCTTGCCAACCCGGCGCTGGATGCCGCGACCATGGTGGTCCCGATGGTGGAGACGCTGGAGGCGCTTGCGGCGGTGGAGGAGATCGTCGCGGTGGAGGGCGTCGACATGCTGCTGGTCGGCACGAACGACCTGACGGCGGAGATGGGCATCCCCGGCGAATACGACCATCCGCGCGTGCGCGACGCCTATGCGCGCATCATCGCCGCCGCGCGCGGCGCGGGGAAGCATGTCGGCATCGGCGGGCTGGCCGGCCGGCCGGACCTGGTGGCGGAGTTCGTGCGCATGGGCGCACGCTACGTCTCGACCGGGACCGATCTCGGCTTCCTCGCCGCCGCCTGCGCGGCGAAGGCGCGCGAAGTCCACGCGCTGGCACGATGAGAGGCAAGGGAGAGGGACGGATGACGACGCGAAGGAACCTGGTCCTGGCCGGCACCGCGGCAATCGCCGCGCATCCGGCGCTGGCGCAGGGACGGGACTGGCCGACGCGCCCGGTGCGGGTGATCGTGCCCTTCGCGCCCGGGGGCTCGACCGACGTGATGGGCCGGCTGCTCGCCGACCGCTTCGCGCAGGTCTTCGGCCAGCCCTTCGTGGTGGAGAACCGCGCGGGCGCGGCCGGCATCATCGGCGTGGAGGGCGCGGCCCGCAGCACGCCGGACGGCCACACGTTGCTGATCGGCACGATCAGCACGCATGCGATGAACGTGCCCCTCTACGGCGCGCGGCTCACCTATGATCCGCTGCGCGACTTCATCCCGGTGACGCGGCTTTCGGGCGGGGTCAGCGCGGTGGTGGTGCATCCCTCGCTGCCGGTCGCGGACCTGCAGGGGTTCATCGCCCATGTGAAGGCCAGGCCCGGGGAGCTCAACTACGGCTCCGGCGGGCATGGCACGACCACGCACCTGGCGGCCGAGATGCTGAAGCACATGGCCGGGCTCGACATCGTCCACGTTCCCTTCCGCGCGCCGACCGCGGCAACCGTCGCGCTGGCGGGCGGGCAGGTGCAGGTGATGGTGGACACGCTGGTCGCCACCCGCGCCCTGGTGCGGGAAGGCAGGCTGCGGATGCTCGCCATCACCTCGCCCACGCGCCTGCCCGAATTCCCCGACCTGCCGGCCGTGGCGGAACTGCTGCCCGGCTTCGAGCTGAACGGATGGACCGGCCTGTTCGTGCCGGCCGGCACGCCGCCGGCGGTGGTGGAGCGGCTGGATGCGGCGGCCCGCGCCATGCTGGC